>JBBSJY010000389.1:0-1570 GCA_038256845.1 Verrucomicrobiales bacterium | reverse complement strand
ATCATCGGCATGGACGCGGATGGCCGGATCACCGAGTTCAATCCCGCCGCCGAACGCACCTTTGGGTATCAAAAATCCGACGTGCTCGGGCGCGACCTGAGCGATACGATCATCCCGCCGGACTACCGGGAGCGGCACCGCGAAGGGATGCGGCGCTATCTGGCGGGCGGCGATGCGCGCGTCCTGGACCGCCGCCTGGAGCTGCAGGCTATCCGGAACGGTGGCGAGCGTTTCGATTGCGAACTCACCGTCACCCAGAATCCGGGTGAGCCTGCGAGTTTCACCGGCTTCCTGAGGGACGTGACGGAAATCAAACGCGCTGCGGAAGCCCTGAAAGACAGCGAGGAGCGCTTCCGTCTGCTCGCCGATACGATCCCGAACCTCGCGTGGATGGCCCGCAAGGACGGCCACATTTTCTGGTATAACCGGCGCTGGTACGACTACACAGGCAAGACCGCCAGGGAAATGGATGGCTGGGGCTGGAAGGATGTCCACCACCCCGGCGAGCTGCTCAAAGTGCTCTCCCGTTGGCAGGAATCCATCGATACGGGCAAGCCGTTCAGCATGGTTTTCCCGCTGAAAGGAGCCGACGGAGCATTCCGGCACTTCCTCACCCTCGTCAATCCCTTCCGCGATCCGGGCGGGGAAATCCTGTTCTGGTTCGGGACCAATACCGACATCACGGAGCAGAAAGAGGCCGAGGAACGCCTCGCCGCCTTGGCTGCGGCCGAGAAAAACCGCGCCGGTCTGTTGAGCCAGGTGGCGGGAGCCTCGCACTCGATCAATGCCGTCCTCTCGGTGGAAAGCATCACCCGCGTGCTTTCCGAAGAAGCGCGCCGCATCCTCGGCACACACATCGCGCTCACCTCGCTCACCCGCCGGGACGAGTATGACAAGGACGTCAGCGCCGTTTCCCTTTCTGAAAAATATTCCGCATACAGGGATCGCGAGCTGCGGCCCGACGGCCTCTCCGCCCATGTCTGCCGTACCAACCAACCGCTGCGCCTCACGGAAGCCGAGGTCGAAAGCCATCCCAGGTGGAGCGGCAGCCACGGCGGGGAAGCCGCGCCCCTGCCGACCCGCGGCTGGCTCGGCGTCCCGCTGATCGGCCACGGCGGGCGGAATCTCGGCATCGTCCAGCTCTCCGACAAGCGGGACGGGGAATTCACTCCGGAGGACGAGGCCGTGCTCGCCCAACTCGCTGCCACCGCCTCGGTGGGATTGGAAAACGCCCGGCTCTACGATTCGCTGCGCGATCAGGACAAGCGCAAGGACGAATTCCTAGCCACCCTCGCCCACGAATTGAGAAACCCGCTCGCCCCCATCCGGACCGGCCTCCAGATCCTCAAACTCTCGGCAGATGGCGACCAGGCCCGGACCGCCCGCGACATGATGGAGCGCCAGCTCGGCCAGATGGTTCGCCTCGTGGACGACCTCATGGACGTTTCCCGCGTCAGCCGCGGCCAGATGGAACTGCTGCTCGAGCGGACGACCGTCCGGACTGTCTTCGAAATGGCCATCGAGACCAGCCGCCCGCTCGTCGAGGCTGCGGGCCACGAACTCTCCGTCT
>JBBSJY010000388.1:0-1595 GCA_038256845.1 Verrucomicrobiales bacterium | reverse complement strand
TGGCGAAGGCCGCGTCCACTTTCGCCCGGTCGTCCGGATGTACCATCTCCATGAATCTTTGATGGCTGGGCTGGAATTCACCCGGGCTGACCTCAAAGATCCGATACGTCTCCTCCGTCCACGTGACTTCGAGGGTGGCTAGATTCGTCTCCCAACTGCCCACGTTCGCCACCGCCTGCGATTCATGGAGGCGTTGCGTTTCCGCCGTCAGGGCTTCCGCCAGCTGGCGCTGTTCCCGCTCCCTTTCCCGCAGGGCGTCCTCCGCCAGCCGGCGCTCGGTCACATTCACATGCATCACCACGGCACCCGCGCCCGCCTGGTCGTTTAGCGGCGTCACCATCAGCCGGAACCAGCGTTTCTCCGTGGGCGAATGGCACGGATACTCCAGCGCGAAAAATTTTTCCGCGCCGGTCAACACCCGCCGGATGCCCCGGGCCACGGCCTGCGACTCCTCGGAGCACTCGCCGTGCGCGGCCTCGCACACCCCGATATAATTCTGCCCCACGAAAAAATCCGGGCTTTGCAGCACATTGGCCGAGGCAAAGAGCCGCCAGGCCTCGTTTACCATCATGATGACGCCGTTGCCGTCCAGCAGGGCAATGTGGGCCGGCAGGGCGTTGAGGATGCCGATCTGGGTTTCGGCGAGCGCGCGCTGGACGGCCTCGCTCGTACGCAATTTTTCCCGCGCCTCCCGCAGCAGATACGGCTGCTGCCCCGGCGTGACCACCTCTTCCAGTTGGCCGCCCGTCATCTGCTGCAGCTCGGCCTCGGCCGCGTGGATCGCCTGCACCAGTTCGGCAATCCGCGCTTCCGGGTTGGTCGTGGGTTTTGCATTGATCGGGTTCATGGTGGTCAGTGGACGGCGTCGCTCAAGTTGCCGATGGCTCTGGGGTTTTGCTTTTGGCGGGAGGCTCTTGAAACAGCGGTGGGCCGGATCGGAGGTCGGGGAAAGGGGTTGCTTCGCCCGCGGGAACCTTGTGGATTTTCGAGAGATTCATTTCGGGGAGTTCGACTTCCTGAGACGCGGCTCCCTGCTACAGGCCTACGATTAATGAGAGACCTTACCGGTTCGGATGTCGAGACCGCAGCGGAGTGCGCGAGAGAATGTCATGCCCGCTTGCAGCCTGCTTCCCACGGAGCTGCCTGACCAGGTCGGCCAGATAGGCCATTCATCTGTTTTGCTGAGACCGAGTGGAAATCAGATCCCGCCTGAATCCCGCCTAGATATGGAGTGAATCAGTGACACCGGCCACGGTCCACCCATCAATAGTTGCGGGGAATCCGATGCAAGATCTGCGGGATATCCGCTTTCCCGAGGATGCCAGTTCCGATGTGGATTCTTTTAGCCACTTGCAATCAGATACATATGATTCGCCCGCGGTTTAGGCACGCGGCCTGCAAATCCACGGTCACCATCATGAAAGCCGCGAATCTCCATCATCCCGATCTGGCTTCTCCAAATATCATGATTTTCCCGGCACCGTCGGCGCTCTCCGGCCGGATCCCGCTTCCGCCGGTGTGCGGGCTGAAGACGCGGCGTTCCCCTGGCCCGGCGAAAAAATCCACGCCACACCGCGCCAGCGAGGATCCGGTTT
>JBBSJY010000387.1:0-1675 GCA_038256845.1 Verrucomicrobiales bacterium | reverse complement strand
GACGCTCCAGCCACGATGCGGACTGGAGATCCGCACGTCTTGTGGCAGCCCCGTGGGGGCAAAATGTCGGTCACTGCGGCGACAACTTTTGCACGCGGTTTAACCCGTCACCGATTTTACCGCCTCGGCGGTGCAGGGGGATGGCAGAAGGAAATCCGGGTTTCCGCCGAAGGCGGCGAGGGCGTCGCGGATCGCTTCGCGGACGGAGATGGCGAGCATGAGCGGTGGCTCGCCGACGGCTTTGCTGCCGTGGATGGTGTTTGGCTGGGTGGCCTCGGCGAGGAGGGCGACGCGGAAGTCGGGCGGGCAGTCGCTGAAGGCGGGGATGGCGTAGGTGCTGGCGCTGTGGGTGAGGAGCTTGCCGGTGCTGTCCCATTTTAGCTCCTCGGAGGTGAGCCAGCCCATGCCTTGGACGAAGCCGCCTTCGATCTGGCCGCGGTCGATGGCGGGATTCAGGGAGTCACCGACGTCGTGGAGGATATCCACGCGGCGGACGTGGTGCATGCCGGTGAAGCCGTCGATCTCGACTTCGCTAACGGCGGCTCCGAAGGCGTAGTAGTGGAAGGGCTTGCCCTTGCCGACTGCCCAGTCCCACTCGAGGTCGGGGGTGGCGTAGAAGCCGGCGGCGGAGAGCTGGAGGCGGCGGGTGTAGGCGAGGTTGGTGAGAGTTTCGAAGGGGATGGAGATGCCCATGGAGCCGTGCACCTGGCCGTCTTCGAAACGAACGTCGGTTTCCGCGCAGTTGAGGATTTCCGCCGCGAGCGGGACGAGGCGGTCGCGGAGCTGGCGGCAGGCGTCGGCGACGGCCATGCCGTTGAGGTCGGAGCCGGAGCTGGCGGCGGTGGCGGAGGTATTGGGGACCTTGTCGGTGCGCGTGTTCATCAGGCGGATGCGGTCGGCGGGGAGGCCGAGTTCGCGCATGGCGACGCCGAGAATCTTCGTGTGGAGGCCCTGGCCCATCTCGGTGCCGCCGTGGTTCACTTGGGCGGATCCGTCGGCATAGAGGAGGACGAGCGCACCGGCTTGGTTGTAATGCTTGAGGGTGAAACTGATGCCAAATTTCACCGGGGTGATGGCGAGGCCGCGCTTGGTGTTCGGTTGTTCCGCGTTCCAGCGATCTACGGCGGCGCGGCGGATCTTGAACTCGGAGGAGGCCAGGAGTTCGCCCCAGATGCGGGCGATGCGGTTGCCTTCGATTTCCTCGCCGTAGTGGGTGGTGTTCGTCTCGCCGCTGCCGTGATAGAAATTGAGCTGGCGGACATCCTCGGGCGGGAGCGTGAGCTTGATCGCGATGCGGGCGATGATTTCCTCAATGACCAACATCCCCTGTGGCCCGCCGAAGCCGCGGAAGGCGGTGTGGGAGGTGACATGGGTTTTCGCGACCTGGCCGCGGAAGCGGACGTGGGGGATGTAGTAACAGTTATCGAGATGGAAGAGGGCGCGGTCGTTGACGGGCAGCGAGAGATCGAGCGACCAGCCGCCGTCGGAGTAGAGCTGGACATCGGCAGCGTGGAGGCGGCCGTCCGGATGATAGCCGACTTTGTATTTCGCGAGGAACGGGTGGCGCTTGCCGGTGGATTCCATGTCGATGTCGCGGTCGAGCTGCAAGCCGACGCAGCGGCCGGTGGCGAGCGCGCCGAGGGCGCAAATGGCGGCCCAGGCGTTTCCCTGGGTT
>JBBSJY010000386.1:0-1854 GCA_038256845.1 Verrucomicrobiales bacterium | reverse complement strand
GCGGACGCGCTCGCTGCCGGTCACAAGGCCGGCGATCTGCTCCGCGACCTCGCGGCCATCGCAGGCGGCAAGGGCGGCGGCAAGCCGGACCAGGCCCGCGGTGCCGCGCCCGACAGGGAAAAAATCCCGGTCCTCGAAGCCGCGGCGCGGGAGAAGTTCGCGTTGTAAGGTTCGCTTGCCGGATCGGATCGGGGATCGGCGGTGCGGTAGGGGAATGCCCGACCGGAGTTCCCCGAAATCCACTCACGGCAGCGAACCATGCGCGGCGGGAGATGTCCCGCGAGATGGAGGACGGTTTGTCACTTTACACGAGGTGGGTGCGCACCTTCAACTCAGCGCCCCGTCGGCGGTTTGCCAGGCTGCCGCTCCACACTGAAAAGATCCTCCGCCATGTCCCTCACCATCCGCCCGAAATCCGAATGCGCCTTTGATCAGATCTCGCTCGGCGAGGTGATGCTTCGCCTCGATCCCGGCGAAGGCCGCATCCGCACCGCCCGCCAGTTCCAAGCGTGGGAAGGCGGCGGCGAATACAATACCTCGCGCGGTCTGCGGAAATGCTTTGGCTACAAAACCGGAGTGGTGACCGCATTGGTGGACAACGAGGTCGGCCATCTGATCGAGGACTTCATCATGCAGGGCGGCGTGGCAACCGAATTCATCCAATGGCGCGAGGACGATGGCATCGGCCGGAACGTCAGGAACGGACTCAATTTCACCGAGCGCGGATTCGGCGTGCGCGGCGCGGTGGGAAATCCCGACCGTGGCAACACCGCCGCCTCTCAGCTCGAGCCGGGCGACGTCGATTGGGAGCACCTCTTCGGCAAGCTGGGCGTGCGCTGGTTCCACACGGGTGGCATATACGCCGCATTGTCAGAGACCACCGCAGCGCTCACGGTGGAAGCGGTCAAAGCCGCCAATCGGCACGGCACCGTCGTATCCTACGATTTGAATTACCGTCCGTCGCTTTGGAAGACCATCGGAGGATTGGGCAAGGCACGCGAGGTCAACCGCGAGATCGCGAGATATGTCGATGTCATGATCGGCAATGAGGAGGATTTCACCGCGTCGCTCGGCTTTGAAGTGGAAGGAGCGGACCACAACATTTCCAAAATCGAGATCGATGCCTTCAAGGCGATGATCGAAACCGCCGTGAAGGAGTTCCCGAACTTCAAGGTGGCCGCGACCACCTTGCGCGGTGTGATCACGGCGACCGTCAACGACTGGTCCGCGATTCTCTGGCACGACGGGAAATTTCACGAAAGCCGCAAGTATGACGGCTTGGAAATCCTCGACCGCGTGGGCGGCGGCGATTCGTTCGCTTCCGGCGTCCAGTTCGGGTTTATTGAATTCAACGATGCCCAAAAGGCCGTCGAATATGGCGCGGCGCATGGGGCGCTGGCCTCCACGACACCCGGCGACACCTCGATGGCGACGCGCAAGGAAGTCGAAAAGCAGATAGCCGGCGGCGGCGCGCGGGTGGTGCGCTGAGCGGTCGGAGGAAGGTGCGAGAACGTCATCCGGTCCCCCGTAGGGTGTGGACCGGTGGAGGCGTGGTTGTCCTCGTTTCTCCGGGAAAACCACAGAGGAACCCAAATGATCCGCCGCTTCGCACTGCTACTTCCCTTATGGTCGCTTGGCCTCGCCGTTTCATCCGCACGGGCCCAGACGGCGCATCCACTGCAAGCCGGGCTGGTGGAGGCGCTTGAGGAGGCCCGGCCGTTGGGGTCGAGTCTCTCATGAAGGGGCCGGAGTCCGTGTGGGACCAGTTCATCTTCTGGGCTCCCAACAACGATGGGAAAACCTGGGATGTGTTCTTCATTTACTCCCCCAACTACATGGGGCCGCATGAGGTCT
>JBBSJY010000385.1:0-1892 GCA_038256845.1 Verrucomicrobiales bacterium | reverse complement strand
GTTATAGAAGCAATACCAGGTCTCACCGATCTTGAGGAAGTAGGGGGCTTGGATACTTTCAGTGCCATCGTCATTAACCGCCTCCCCGAATTCCTTTTCCGCGCGGGCGGCGATGCCTTTTTGCTCCCACGGTCCATCCTCCAGCGAGGTGCCTTCCCAGCGGTAAAGAAGCCGCCCTACCTTCACTCCGCGCAGGCACGCCCAGAGCTGCCACCTGTCCCCGGCGTCGCGAATGAATCCGTGATCGACGATCTGTTGTTTCTTTGGGTCCGGGCCGTTGAGCTCACCCAAGTCCGGCATCAGGGCGATTTCCCATGGTTCGCCGACGAGAACTGGCTTGCGCGGGATGGCTTGTGGCGCGGCAGACGCGCCGACTATGAGGCCTACCAAGAGCGCCACTGTGACGATCATGGGTGAGGTGTTAAAAGTTTCCGTGATGGATCTCATTGTTGTTAGTCGTTGTTGTTGTATTGACGCGCATCAGGATATGTGAAAATGGGAGCTTGGCCCGGATCGCATCCGCTGCTATTGTTCCGCCCCTTCAGGGCTTGAATAATTGCTGAATTTGCATTCCCAGGGCGCTGCCCTGGGCTGTCGAATTTCGCCCCTTTGGGGCTGAAGAATCGCATCGGCTGGGCACAAATCATAACGGGCACGGGTATAGTGGTTGGTTGGCTAGGGCGGTGGTCATCAGCGGTCGAGGCTCTCCGCCGTTTCCAGCCCGGACTTGATCAGTGCGAAATCCAGCGCCTGGACGGTGGAGACGGCCCATTCGCGGCAGGAGGCCCGCTCGGTGCGCTCTCCGATTTCCTTCAGGCATGCCCGGATCTGCGGCTCAAGGGGTCGCAAGTCCTCCGGTGAAAGCGAGACCGCCAGCGAGCGGGCAGCCTGCACCCGCACCCATGGTTCCTTCACCTTCAGGCCGCTCAGCAAGACCGGAACGGCGGACTCCCCCTCGCCGGCCTTGGCGAGCCCTTCCGCCGCCGCGAGCCGCACCGCCGGGCTTTCGCTGGTGAGGTGCTCTTTGAAAAACGCCAGCGCCTCCGCGGACCGATCGCTGCGGATCAGGCGTTGCTGCACCGCCCAATAGCTTAGGATCGGTTCCTCCGATGCTGGGAGAGCGGCGGCGTGCGGCGAGGATGCCGCCTCCGCGGCTGCAAGCGCGGCCTTGAGCGGGTAGCTTTCCGGATCCTGCGCCCACGTGTAAGGAGCGGTTCCCGCCTGCTGGGAGCGGCGCAGCATTTCCAACTCGGAAGCGAACCCGGTGTCGCGAGTCTCCAGGATCCAGTCGGTCAGCCGCTTCGCCAAGCGCGCCCGGATCTGCGCCTGCTCCGGCTTGTCCGCGATGTTGCTCAATTCATGCGGATCTTCCTGAAGGTCGTAAAGTTCCTCGAAGGGGCGCAGGCTCCAGAGCTTCGCAGATTCCTCCGTGTCCGAGCCGGCTTCGTGCACCCGCTTCAGCTCGCGGTGCGACTCCTTGGAAGCGCCCGCCATGATCACCCCGGGACGCATCGGAACCAGGTGCGGCTGGAAGTGCCGGATGTAGTGGAAGCGGCCATCGAAAACCGAGCGGCTCAGATCGGGAAGATCGTCGAGCCGGTCTCTAGCGCCGAAAATTTCACTCCTTTTTTCCCCTGAAAATAAACTACGGCCCGAGTAGTAGTCCGGCCGTTCGATGCCGACCATTTCCAGCACTGTGGCCGGAAGGTCGAGAAGGCTGACCAATCGATCATGGACGGTTCCCGGCTCATTCCCGCCGACCAGATGCCGGAACTTTTCCGGAACGTGGACGATCAACGGCACATGCAATCCCGTGTGGTGAAGCCAGCGCTTGTAGCGCGGCAATCCCATGCCGTGATCGGACAGGACGAAAACGATGGTGTTCTCCGCCC
>JBBSJY010000384.1:0-1911 GCA_038256845.1 Verrucomicrobiales bacterium | reverse complement strand
GAGGTGCGTCCCTGCCATCATCGCAGGGCGACGAATGAACGATCCCGTTTTTCACAAAACCTCGCGCGCGGCAGTATACTCAACACGGTCAACCACCTGATTCCCGAGCCGTCGTCCTCGGTCCTGGTGCTAGTGGCCGGTCTCGGCATGGCCTGCCGCAGGCGGCGCGTGTCCTGATCATTTCCGAGAACGGATAGAAAATCCGCCAATCGCCCGCAATAGCGGCGGAAAATAATGCTTGCGCCCGCCCGGCGGCTTAACTCAGCCTCCGGGCGTCCTCGTTTGACCGATCAACCCTCACGATCCAAGATGAAAGCGCTCCCGATTACCCTACACCGGGTCTCCTGGTTTCCAGGAGCGGGAGCTGTCTGATTTCGAGAAGATCCAGCCGGCCCCCGATACCAATCGCGGGCGGTTCTTGTGGAGTTTGGAAGCCGCCCGCCATTGTGCGGGTTTTTTGTTTGCTTCCCCACCTACCAAGATCCTCCGATGGCCAACCATCAACCAGCCGGTCCCGACCGGAGTCCGAAGCCCCTCGCGCTGCTCTGGCAGCTCATGCGCGGGTTCCGCGGGAAATATGTATTCGCGATCGCCGCCCTATTCGCATTTACCGCGATCAACTATGCGACGCCGCTTGTGGCGAGCGCGACCATCGACTTCGCCGTTTCCCGCGAGGCGAACGACAGCGCCCTGACGACCGGGATCATCCGCCTGATGGGCGGAGCCGAGTTCGTGCGCGAGCGGCTTTGGCTGCCCGCCTCGCTGATGGTGCTTCTCACGATCGCCGCGGGAGGATTCAGTTATCTCAAAGGACGTTTTGCCGCACAGGCGTCCGATGGAATCTCGCGCCGCCTCAAGGACCGCCTTTTCGATCACTTGCAGCGTCTTCCCGCCAACTATCACGACCGCGCGGAAGCGGGCGATGTCATCCAGCGCTGCACCTCGGACGTGGAAACGCTGCGGATGGCATTGTCGGTCCAGGTGGTGGACGTGAGCAACGCGCTGCTGCTGCTCTTCACGGCGTTGCCCGTCATGATTCTGTTAGACGGGCGGATGGCGCTCGTCTCAATCGCCTTGGTCGTGCCGATCATCCTATTCGGCTACTTCTATGTCGGGCGGGTGAAACATCTTTTCAAGGAAGTCGCGGAGGCGGAGGGGCAGGTGACCCGGGTGGTGCAGGAAAATCTGACCGGCCTGCGGGTCGTGCGCGCCTTCGCGCGGCAGGAGTTCGAGATGAACAAATTCGCGGAGCCTAACAGGCTCTACCGGGACCGCAGCCTCCGCCTGCTGCGGCTGATGTCCTGGTATTGGTCCACCTCGGATCTGATCGTGATTTCCCAGCAAGGTCTGGTGTTGTTTACGGGCGTATATTTCATCTCCCAAGGCACGCTGACCGTTGGCACGCTGTTCGCATTCATCATGTTCCTGAACATGCTGTTATGGCCGGTGCGGCAGATGGGTCGGACATTGACGGATCTCGGAAAATCGGTGGTCGCCCTCACCCGGATGGGAGAAATCCTGGCCGAGCCGGAGGAAAGCAAACCAAAGAAGATCGCAAAGGTTCCCGCCCGGGCCGAGGGACGCATCGAAGTCCGCGACCTGGCTTTCGGCCACAACGGCGATGGTGCCGCGGTCAATGGGATCTCCTTCACCGTCGAGCCCGGCGAAACGCTGGCCATCGTCGGCCCCTCGGGTTCGGGCAAATCGACGGTCATGCATTTGCTTCTGCGGCTTTATGATTATCAATCGGGGTCGGTTAGATTCGACGGACACGAGCTGAGTGAACTGGACCGCCAATGGGTCCGATCACAATTCAGCGTGGTGATGCAGGAGCCCTTCCTGTTTTCCAAAACCATCGGTGAAAACATCCGCCTCGGACGCGGTGACGCGGCCGGTGACGAAATCAGCGGG
>JBBSJY010000383.1:0-1916 GCA_038256845.1 Verrucomicrobiales bacterium | reverse complement strand
TCCCGCCGACCAGATGCCGGAACTTTTCCGGAACGTGGACGATCAACGGCACATGCAATCCCGTGTGGTGAAGCCAGCGCTTGTAGCGCGGCAATCCCATGCCGTGATCGGACAGGACGAAAACGATGGTGTTCTCCGCCCGCCCGTCGGCCTCGAGCTGCTGCAGGACGTTGTTGACGTCCGTGTCCCAGACGCTGATCAGATCCAGATATCTCGCCCAGATTCGGCGCATTTCGGGGGTTTCCGGGAAGTAGGGCGGCAGCGTCACCTTGGCGGGATCGTGCTTTGCGTCCGCCGGCAAGCGGCTCAATGGTTCGGATGCGGAATGATTGAAGTTTCCGGTGCCCTCGTGCGTCTGGCCGAGATTCATGTAAGCGAAGAACGGCTTGTCCGCGGGCACCTGCCGCCACGGCGCGGTGTCGTCTTTCCAGTAGTCGATCAATCCGGCGTCGTCGAAATTAAAGCAGGTTTTCCCGCGCATGGTGGTGAAATAGCCGCTGCGTTTCAGGATCCGCATCACGGGGTCGATCCGCTCAGGCAAGCGGATGTCCGAGAACATGTGCTGCGTCCCCAGCGATGTGGGGTAAACGCCGCTGGCCATGGCGGAGCGCGATGGCGAGCACACCGGAGCGGTCGCGAAGGCCTGGGTGAAGAGATGCGAGCGCTCCGCCAAGGCGTCGAGGTGCGGGGTGTTCGCCTCGCGGTCTCCATAACAACCGAAATTCGGAGAAATGTCCTCGGCAATGATCCAAAGGAAATTCGGGCGCTCGTCGGCGGCATGAAGTGGCGCGAAGGCTAGCAGTGCTAGAAAAGCCGGGAGAAGTCTCATGTTGTTATTTTTAGGTAAAAAGTCGCCCGCAGCGACCGGCTGCGGACGAGGAACGCGGTATCGCCGGATTTTCAACGCTTCATGCCAGTCCGGTGAGGGTGCCGGTGGAGTCCTGGAATTGATCGGACTCGACGCCCATCTTTTGCATCACGGTGAGGAGCATGTTGGAGAGCGGCGGGTGGTCGTTCTCATCGTGGGCAAGGTGCTGGCCGTGGGTGAGGCCGAGAGCCGAGCCGCCGGCGACGAGGAGCGGAAGGTTTTTCGGCGAGTGATCTCCGCGCAGGCCGTTGTTCATGCCGGAGCCGAAGACGACCATGGTGTTGTCCAGCAGCGAGCCGCCTCCTTCCTCGGTGGTTTTGAGGAAGCTCAGGAAGCGATTGAGGCGCTCAAGGTGGAAGTGGTCCACTCCAGCGAGCTGCTTCAGCATGCCGGCATCGCCGCCGTGGTGTGAAAGATCGTGATGGTTCTCGCCCTTGCCGCCGAAGCCATTGGCCTCGCGGGACCATTGGAAAGTGATGACACGGGTGGTATCGGTGACAAAGGAGAGGTAGCTGAGCTCGAGCATGACATCGAGCCACTCGGGACGCTCGTTGCGGTCTCCCCCCTTGCTGGCAAGGGCGAGGTTGGAAGAGTCCACGGCGGGTTTGGGAATATCAATCCACTCCTCCGCGCGACCGACGCGTAATTCGGTTTCCCGGACCGAGTCGAGATATTCGCCGAGCTTCGCCCGGTCGGATTGGCCGAGCTTGTTCTCGAGAGCTTTCGCCTCGCTGAGCACCTCGTCGAGGATGCTGCGTTTCTGGGCGAAACGACGCAAAGTGGCTTCGCGCGAACCGGCGTCCTCAGGAACAAAAAGGCGGTCAAAGATGCGCTGCGGGCTGTTTTCCGCCGGAATCGGGGTGCCGTTGCGGTTGAACGAGAGCGTATTGGTGTGGCGGGCGGGTCCGGTGCCGGAGCCATCCGAGAGCTGCAGGGACGGGAATCGCGTGCTGGCGCCCACGACCTCGGCGATCCGCTGGTCAACGGACACGGAATTTGCATACTGCTGCCCCGGAATCCGGGTGAGATTCGCGCCGGTAAGCCAGGT
>JBBSJY010000382.1:0-2002 GCA_038256845.1 Verrucomicrobiales bacterium | reverse complement strand
CGGACGCGGTCGAGCGGTAGATCGCAAGGTCGAGGTCCGCCTCGGTTTCCTCGACTCCGTGGCAGGAAACGCAGTGCTTTTCCATAAACGGCCGGACGGTGTCCGCGAATCGGCGCTCCAGATCTTCCGGGACCTGCTCCGTTCCCAAGGTGACGCCAGCCGTGAGCATCAGCAGGCAGGAAATCGAAAGGCCGTGGCGGAGCGGATGCGGAGTCATGAATCGGAGTGCGTGCGGACCGGATTGAACCCACCGGGCCAAAGGTTACACGCAAAAAGCGTCCCGCCTTTCCGCGGGATGGCACCTGTCCGGACGCCCGCGCGTCACACGAACACCAGTTTCCCATCGCGGATGTCCTGGCGGATGGATGGAGGAACATCGAGGGTCCGTTCGATCCATTCGTCCCAGATATCGCGGCTTTTGGTGGAGAGCACGCCGTGAAGCGCAATCTCGCAGTTCTCACAGATCAGATAGGGCAGCGTGTGAAACACCAGATCCGGGCCGTCGCATTGCCCGGCGAGAAGGTAGCTCGGCGTCTCGTCCCTGGCCGTCCCACACGTGATGCATGAGCGGGTCCATGCATCGAAATCGGTCCATGATTCAGCGAGAAGCCTTATACCTCGGGCCGTGAAATTCACCCGGTCGAGAAAGAAGTTCCAAATCTCATCAAACGACTCCTTGGAATAAGATGAGGCGAGGCGATCATGGCAGTCCGTGCAATAGGCGAACTCCACCAAGACCTCGGCACCCTTGAACGCCTTCTGGATGATATAGACCGTGCCATCATCAAGGAGGTATTTTTTGCAGTCCACGCAATGGCTGAACGGCTCGCCGGTTTCAAAGGAATGCAACACCTCCGGGACCGGGAGGAAGCTGGTGACGGTTTCAGCTGGCTGATCGTTCATCGGGTTTAAACAAGAAGCTGTCGGGTCATGCGGGGGAGACTTACGGCGGCGACGGGCCGAACTTTCCCCGCCACGCGACGTACCCAATCGCCGCCGCGTCCAAGAGGACGCGGCGGCGATTGATTGGGTCCGGGCTTCCGCCGGTCCGCCGGTCCGCCGGTCCGCCGGAATCTGGCAAACTACGGCTGCCGCTCGAGCTGGAACCCGTTGATGCCGAACAACGCCCGGTGAACGGCCACCTCCGTCAACGGCACGAAGCGCAGGATCACGTTGGCTGTACCATTGGCGGTAAACGTGGTTTCATAGGTGGAGGGCAGTTCCCTCGGATCGAGCGAACCGGGGACCGCCGGCCCGTCGTAGATCTGGGGCGAGGCCGGAGCCCCGCCGGCGAGGCCGTCGGTCATCGTCTGCACCGGGCTCAGCGGTCCGAAGGTGGTCCCGCCGTCAGTGGAGACCTCCACCCGGAAGTCGCTGAAGACGTGTTCCACATCGTGATGGAATGAAGTCCAGTCGTAGGTCCCCGCCGGCAATCCGCCAAGCACGAGTTCGATGCGGGTCGGCGATCCGGTCGAGCCATCGAAGGGGCCGTTGCCACCTTCCGCGGTGCGGCTATCAACACCGATCCAGTCCCGCATCAAGTTTCGCGCGTCTCCGTCCCAAGATTCCGCCTGGGCCTGGCTGCGGCTGATGGATTGCATGGTGGTGTTCCTGGTGGTGTCCGGCCAGACCGGCGTGAGCGTCACGCTTGTGCCGAAGGCGGAATAGGTTCCCGCCGTGAACTCCGCAATCACCTCGTGATTCGCATGATAGGATGAGAAACCGGATTGGTTATGCGCGGCGGCGGAATCCTGGGGATCGGCGCCCGCGGAGGTAAGGCCGCCGGCCTGATTGGAATTGAAATCCACCCACAGCTCCGTCGCGATGTCCGCAGCGGGAAAACTGGCCGGGTCGGTGGGCGACGTTCCCGCGGCAATTTCCGTGGCGTTGGACCAGCCGTCGCCATCTGTGTCGGGACCGGAGGCGGGATCGGTCGGCGAAGAACCGCCGAGGACTTCATGGTTGTCGGCGAAGCCATCGCCATCGGTGTCCACCACATTCG
>JBBSJY010000381.1:0-2016 GCA_038256845.1 Verrucomicrobiales bacterium | reverse complement strand
GCCTGCACGCGGAATCCTTCCGGGACATTCATTTTTGTGGCCGTTTCTTCGGGAGAAAGCGCCTCGGTGGTCGCGACGGGACGGCCTTTGTCTTCGAGAGGATTGGCGGCCAGCCAGGAGGAGGTGAGCAGCAGCGGGACGATGGGCAGGAGTCGGTTCATTGGGCGTGATTTGGTTTTTTCAAAAGTTGCAGGCTGGCGGATACGGGACAAGACGGCATTTCATTCGATGGGTTGGTGGGCTTTTTCAATCGCCCGTCCCCCGTGCGGGGTTAAGTTCCGGCCATGGCGATCGAGACCTTCAAAGGCATTTCCCCGCACATCCACCCCAGCGCGTTCGTCGCGGCCAGTGCGGACGTGATCGGACGCGTCACCCTGCATGAGGAGTCGAGCGTGTGGTATCACGCCACGCTGCGCGGCGACATCAACGAGATCGTGATCGGCCCGCGCTCGAACGTGCAGGACAACGTGGTGATCCACCTTGCCGACGATTTCGGCTGCTACGTCGGAGAGCTGGTAACAATCGGTCATTCCGCTGTCCTCCACGCCTGCACCGTGAAGGACGAGGTGCTGGTGGGCATGGGCGCGATCATCCTCGATGGCGCGGTGATCGGCGAAAGGTCGATCATCGGGGCGGGAGCCCTCGTCACCGGTGGCACCATCATCCCGCCCGGTTCGCTCGTCCTCGGCTCCCCGGCGAAAGTGGTGCGGACGCTTTCCCTGGAAGAGCAGGGGAAGGTCAAAGACTGGGCGGTGAAATACGTCGGCGGCTCCCGGAAATACATGGAGCGCTGAAGTGGAGCACGCGCGACGTGGCGGTGGTTTGCAACCGCCAAGCCCCACCCCCAGCCATCCGGCACGAAGGCCAATCAGCTTCCGATCCGTGGTAAAGCCCCCCGGCCGCCGGAGCCTCGTTTCCGGCGAGGGCGCCGGAAACCACACGCGGGGGCGCGTGTGCTCCCCATCCATCGGCACCCGCGCCCCGCCCGATCCTCCCATCACTCCCTTCCCAACCACCTGCCAACCCGCCCCACTTCCTCCTTGGCTGCAGAAGCTCGGTGGATATCGTCAGCGGCTGACGGAATGCACTGGTCCCTAGCAATATGAATACTCCGGCAACACTTGCTGTCTCCCTGATGACATCCCTCGTTGCGTTTGCGGGAGGGCCGATAAATCTTTCGGAGGCGGAGGCGGCGGTCGCGGCGGATGCTGCTTTGATCGCTACAATATGTGAAATCGAAGTTGTGCCTCAATTCGGTCCATTTGAGATTGGCGAGAGAGTGGAGTCCGAAACTGGTGAGCCTTTCGCTCAAGTAGCTACCGTCACAAAGTTTAAGATTCTTCTCGGCACTGTGCCTGAGACAGTGAAGGTTTACGGGGGAAAGGTTGGAGCAAAGACTGATTTCAGGCTCGATCCTGGAGAATCCTTGTTGTTGCTGAAGAAGATTGCCGTTGGTTGCTATCGTGCGGTGGACTGGGATTATGGTTTGATGCCTATCAGGAATGGGGAGGTCGAGTGGACTATCACCAGACTGCCCCGGAAGACAGAGTGGATCACGATCGACGAAGCTCTCCGACGAATCAAAGCACATAGAACCCAAAGCGAAGAAGCCGCGGAATCCGACGACGGCAAGCTGCCAAAATAAATTTGAGTTCCTATCCCGCCGCTGATCGGGCACAAACGTCCGGCATAGGAAGTGCCTGACGCTTTCGGATCAGGATAGCGCTTGCGGGAGCTTTCCCGGGCGAGGTCGGCCTCGCGGGCCCTCGCCTTAAGGCCGTTGACCGGTTCCGTTTCGCTCACATCCCCTGCGCGTAAAAGTGGAGCAGTTCAATCATGCGCTTGGTCGGCCGCGTACCGGTCCGGAGCTGCAGGAGCAGGGCGAAGCAGCCGCAGCGCTCCTTGAATTGCTCCAGCTCGGATGCCTCGCACAAGCCGCGCAGCGAACCGCAGGTGGGGACGTAAAGCCCTAACAGCATGAACCCGAGGTGGTCATGGATCGAGAAGGTGCGGTTG
>JBBSJY010000380.1:0-2026 GCA_038256845.1 Verrucomicrobiales bacterium | reverse complement strand
TCCCACTCCGGCGTATGCCTGCCCGAGCTGGCGGGAAAGGCTCATGTCCGGAAGCCCTACGACCACTCCAGAGGCGGGCGAGGTTGCGCCTGCGAGAAACACCGCGAACGCCAAGCCCTTGCGCTTCCGCTCGCACGCTCCCGCATCCCGCTTCCGGCGTTCACTCCTCATGGCACGACAAGATTCAGCCCGGTCGGCTTCAAGCGTTCGAAGTCCTTCGCGTTGAAGGTCACCAGCCTTTCGTAGCCAGCCTGCTCCGCGCATCCAAGGTGCAGGGCATCGTAAACCACCCCGCTCCGCAGCCCGAGCTTCGCCACCCGCCGCAGGGCTTCCCGATAATCCTCCACCCCCAGCTCCACCACGGTCAGCCGCTCCACGAAATTCGTCTCGATCAGCAATCGCGCCTCCTCCGGCTGCACCCGCCGCGGCAAAGGCAGCGCCGTCAAGGTCGCGTAGCACTCTGCGAGCACATGCGTCGAGCAAGCGCACGCGTGGCCTTCCTCCAGCGCTGCTGAGAAATACGAAAACGCCCGCTCGTGCTGCGCCAGTTGGTCCACCACCGCCGCCACCAGCACCGAGGTATCGAAAAACACCTTCACGATTCCTCTCCCTCCGCCACCGCCGCTTTCTCCCGCCCGGCGCGGATGAACTCCGCCACATCCAAGTCCACCACCCGGCTGCCGTGGTGCACCAGCAGGCCTTCCTTCGGAACCAAGCGTGGCTCCGAATCCGCCACTTTCAGCACGATTCCGCAACCTTCCGTCGAAATTTCCAGCTCACTCCCGGCGACCAAATTGAATTCTTCACGAATCGCCTTGGGGATCACCAGCCGACCGGCGGCATCAATGGTAATTGACATGGAAAAATGGTAATTCAGAAACCCATTGCGTCAATCCTCCATTGTCACCGGTGACCATCCACCCGCCCGGAGCCTTCGATCCCGCATCCACGGGACTACCAGCGCCGGGCGGGCGGGTTGTCATTTTGTCGCACCCTAAAATCGGATGCGAGCGGGACGGCGACCGGTTCAGTCCCATGCTCATGCTGGCACGCCATCCGGCGCATTGGGTCTGAGCTGCGGGCCAGACGGAACCCGATGAACACGTTGAATTTTCCGGTCTCAAAGCTCCGCTGCTCCAATTCCTGTCGTAACTGGTCCAAGTTCTCATCCAGATTCTCCGCAAAGCGCCGCACCTCCATTTTCTGCCGCTTGCCGCGTGCCGCCTGATGGAAGGCGCGGAGCAGATTCCCGCGCTCGATCACCGCAGGCCATAGGTTGCCGATGCGTTTCACTTGGCCGTCTCCTTGCCTGTGAGGTCGGCGAGAGACGCTGCCCCGTATTTTTCCAATCTCGCCGCATCCTCGCCCGGAATCGCGCCCATCGCCGTGAGCGTGTCCACCTTGCTCGTCACCATCGGGGCAAAAACCAAGACCGGCCGTGCGGCAGGGTTACTCTCATCTTGGTGGCAGTCATCGGATTTCGGAGCATTTCATCCTCCTGTCTCTGCCGGAACCGGAATCCAGCAGGGCATTCACGTCGGGAAGGAAACGCTTCATGCCGTTTCGTCCAGAAGTTCCCTCACGATTTCAGGCGTCACCGGGCGGGCAGCTTGGGAAACCGGAAACAGCGGAATTCCGTTGCGCTCTGTCGCCGCTTGGGCAGGTGGCTCCACCGCACGCCGGATCAATCCCGAAATCACTTCGCCCAGAGGTTTTCTCTGCCGGGCCGCTAGCGCCTTGGCCGTTGCCAGCACGTCATCGTCCAGATTCAAGGTCGTTCTCATAGGCAAAACATCACGCATCACGCATCACGAGTCAAGATCGCGATAGATGGAGATACCCGCCCGGTGCTTTCGACCCCGATGGCGGCCAGGGCGGAGTTTTTCTCCCTATCCCAGCGGGATTCCGTCCCATAGCCTTGGCTTGCGGCGCATCGCGGCGCTACCTCGGGTCCATAGAATCAACCCTATCGGGGTTGTGGCCGATTCTACGCCGTTTCACCCCAGACTCCTCCGCTCCGCCTGTT
>JBBSJY010000379.1:0-2119 GCA_038256845.1 Verrucomicrobiales bacterium | reverse complement strand
TCCGGAGTTCACGGAAAGCGCGCCCGATCCGGTTTTTCTCGCCGATCTGGCGCGCGCGGGCGGGGGGCGCGTCCTAGGCGGCCCGGCGGATGCGGCCCGCTGGCTCGCGGAAGCAGCGGATGAACAGGCCCGCCGCGCCGCAACGACCTGGAACGAACCGCTGTGGCCGCGGTGGTCGTTGCTGGCCGCGCTCGTGGGACTGCTTTCGCTGGAATGGCTGCTGCGCCGCCGGGCGCTGATGCCGGCCGCCGCGGCGTTGTTTCTGGTCTCCCCGCAATGGTCCGAGGCGCGCGAAATTGATGGGATTCCGGAACTCATCGAGCAACTCGGCGCGCCGAAAGTGAGGCTCCGCGACGAAGCGGAGGACCGCCTGAAGAAAACGCCGCAGGCGGTGGAGGCCCTGAAGCTCGCGGCGGAATCGTCTCCCTCAGAGGAAGTCCGTTTGCGGGCGGCCGTGATCCTCGAATCAGTGGTCCGCGATCGCTGGCGGCTGGTGGCGGAGCTGGAAGAGCACGCGCCCATCGGCGTCGATCTGCTCCGCGCCGTGGTGATCGACCGACAGGGCCGGCGTTTCTTCACCCGCGGAGTGGAACACGTGCAGGCCTGGAATGCCGAAACGCTGGAGCCGGAGCGGAAACTGGGCGTGAGGGTGGGGATCGGCGGCGGCTGGCTCCGTGACGGGCCGCTCGCCACCCTGGCAGTCACGAAAGACGGCAGCGAGATCGTTTCGGCCGGAATGATGGGCGACCTCAATGTTCATGACGTGGAAACCGGATCCCTCGCCCGCAGGCACGACCCGGGCGAGCCGCCCGCAGCCGCGGGAATCGGTTTCCCGTTGCTGGGATCGGCACCGCCGGTCGCGCCCGCAGGGGGTTCCATCAGTAGGTTGATTTTCGCGGATTTCACCGCCGACGGGAAACGCCTTGCCACCACCACCCTGGACAACCACCTCCGCTTCTGGAGTTACCCGGAATTGACACTGGTGGAATCCGTCGCACTCCCGGCGATCGGTCACACGTTCCATTTTACCGCCGACGGAAGATATATGATTCTTTCAATCGATACAAATGGCGAGCCGGATTTCATATGGGTGCGGGATATGGAAACCGGAAGTTGGATCTATCAACAGGAAACCCCCGACCGGCTGAACACCTTGCGGCTCAGCGATGATGGCAGCCGGCTTGTCGCCGCCAGCCGGAACGGATGGGTTCACCTCTGGGATTTCGAGGACGGAACGCTTTCAAACGGGCGGATCCTGGTCCGGCTGGGCTCCGAAGCCACCGGCGCCATTTTCTCCCGGGACGGAAGGTCGGTGATCGCCGCCAGCGCCGGAGCCGACCTCCCGCTCGGGGAATGGGATGTGGAAACGGGCGAGTCGCTGTGGCTCCACCCGCAGGCGAAATTCGGTGTCCACGGCCTCATCACGCTTCCCGACGGGCGGCTCGCCGGGACATGCGGCGATACGGTGGTGCGGATTTGGGAGCGCGACCGGATGGCTGGGACCGAGTGAAGGCTTAGGGAACGAGCTTCAGATGGAATTCATCCTTGGAGGTCAGCGAGGGCACGAAGGCTGTCAGCGAGTCGATCTTGCGTTCGATGTCTCCAACGAATACCGGGATAACGATCTCGGCCTCCCTCCCGGTCTTGCGACTAGACCCGAAGCACCACACATTCCACAAACCTTCCATGACTCCATCCATCCGGGCGCTCACCCCGTTTGCCTTCATCAAACTCCTCCTTGCCGCACCGCTCCCGCTCCGGGCCGAGCCGGTGCGTGCGACGCCAGCCGATGCGTTCGTCGATTCCATTGGCGTGAACATCCACCTGCACTACAACGACACGATCTACGGCGATTTTCCCAAGCTGAAGGGCGCGCTCGCGGAGGTCGGCGTGCGGCATGTGCGCGATGGGCTGGTGGACAGCGAGTGGCAGCCCTATTTCGAGCGGGTCAATGAACTCGCGGCGGCGGGCATCCGCTTCACTTTCATTACGGACATGAAGCTTGATCGGCTCGTGCCGGTGGCGGAGAAAGTGAAGGGCGCGATCGAGGCCTTCGAGGGACCTAACGAGGTGAACCTAAACAAGTGGACCGTGGAGGACGCGCGCAACTATACTGCCG
>JBBSJY010000378.1:0-2141 GCA_038256845.1 Verrucomicrobiales bacterium | reverse complement strand
TGCCGTTCTCTCGGTGGAAAGCATCACCCGCGTGATTTCCGAGGAAGCGCGCCGCATCCTCGGCACTCACGTCGCGGTCACCTCGCTCACCCGCCGGGACGAGCAGGACCAGGACGTTTGCGCCGTTTCCCTCTCCGGGAAGTACGCCGCCCTCCGCGACCGCGAGCTGCGGCCCGACGGGCTCTCCGCCCATGTCTGCCGCACGAACCAACCGCTGCGCCTCACGGAAGCCGAAGTGGAAAGCCATCCCGAGTGGAACGGCAGCCACGGTGGGGAAGCCGCGCCCGTGCCAACCCGTGGCTGGCTCGGAGTCCCGCTGATCGGCCACGGCGGCCGGAATCTTGGCGTTGTCCAGCTCTCAGACAAAGAGGATGGGGATTTCACTCCGGAGGACGAGGCAGTGCTGGCCCAACTCGCTGCCACCGCCTCGGTGGGATTGGAAAACGCCCGGCTTTACGATTCGCTGCGCGATCAGGACAAGCGCAAGGACGAATTCCTCGCCACCCTCGCCCACGAGTTGAGAAACCCGCTCGCCCCCATCCGCACCGGCCTCCAGATCCTCAAACTCTCGGCAGATGGCAACCAGGCCCGGGACGCCCGCGACATGATGGAGCGCCAGCTCGGCCAGATGGTTCGCCTCGTGGACGACCTCATGGACGTTTCCCGCGTCAGCCGCGGCCAGATGGAATTGAAGCTCGAGCGGACGACCGTCCGGACTGTCTTCGAAATGGCCATCGAGACCAGCCGCCCGCTCGTCGAGGCTGCGGGCCACGAACTCTCCGTCTCCCTTCCCGAACAACCGGTTCACCTCCAGGCCGATGTCACGCGGCTCGCCCAACTGCTCGGCAACCTGATCAACAACGCCGCCAAATACACCCCGGACGGCGGCCGTATCCAGCTCTCCGCCCACACCGAAGGCCCGGAAACCGTCTTGCGGGTCACGGACTCAGGGGTCGGCATCCCCGGTGAAATGCTCTCCAAAATCTTCGATCTCTTCACCCAGGTCGGCGGCTCCCTGGATCGCTCGCAGGGAGGCCTCGGCATCGGCCTTTCGCTAGTCAGGAGGCTTGCGGAAATGCACGGCGGCAGCGTCGCGGCAGAGAGCGTGGGACCGGACCAGGGCAGCACTATCACCGTCCGGCTGCCGCTTGCAGCCGGAGCGGATGACAAGCCGGAAATTTTTCCCGCGGCACCGGACGCCACCGCGGAAAGCCGCCGCATCCTGGTGGTGGACGACCATGTGGACGGAGCCGAAAGCCTCGCGATGCTGCTAGGACTCTTCGGCCACGAAGCCCGCACCGTCCACAACGGCCCGGATGCCCTCGTCGCTGCTAGCGAATTCCAGCCCGACCTGGTCTTTCTCGACATTGGCCTTCCAGGTATGAACGGGTATGAGGTAGCCCGAGCCCTTCGCCAGAATCACGGATCCGCAGAGCCGATGCTCGTCGCCCTCACCGGCTGGGGAAGCGAGGACGACCGGCAGCGGGCTCGCGAAGCCGGTTTCGACGCCCACCTCGCTAAACCGGTCAAGCCGGAAGCCGTGAAGGAAATCGTCCGCAACTGCCCCCGCCGCTGAGACATGCAAGGGTTTCCTGGGCGCCCGCCGTTGCGGCTCCCATCTTTGACTTCCTAAACCGGTGTGGTTCTTTCCCAGCCTCGTTACGAGACGGGTTTAAGAGCATCGCGGAGCGCATTCTGCTACCCTTGGGTAAGGCTTTTGACCCAAACCTCTTTGAAAATCAGGGAAGTCAGCAGTGGCACGCCCGTAGCGAAGGACGGACAGCACGGTTCCATTTCCCGAATGACCGGCTGTCCAAGGAACCGACGATGCCCCGCTATAACCCAAAACTTATACGATATATACCTACATTTCTATCAGCGGCAATTAATGACTGGCTTCTCGATCAGGATCACCGCGAGAGAATCAAACCAACAACCAGTAAGCCGGCGGAGGGATTTGAAAGCCCCGATAACGTCAGCTTCACATAAAGTATCATGATACCCACCTTTATTCTCAGCATATGGCTGCTAGGTCTTCTTTCGGTTGGTATCGCCTGCGGTTCCGTTTATTTGGCAAAAGAGTGGCATGATCGTTCATGGGGCTGGAACGCAGCAGCCCAGCAATCGCAGTTCGTCCCGGA
>JBBSJY010000377.1:0-2225 GCA_038256845.1 Verrucomicrobiales bacterium | reverse complement strand
TCGACATATTCGCGGAAGATCGATTGGCGCTTTTCCCCGGCGACCTCGCGCAGCCCGTCGTAATCGCCGGCCTGCATGCGGGCGTAGTCGGTTTTCGAGTTCATCACGTAGGGCTCCATGAAAAGGACCGGGCAGTCGTAGAGGCGGTTCGCGAGGAGATTTCTCGCCCACAGATACGGATGACCGCCCACCGGCCGGACGTTCCGGTTTTCCGGAGAGTAGGTGAAAGGCGGCAGGCCGCTGATCTCCGCGAAGGCATCCGCCACCGTGGCACCGACGAAGGCCTCCTCCTCGTGGGTGCGTTGGAGGAGCTTGCGAAGCATCGCGAAACGCTGGTCGGCGAGCGCGATCTCCTCGTCGTTGTAACCGCCGTTGAGCAGCAGGTGGAGGTGGCTGCGGTCGATCAGCTTGGGGTCGCGGGGATTTCCCCAGGCCTCGGCATTGAAATGGAGGCAGAGCACGAGGTCGGGCTTGATCTCCCCGTTCACCAGATCGGCGCGGGCGCGGATTTCCGCCGTGCGGTAGAAAAGGCGCCGGGCGAAGCGCTGGAGTTCGGCGGGGGAACCGGCCGCGGCGGGTTGCGAGGATTCGGCTGCCGGCATCAGGTTTTCCGGCCGCAGGGGAGTGACCGGTTCGGCGCTTTTCCGCACCAGCGAAATCCTCGCGCCGAGCGCCTCCAGCCGCGGTTTCAAGAGCCGGGCGACAAGCAGGGTCATGTCGCCCTCCGCCACCGGAGAGCCCTTTCCCACCAGCAGCCAGCG
This sequence comes from Verrucomicrobiales bacterium, assembly GCA_038256845.1. Taxonomy (GTDB): domain Bacteria; phylum Verrucomicrobiota; class Verrucomicrobiia; order Verrucomicrobiales; family Akkermansiaceae; genus Luteolibacter. Next base: position 1,464 of record JBBSJY010000377.1, on the reverse strand, counting down.
TTCCTCCATTTTCGCCCAATCGCCGCCGATGTGGCCGGCGTCGATCGCGATGTGCAGGCCATCCAAAGGCCGTTCCAGCGGGGCGGGGGGCAGTTTCATTGTCGGCCGCCAATCGCGCGGGGTGGGCGCCGCCTCCCCCTCGCTGGCGAAGCGGAGCAGAAAGACCGGATCGTCATCGGGCAGGCCGGTCCACAGCACCGCCATCTCGTCGTGGATCATGATGTAATTCCGCCAAGCTTCGCCGGTGGTGAAAATGGTGGTGAGCAGGCGTTCGAACTCCCGCCGCGTGATCGTCCGCTGGTAGGCCTCCAGCTCCGACCAGTCCGGGACCTCCGCCAGCACGGAAAGCGCCGGATGGACGCGCGGGGGCGACGTTTCGGGAGGAACGGGCCCGGTCGAGGGGGGTGGACCGGGAGTTGCGGGCGGCGCGACTTCCACCGCCGGAGCGAGCGGATCGGGCGAAGGAGGATTCGCCACGGGCGCCGGCCGCCACAGCACCGCCGCCATCACGGCGATCGCCGCCGCGAGGGCGATCAATGGCGGCAGGTGACGCTTGGCAACGAAGGGCATGAAGGGAATAGGGTTGTCGGGGAGCACCGGAAAGGGAAGCCTCGGCACGCGGGAAGCGCCGCACACCCTATCCCATGTCCGGCATTCGCATTTTATTTCTCGGAGACATCGTAGGCGAACCGGGGCGGACCGCCGTCATCGGGAATCTCGCGCGCATCAAAGAGGAAGAGCGGGTCGATTTCATCGTCGTCAATGGCGAGAACGCCGCGGGAGGGCGCGGGATCACTCCGAGAATCGCGATCGACTTGCTGCGCGCCGGCGCTGCGGTCATCACCACCGGCGACCACGTCTGGGACCAGCAGGAAATCGTCGATTATTTCCCCACCGAACCGCGGCTCCTCCGCCCCATCAATTACCCGCCCGGCACCCCCGGCAACGGCAGCGTCGTCCTGGAAACAGCGAAAGGCCGCGTCGCCGTCATGCAGGTCCAAGGCCGTTCCTTCATCCAGCCGCCGCTGGAAAATCCATTCCTCGCCGCCGAACAGGAAGCGGAGCGCCTCCGGGCGGAAGGAATCGGCCCGATCATCATCGATATGCACGCGGAGACCACCAGCGAGAAGATCGCGATGGGGCGTTTGCTCGATGGCAAGGTCTCGCTCGTCGTCGGCACCCACACCCACGTCCAGACCGCCGACGAAAGGATTTTTCCCGGCGGCACCGGCTACCTCACCGATGCGGGCATGTGCGGGCCGGAGGACTCGGTGCTGGGCCGCAACATCGAGTCGGTCGTCTGGCGCTTCAAAACCGGCATGCCCACCCGTTTCCCCATCGCCAAAGGCGACGTCCGGCTCTGCGGCGTGATCGTGGACGTGGATGCGGATACCGGGTCCTGCACGGAGATCACGAGATTTTCCGAAATGATATCAGCCGGCGGCGAATGAGGCAGATCGGCGG
>JBBSJY010000376.1:0-2226 GCA_038256845.1 Verrucomicrobiales bacterium | reverse complement strand
GTGAAGCGGGTTTGCCGGATCACAAGGCCCTCTCATGGCCGGGAGGCGCAGATTTCATCCACGAAGCCTTGTCGGGCAGGAGGGATCTGGGGAAACTCCGCGCCCGCACCCGCAGCCTCCCATGAATCCCTTCCGCGAAGACCTTGTTTCCCGATCCCGTGCCGAGCCCTGCACCGTGGTGATCTTCGGCGCCACCGGGGATCTCACCCACCGCAAGCTCATCCCCGCGCTTTACAATCTCGCCGTCGAAGGCGAGCTGCCGACCGGGGTGAAAATCATCGGTTTCGCGCGCCGGGACAAGTCCGACGATGTGTTCCGCGACGGGCTCGACGAATTGAACCGCAAGGTTTCCCGCTCCGGTCATGACGAGGAGGTTTGGGGGAATTTCGTCAAGTCGGTGTCCTACCACATGTCCGAATTCACGGATGAAGAAGGCTACCGCAGCCTCGCGGAGAAACTGGATGCCATCGATGCCGAGCGCGGCGGCAAGGGCAACCGTTTGTTCTACATCGCGTCCGCACCCGAGTTTTTCGACGAGATTCTCATCCATCTGAAGAACGCCGGGCTCAACGAGGCAAAGGACGGCTGCTGGGCGCGGGTGATCGTGGAGAAGCCCTTCGGCACCGACCTCGCCACCGCCAAGCACCTCAACGAGGTCGTCAACGCCACATTTCAGGAATGTGACACCTACCGCATCGATCATTACCTGGGCAAGGAAACCGCACAGAACCTGATGGTCCTGCGATTCGCCAACTCGATTTTCGAGCCGCTCTGGAACAACCGCTACATCAGCCACATCCAAATCACCTGTGCCGAAAATCTCGGAATGGAAGGCGGCCGGGGCGGCTACTACGACAAGTCCGGCGCCCTCCGCGACATGGTGCAGAACCACCTCCTCCAGCTCCTCAGCCTGGTGGCCATGGAGCCGCCGACCGACCTCAGCGCCGATGGCGTGCGCGACGAGAAAGTGAAGATCATCCGCTCGCTGCGCCAGTGGGACACGCCGGAAAAAGTCGCCGCCAATGTCGTCCGCGCCCAATACACGGCCGGCCACGTCGACGGGAATCCGGTCCCCGGCTACCGCGAGGAAGACCGGGTGCCGAAGGATTCCGATACCGAGGCCTATGTCGCCGTCCGGTTGCTGATCGACACGTGGCGCTGGAGCGGTGTGCCGTTCTACATCCGCATGGGCAAGCGCCTGCCGAAAAAATCCACCGAGATCTCGGTGCATTTCAAGGACGCGCCCGGTGTGCTTTTCAATGCCCTCACCGGCGGCGTTCCCGGCGGGAATGTCCTCGTCATCCGCATCCAACCGGATGAGGGGATCTCGCTCCGCATGGTCTCGAAAATCCCTGGCACCAGCCTCCGCCTGGAGCCGGTGAAAATGGATTTCCATTACGCCACCAGTTTCGGAAAAGGCAGCCCGGAAGCCTACGAGCGGCTCCTGTTGGACGCCATCGCCGGCGATGCCACGCTCTTCGCCCGCCGCGACGAGGTGGAGGAAGCGTGGCGTTTCATCGACCACATCGAGCACGCCTGGCACGAATCGGAGAATCCGCCGCCGATGGCGGAATTCGTCGCCGGTTCCTGGGGACCGAAAGAAGCCGACGAGCTCATCAAACAGGACGGCCACGCATGGCGGCGGCTGTGAGGGTTTTGCCTCCCCTGCGCCGGAGCGTGTGACGGCTGGCGGGCCATCCCCATGCGGGCGGGTTTTCGACGCCACTGCGCCTCCAGGGTTCTCCTTTTGGCGGGTGAGATTCCTTAAGCTGGAATCAGAGTTCCCAGAGTTTGGAATTTGTGCCAGGCGGTGGATTGGTTCGGTGTGAATGTTGCGACCCGCTCATCGCGCACCCCGGAATTACTCCTGATTCTTATGATCCGGGGAAATTGCTGAAATTGTTTGGAGTGGTTACGCCGTCGCCGCCTGAGCTAGGGCTCGAAGACGTGTATGACATCGCCCACCTCAACACATCGAGCGATCTGCGCCGGATGGCGGATATGCTCAAACTGAATCCATCCGCCCGCCTTTGCCTTCACGGGCAACCCGGAACCGGAAAAACCGCCTTCGGCCATTGGCTGGCCGCCGAGATCGAGCGACCGATCCAGGTGGAGCGAGGATCGGACTTGTTCAGCCCTTTCGTCGGCATGACCGAAAAGACCATCGCCCGGACCTTTGAAAAGGCCGCCCGGGACGAAGCCGTGCTGTTGATCGACGAGGTGGAC
>JBBSJY010000375.1:0-2298 GCA_038256845.1 Verrucomicrobiales bacterium | reverse complement strand
TTCAGCGGTCCCTTGAGCTTTTTCCGCAGCCGGTCGATGCGCTGCCGGGCGTCGTCGATCGTCCGGTGCGGAAGTTCCGCGATCGCCGCCGCGGCCGTTTCCGCCGTATCGATCCGGTGGCAGATGAGCGCGATGTCGTTTCCCGCTTCGATCGCCAGCTTCACATCCGGGCCGCGGCCGTAGCGCTTGGTGATGGCGCCCATGTCCAGATCGTCGGTGAGGACGAGGTGGTGGTCGAAACCGAGTTGGTCGCGCAGAAACCGGCGGATGATCCGCGGCGAGAGGGAGGCGGGGAAATCCGGATCGATGTTCGGAAACTCGACGTGCGCCAGCATCACCGCGTCCAGCTCCGGCATCAGCGCGGTGTAGGGAATTACATCCTCGCGCAGCAGGTCCTCCAGCGTCGCATCCGATGTCGGCAGGTCGCGATGCGGATCGCAGAGCGCCCGCCCGCAGGCCGGAAAATGTTTCGCGCAGCCCGCCATCGAACGTTTCCGCATCCAGCGGTTCCACTGTCCCGCGTAATCGATCACCCGTTGCGGGTCCCGCCCCCAGCAGCGGCCGCGCAGCGCGTTCTGTGCCTGCGGATGGTGATCCAGATCCAGCACCGGCCCGAAATTCAGATTGATCCCCAGCAAGCGTAGCAAATCCGCCGTCAGCTCGCCGGCTTGCGCGATGTTCAGCATGTTCCCGTGGGCCGCCAGAGCCGGTGCCGACGGCGCGGCAGGCGCGATTTCTTTCGTCCGCGTCACCCGCCCGCCCTCCTGGTCAATCGCCAGGATCGGCTCGTCCGTGCAGAGGCCGCGCAAGTTGTCCGTCAGCTTCCGCGTCTGCTCCGGGGAAACGATGTTCCGCGTGAAAAGGATGAATCCCGCCGGCTGCAGCTTCCGGAAAAGCGCCGCCTCCCCTGCCGTCAGTTCCGCCCCCGCCACTCCCAGCATCAGCAACGATCCATCCATTCCCCAACCCACCACGCCCCCCGCCCAAAGTCCACCCGAAGCGCCGGAACTTCCTCTTCTCTTGAATCTTTGAATCTGGACTCTGGATTCTGGACTCTCCCCCCAATGATTGACCCGCCGCCCCCCATCCCCTAGTGCAGGGCCGGTCAACCGACCCCAACGCCCATGTCCGGAGTTCCCACCATCATCTACACGAAAACCGACGAGGCCCCCGCGCTCGCCACTTATTCCTTCCTGCCGATCGTCCAGGCGTTCACCAAGCACTCGGGCATCACCGTCGAGACGCGCGACATCTCCCTAGCCGGCCGCATCATCTCCCAGTTCCCGGACCTCCTCGCCGACGACCGGAGAATCGCCGACCACCTCGCCGAGCTGGGCTCGCTCGCCACCAGGCCCGAGGCCAACATCATCAAACTGCCGAACATTTCCGCCTCCGTCCCCCAGCTCAAGGCCGCCATCGCCGAGCTCCAGGCGAAAGGCTACCCGCTTCCCGACTTCCCGGAAAACCCCGCCACCGACGCCGAAAAAGACGCCAAAGCCCGCTACGCCAAAGTCATGGGCAGCGCCGTCAACCCCGTCCTCCGCGAGGGCAATTCCGACCGCCGCGCCCCCAAGGCCGTCAAGGAATACGCCCGCAAGCACCCCCACAAAATGGGCGCCTGGTCCGCCGATTCCAAAACCTCCGTCGGCACCATGGCCGGCAAGGGCGATTTCTTCTCCAACGAGCAATCTCTCACCGTGCCTGCCGCCACCGACGTCAAAATTGAGTTCACCGGCGCGGACGGCAGCGTCAAAGTGCTCAAGGAGTCCACGCCCCTGAAAGCCGGGGAAATCCTCGACGCCACCTTCATGAGCAAGGCCGCACTGGTGGATTTCCTGGCCGCCCGCATCGCCGAGGCCAAAACCTCCGGGGTCCTCTTTTCCCTACACATGAAGGCCACCATGATGAAGGTTTCCGACCCCATCATTTTCGGCCGCGCCGTGGAGGTTTTCTTTCAGGATCTCATCGCGAAACACGCCGCCACCCTGACCGAACTCAAGGTCGACTTCAAAAACGGCTTCGGCGACCTGATTGCCAAACTCGACCGTCTCCCCGCCGGCAAGAAAGCGGAGATTGAAAAGGACATCGAGGCCGTTTACGCCGCCGGCCCCGCCCTCGCCATGGTCAACAGCGACAAGGGAATCACCAACCTCCACGTCCCCTCCGACGTCATCGTGGACGCCTCCATGCCCGCCATGATCCGGGCCGGCGGCAAAATGTGGAACACCCACAACAAAACCGAAGACACCCTCGCCGTCATCCCGGACAGTTCCTACGCCGGAGTCTATCAGGCTGTAA
>JBBSJY010000374.1:0-2359 GCA_038256845.1 Verrucomicrobiales bacterium | reverse complement strand
GTGAGGATGCCTTGGGTGACGGGGAGAGTAACGGAGAAAACGAAGGGGATGACGTGGGCACTGAAGAGGCTCCGGAATGATAGCAAGAGGCAGCGGCGGTGCTCCGAACGGGTGATGCGAGAGTTGATGAAACGATTGGCCTGAATTCGGGTTGGGAAGCACGCCCGGTCATGCCGCTGGCCCAGATGTCGATGGCGAGCCTTCTGCGAGCCATGAGTCCATGCCGCCGGTTACGTTCTTCACGCGCGTGAAGCCATTTTCTAATAAAAGTTTCACCGCTTTCGCCGAGCGTCCGCCGGATTTGCAGTGGATAAGGATTTCGCGGTCGCGGGGAAGGGAACACAGGTGTTCCGGCAAGGTGGCGAGCGGGATGATCCGGGAGCCTTCGATGTGGGCGATTTCGTATTCGGCGGGTTCACGCACATCAATGAGAAGAAGGTTGTTAGATATTCGGAGAAGATCGCGAAGGTTACTCGTGGTGATGCGATCCATATCTTCGGAAGTGCAGTCGGAGGAGGCGTTGGTTTCCGCGTTGGAGACGGATCGGATGTCCGGATTTTCTCCGCACAGGCGGCAGCAGGGATCGCGGCGAAGCTTCATGCTGCGGAAGGAACTACGGAGCGCGTCGAAGATGGTGAGCTTGCCGAGCGGAATTTCGCCGATATCCAGCAGAATCTTCAGCGCCTCGGCGGCTTGGAGCGAGCCGATGATGCCGGGTAAGACGCCTAGCACGCCCGCTTCCTGGCAGGATGGAACGCTGCCAGGCGGGGGCATGGAGGGCAGCAGGCAGCGGTAGCAGGGACCGCCGAGATGGGGAGCGAAAACGCCGGTCTGGCCGTCGAAGCGGTGGATGGCCCCGTAAACGAGCGGCTTCTTGAGAAAAAACGCGGTGTCATTGGTGAGGAAGCGGGTCGGGAAATTGTCCGAGCCATCGACGATAAGGTCGTGTGGGGTTGCAATTTCGATGGCGTTCTCCGGGGTGAAGAGGACTCGGTGGGCGACGACTTCGACATGCGGGTTGATCTCACGGAGCCGGGCGACGGCGCTGTCGAGTTTCGGCTTTCCCACCCAGGATTCGCCGTGGAGAATCTGGCGCTGGAGGTTCGTGGCATCCACGATGTCGGGATCGACAATGGCGATGCGGCCGACACCCGCGGCGGCAAGATAGAGCGCGGAGGGCGAACCGAGCGCCCCGGCACCGACGAGGAGGATGGAGGCGTTTTTCAGCCGGAGCTGACCTTCCTCGCCGATGCCCGGGATCAGGAGGTGGCGCGAATAGCGGAGCATTTCCGCAGGTGAGAGACCGTCTGACATGTGTCGCGAGGATGGCGCGGAAAGCCGGAGCAGCCAAGGAGAACTCCATAGCAAGAGGGGTTTGCGATCTTGTTGGAATTTCCTTAACCCGGAGGTTCCACGTTATCACTCCCCGGGCGTGGCCTGCGAATGAGAAAGGGGGGCGAGGACCCACGCTGGAGCGGGCACGCGGGTGAAGCTCTCCCGCCACGATTGATTCGCTTCAACAAAACCCCGCAAATTTTGCATCAATTTCAGAAAACCACTTTCAAGCAAGGTTCGTGCCGAGATGACATTTATGAATACTTGAAATTATGTTGATTGATTCCTCCTAAAAGAGTGGATAGACGAATCCGTAAAGAAATGTTTAATTTACAATCTGCTAAAGCAATTGATCATCTAAGGAATCCTGGGGGCCGTTCCCCGGTCCGAAGTCTGTTGGGAATGCTTTTAGCCGCGACTCCGCTCCACGCGTTTCCTCCCGCGCCCTTCCACACGATTTACGGCGATGTGCGGGACGAGCAAGGCGTCCTGATCCCCGCGACCGGCGCTGCCGTGGTGATGCACCAGGGCGGGGTGCAGAGGATGCGCGAGCAGCTCACTGCCGTGACCGGCGCGAATTTCAACTATCAGCTGCGCATGCGCATCGATATGAACCGCAGCCTGACCGCCACCTACAGCTCTCTGGTCGTCTCCACCGCATCCGCCTACTCGCTGGCCATCGACATCGGAGGGGTGCTTTATCATCCGATTGAAATCAAAGCGGCCCCTCCGGCGGTGGGTGCTCCCGCGTCCCGCAGACGCCTGGACCTGACGCTCGGGGTGGACTCCGACGGTGACGGCCTGCCCGACGCGTGGGAGGAAGCGCAACTCTATCAGGCCGGCTATCTGCCGAGTGAGGACGGTTGGGACCTCTCGCTGATCGATCGCAATGGGGATTTCGACAAGGACGGGCTGAGCAACTGGCAGGAATACATCGCGGGAACCTACGCCGGCGACGCCAATTCGACGATCAGCATGGAGATCAAGGAAAAGGTCGGAGAGAACGTGCGGTTGGAGACCTACG
>JBBSJY010000373.1:0-2379 GCA_038256845.1 Verrucomicrobiales bacterium | reverse complement strand
GGTGGAAATTTGCGGGGTTTCACGACGATCGCATGGAATCCGTCCGGGCATTGTGAAGAGGGCGATGTGATGTTTTCCGGAGACACCATCATTGATCGGTGTTGTTGGGGCACTCAGGAACTGGTGCGCGCCTTTTGCCGCCGCGCCGGGGAGTGGCAGGCGCGCAGCGGTCGCAGGCTGTTCTGGTTGTTGATTTCCAAGGGATATCGCACTTTCCTCTATCTGCCGCTCTTCGCGCGGCGCTTCCATCCCCACCCGGAGAATCCCGAAATCGAATGGGCTGCGATCGCATCGCGGGTGGCGACGGTGATGTTCGGCGACGCGTGGAAGGCGGATGAAGGAGTGATTCGCTTCGCTTTCTCTCAAGGCCACTTGCGCGAAGAACTCGCCGACACCAAGCCGGAAGGTGACAAGCATCCGATGATTCGTTTCTTCCTCGAAAGAAATCCTGGCTATGGTCACGGGGAGGAGTTGTTATGTCTAACCGAGATGACGGAGTCGAATCTCAAGCGCGGCGCGCTGACCGCATTCCGCGAAGGGCTCGCCATCAAGCCATGAATCCTCGCGCCGCTGATCTGCTTGCCGCGTTTGAGCGGAACCTTCCGTTTGAGGCGGATGGCTGGCGGAGAACGCGGCGTCTGCTGGACGCCCACGCGGACACCGCCTTTGGCAAGGCGCATGATTTCCGCTCCATCCGCAGCGCGCGCGATTTCCGTGAGGCGGTGCCGCCGATGGACTACGAGATGCACCGTCGTTGGATCGCGCGTGTGGCTGATGGTGAATCCGGTGTGCTGGCATGCGGCCAGCCCGTTGGATTCGAACGCACCTCGGGCACCTCGTCGGGCGCGAAATGGATACCCATCACGGAGGGATTGCAGGAGGAGTTTGGTAGAGGCCTCGCGGGTTGGTTCCGGGGATGGCAGCGGCGTTGTCCCGCAGTCTTCGACGGCAGGGCTTATTGGGCGATCTCTCCTCCTGGCATCACGGCGGAAACCAGCACCTGCGGCCTGCCCGTCGGCATGGAGAGCGACGCCGCGTATTTTACGGATGAGATTGGCAGGCGTTTGATCGACTGGCTGGTGATTCCGCGCTTGAGTGGTGATCCTGCCATGGTGTTCCACGAAACGGCGGAGGCTTTGTTAGCTGGGAGGGATCTCAGCGTGGTATCGGTGTGGAGTCCGACATTTCTGCTGGGGATTGACGCCGCTTTGAGACGGATGAAGCGCGGTTTCTCCTGGCGCGGGGTTTGGCCGAAGCTGGCGCTCGTCAGTTGCTGGGCGGATGCGTCGAGTGCCATCTGGATCCCGGAGCTGCGCAAGCGACTCGATGGTATTCCCATTGAACCCAAGGGGCTGCTCGCGACCGAAGGCATCACTTCCTTCCCGGATGAAATCGATGGGATGCCGCGCCTTGCGCACGAGTGTCACTATCATGAATTCATCGATACGAACGGCGTGTTCACGGAAATCAAAGATTTGCGGACCGGCGGCAGCTATGAGGTATTGATTACGACCGGCGGAGGACTGTTTCGCTACCGCAGCGGCGACCTCGTGCGGGTGACAGGCATCGGCGCAGACGGTTGGCCAAGGTTAGCATTCATCGGCAGGGTGGGAGTCGTTTCGGATCTGGTGGGAGAAAAATTGAATGAGGGGCAGGTGGTTGCGGCAATGACCGCTGGTGGTGCCCGCGGGTTTCTCGTGGCTGATGATTCACGTCCGGGGTATGATCTTTGGGTCGAGAATCAGGCATCGGCAGCCGCTCTGATCCGCTTGTTACGAGAAAACCCGTATCTGGATCAAGCGCTCGCGCTTGGCCAGTTGCAGCAGATGGAGGTGCGCGAATTGAGTGAAGGTTGGAGTGGTAAACTCGCGCTCGGGTTGGCCCGGATGCGCGGTTGCCGGATTGGAGATGTGAAGGTGCCCGTCCTGATCGTTTCTCACCAAGCGGAGGAGGTGGAGTTATGGCTCGATTGATTTTCCGCGAGGCAGTACAGGAGGATCATGCGGCCATCGAGGCGCTGTTTGCAGCCACGTCGATGGGTTCGCAAATCCAGCTTTGTTTCGAGCGTGATCCGGATTTTTTCGCAGGATCGACGGTGCAATCCGGGGAACCGTGCGTTCGCGGGTTTTTCGATAGAGATGGAAGGGCGGTCGGGATTTTTTCCGCAGGGCGTCGCCGGGTGTGGCTGGATGGAGAAGTGACGATGCGTTACCTCAGCGATCTGCGGATTCGCCCCGAATATCAGGGCGGTTCGTTGCTGGCGCGAGGATTCCTCAAGCTGCAGGAGGATGTGTTCGCACCCGGCGAATGGGCGCAGACGCTGGTTCTGGAGGACAATGTCAAGGCGCTTGAGTTGTTGCAAAGCCGCCGCGCCGGTCT
>JBBSJY010000372.1:0-2421 GCA_038256845.1 Verrucomicrobiales bacterium | reverse complement strand
TGGCCGTCCACGATCTTGCTGCCCAGCGGATTTCCGTGCACGTCCATGGTATAGATGGTCATCATGTTGAGGACCCCGTTGGTGTAGTTCTTTTTGGTAAGGGTGCGGTTGTCCGGACTGCGGAGAAAGATGGTCCGCGAGCCATCGTTGTCGTGATGCAACACCCGCACGTTCGGCCCGTCCACCGCGTCCCACCCCTGGGCCAGACAAGCCGGCGATGCCAGAAGTCCGAGCAGGAAAACGGTTGTTTTGAAAGTTGCCACAAGTTTCATGGTGCGCAGATTAGAGCCATGCACCGAGGGTGCAAGCCGCCAGTTTGCCAATGATCTGGACCACCCGCAGGAACCCACTTGATCTCGCGCGGAATGCCCGGGTGATGGGAATTCTCAATGTGACACCCGATTCCTTCTCGGATGGCGGTCGCCATCCCGATCTGGAAAGCGCGATGGCACATGCCCGGGCGATGATTGCGGAGGGAGCCTCGCTGATCGATATCGGAGGCGAGTCCACCCGTCCCGGGGCATTGCCGGTCAGCGCTCGGGAAGAACTCGCGCGGACCGTTCCGATCGTCACCGCCTTGCGCGCCGAGTGGGACGGTTGGATTTCCATCGATACCATGAAGGCGGCGGTCGCAAGCGCGGCCCTCACCGCCGGTGCGGATATTGTGAACGACGTCAGCGGCCTCACCGCCGATCCCGAAATGGCGGGAATTTGTGCGGAAATCGGCTGTGGCGTCGTCGTGATGCACATGAGGGGAAAGCCACGCACCATGCAATCCGCGCCGGCTTACAACGACGTCGTGGCGGAAGTCCGGGGTTTCTTCGAAGAGAGACACTCCACTCTGATTCACGCCGGCATCCGCGCGGAATCGATCTGCTTCGATCCCGGCATCGGTTTTGGAAAGACGCTGCACCACAACCTGGCACTCTTGCGGGATCTCGAAAAGCTCGCCGTGGGAAACCGACCCATCCTCCTGGGAGTCTCGCGGAAATCCTTCATCGGCCGGCTTCTGGATTCAGATCTCCCGGCAGACCGCGAATGGCCGACCGTGGCGCTGACTGCATTCTCCCGCGAAAAAGGTGTCATGCTTCACCGTGTCCACTCCGTTCGCCCGAACGTCGAGGCCCTGCGAATGACCGAAGCCATCCTCCACGGCGGGACCGGAGAAGCCTAGCCCGGAGTCTTGGACAGCGACTTTCTGCCAACGGCGATGCCATACGCCCTCACCGCGTCCACGATGCCGACGGCGACCGCGGCTTGATACTTTTCATTCTGAATCAGCCTCGCCTCATGGGGATGACTCATGAAACCACCTTCGAAGAGAATCGCGGGATGCCGCACGCCGGTCAGCACGCTGAAACGCGCCCGTTTGATCCCACGGTCGAAAGTGTTTGTCCCCAAGCGGCGGAGCACCCTTCCATGAACGGCGGTGGCGAGCGCGATGTTTGCGGAATCATGCTCGTTTCCTGCCCGGGCCAAGCTGTCGCCTGCCACCAGTCCGCGGCCATAATGGGACACCCCGGGAGGGGAAAGGGTGAATGTCTCGATCCCGCGTGCGGAGCGACCGCCGGAGTTGAAGTGAAGGCTGATGTAAACCGCGCTGTCTTTCACGGCATTGGCGAAATTCACCCGTTCCTGGAGTGACAGGTATTTGTTGCTCTCGCGGGTCATGAGGACCCGATAGCCCTGTGTTTCCAGCAGAGCTTTCACCCTCCCGGCGAGCTTGAGGTTGTAGTTGGCCTCGGTGCCCAGTGAATTGGTAGCGCCCGGGTCCTTCCCCCCATGGCCGGGATCGAGAATCACCGTCCGGAAATCTCCCGCTTTCTGAATGAAATGTGGCCTCAGGACGGGGTCGATCAACTTCGCAAGATCCATCCGAGACACATACACGTTGGCCCCGCGGGCCTCCACGGCATTGCTGAAAACGAATTTCACGTTGTTCATCAGGCACTCGGGCGAACCGACCCGGAGCTTCATCTCGACCTTTGAAGTCTCCAATGTGACCGCATTCCCGTTCCGGACCAGCTTGTCGAATGCGTAGAACTTCTTGACGCTTTCGACCGAAACGTAATCACGGCCATCGATTTTTGTGACGTCCCAGCCTGTCGCGGGGGCCGCAGGGGCCTCGGAAAAGCCCGCTACGGAAAAGGCGACCGCCAGGGCGGCCAGACGGAAGAAACGGAAAATCGTTCCCGCGAATCTGCTCATGGAATGAATGTACGGCACGGTTTTCCTAGTGGGTTATCAAACTCCAAGCAGGATGACAACCTGATTTGTCCCAAAAATCCGACACCGGCCGCATCCGGCCTGGCTCCGTCAGGGAATCCGGAAAATCTTCTGATTCGACGGGTCGCGGGCGAGTTGGCCGGTCCGGAATCCTTCCACGTCGATGACGTTGTACGGCTCATACGGGCTGATCAC
>JBBSJY010000371.1:0-2428 GCA_038256845.1 Verrucomicrobiales bacterium | reverse complement strand
CTCATTACATGGACGATGTGGTCGCCGGCTGGATGAAAAACCTCGTCATCTACGGCACCGGCCGCCAGCCGGACGTGGACGATCTCGCCGCCATTCGCGAAATCATCAAACAACACAAGGCCGCCGACCACCCCGTCCGCGACCTCCTCAAGGCGCTCATCCGCTCGCGGGTGTTCCTTGATCGGTAAGAAATCTCGCCATCCTCCGGTAGCCTTCCTTTCATCCCGAATCTCCGCCCATGAATTCGAAAAACCCACTCATCTCACGGCGCGGCGTCTTGCGCGGTCTCGGCGCCACCCTCGCGCTGCCCTGCCTCGAAGCCATGGGCGGACGCACCCTCGCCGCCACCACCCGCCGCGCCGATCCCCCGCGGCTCGCCTGTTTCTACATTCCCGGCGGTATCGCCCGCCACGCGTGGTTTCCCACCGACACCGGCTTCCACTACACCACGCCCGCCTCGCACCGACCCTTGCAGCGCCACCGGCAGGACTACTCCGTGCTCACCAGCCTCCTCCACATCGAGGGACAGATCAGCGGCCACGTCCATCCCTACAACTGGCTCACCGGCCACAACATCAACCTCACGCCCGGGGCCATCACCAACACGATTTCCATGGACCAGGTGGCGGCGAAACATCTCGGCCCCACCTACCTTCCCTCGATGGCCCTCTCGTGGCAGGACGGCATCGGCACCTCCACGCTTTCGCGAAACGCCCTCGGCGTCGATATCCCCGCCACCGCCGATTACCGCACCATTTTCAACCGCCTTTTCCCACCGGCCGACAAGGCGCAGCTCCGGGAAGCGGAGTCCCGCCTCGCCCTCGACCGCAGCATCCTCGACACCGCCGTCGGCAGCGTCAAAGACCTCCAGCGGCGGCTCGGCCCGATCGACCGGCAGCGTCTCGACCAATACCTCGAATCCATCCGCGACGTCGAACGACGCCTTATCGACAGCGGGGAAATCCTCAAGCACGGCCGCCCGGATTTCGACGAGGAAAGCGTGAAACTCGAACCCCAGGGCAAGAACGGCTTTCAGGAACACCTCGAACTCATGACCGACCTGATCGCGCTCGCCTTCCAGACGGACATGACCCGCGTGATCACCCAGGTCCTTGGCGGCGAGGGCGGGCCGAACTACAATGAATACAAAACCTGGGCCGGCGAGGTCGGCGGCCAGGTCCGCGGCGCCCACGATTTCCACCACAAGGGCTCCGGCGGCCGCAGTCCGGACGAAGCCGACGTCCGGGTCCTCGCCTTCCGCGACGAAATGCTCTGCGCCTGCCTCGCCCGGCTGATGGACAAACTGAAAGCCATCGAGGCCGACGAAGGCAGCCTGCTCGACCACACCGTCCTCCTGATGGGCGGCTCGCAGGACAGCAGCCACTCCGGCGGCAATTTCCCCACCCTCCTCGCCGGCGGTTCCAAGCTCGGCTTCAAACACGGCCAACACATGAAATGGCCCGGCGGAAAAGTCCCGATGTCCAATCTTTATCTCACCATCCTCCAGCAACTCGGCTGCCCGGTGGAATCGTTCAAGGAAAGCAACGGCATCCTCTCCGAACTGCTCGTTTAGGACTAAATGCGGGCGGACTTTGCCTATGCCCGAGGATTCTGTCAATCCATGAGCAATGGGTGATCTCTTGCGACTCCGGAGATGGATTCGGAGGCATCAAACGGTCCTATGACTTAACATTGAGGGGCGTTGGGCCGGCCCTGCTGATCGGAGCGCCCGTGGCAGCGGAGGTGGTAGGGGCCGCATCAAGCAAAATAACGCCAACGGGTGCGATTGCTTGATCTAGCCGACACCACCAACCCGCCTCAGTACCACCAGGTGAGACCGAGAATGCAAGGGACGAGCTTCGAAAGATGTCCGCGGATATCTGTGACCTTGCCACGTGGCAAGCGGACCTCTAGCAGTTTGGAGAACGAGCCAACCCTATTTCTTTCCTCCCATGTCCCAGAATCACTCCCGCCATTGGCGCCGCAAGCTTCACGCCCTTCTTCATGACTCTCCTGACAAGACCTGTGACATTCCGGGCCATGAACACCGTGCCGCAATGCTTCAGTCGCTCGATCAGTTCGAGAAAGATGAGTTCTTCAGTCGTGAGGCTGATTGGGCAGCCTCGGCTGCCGACCGCGTGCCGTTTCCGCATCCCAACGCCTTGAACGAGAAACTTGCCGATCTTGCGGGTTTCAGCCATCCGCTTGGCATCGCCACGTTTCCCAAAGGAGAAAATTTCACCTCGGATGCCCAGGCGCTGGAGACCAGCCAGAAGACCCGGCCGTTCCTGCTGGATGACAGCAATCCCCGGGCTTCATTCATCTGCGCATGGCGCTTCTGGCGGAACTGGGCCAGTTCCGCCGATCCTCGCTTCACCTCTTTGCCGGCAGACACCCGCGTTCCGGATCACTCGATCTGGCACCACAT
>JBBSJY010000370.1:0-2444 GCA_038256845.1 Verrucomicrobiales bacterium | reverse complement strand
CTGAGGAGCCCGAGGACATCGCCGCGGATGCGGTTGAGATGGCCGGTAAAGAGGGATCCGGGCGGGCTGGGAGCGAGGCGACGTTTCATCGGATTTCGTATCCCCAACGGGTGTAGATATGCGACCAGGCCGCGCGGAGGCGGGTGCGCGTGGCCTCGTCGAGCGGGGTGTGTCGGTTTTTTTGATAACCTTCAAGAGTGGAAACATACGATGCGATTTTCGGCCGGGCCTTGTCGATACCCGGGAGGGAAAGCTTCTGATAGATCTCCGCCACGCTGCCGAGGGGATCGCTCTCGACCTGATCGAAGCTCACTTCGTGGAAATTTCCGGTGGGGATGAGCTCGCGGTCGGCGAAGAACGCGCCGTAGAGGGTGCGGTAGCGACCGATGATCTCCGCTGCGATGACGCCGCGGTCCGGCCGCTGGAGGTAGGTGTGCCACATTGCGGTGTCATAGTAGTGGTGGAACGACCGGAACACCTCCTCGGGATGGCGGTGGATGTGAACGATGCGCGCATCCGGAAACAGCTCCAGCAACAGGCGGATCCGCGCGGTGTGGGGCGGGGATTTCAACAGCAGCGTGCGGTCGTATTTGAAAGTGAGTTTTTTGAGGAACCACGTGAAGGCGCTTTTCCAGCGGGCAATCTCGTCCGGCGACGCCTTCGCGAATGTGAGGTAGCGGCTGTAGAACTCCTCACGCTCGGGAAATGATATGCCGAGGTAGGGCGAGAGCAAGCAGGTGAGCAAGGTCGCGAAC
Source organism: Verrucomicrobiales bacterium (assembly GCA_038256845.1). Lineage (GTDB taxonomy): Bacteria > Verrucomicrobiota > Verrucomicrobiia > Verrucomicrobiales > Akkermansiaceae > Luteolibacter. The sequence goes on along the minus strand of JBBSJY010000370.1, from coordinate 1,689 downwards.
TCGTCTTCCTGTGGCGATTGGAAGCTGAGCGCCATGTTGTCCATCGGTCGCTTGGAAGGAACCATCCAGGCGAATCTGCGGGTGTTGGATTCCTCGGTGGTGAGGAAGTTGTGCGGATTGATCACTTGATAAGTGTTCGCGTAGGCGAAGAGAACATCATCCTGGGCAAGAAGATTGTGGAGGTGGGTGGTGCCGCTGCGCCAATGGCCGAGGATGAACAAGGGCGGCCGGGTGATCTCAGTGGCTTCGATCCGCGCGTTGAAACAGCGCTTTTCGGTTCGCCGGTGCCATGAGTTGAAAAGACTCAGGACCGTGACGAACGCGGCACGGTGGGCGTAGGCCGGAGAGATCCGGAAGCGGTTCTCGCGGAGCAGTTTCCACCAGTCTCCGGCGGTGATGCCCGCCAGATAATTGTGACTGACACTCCAGCGATGTTTTAGTGTGGTCTTCAAGCCTCTTCCGACTACTTTCGCAGCATGGGAAATCCAAGCCCAATCTCACACCCGCTCCCCAACCCCCGATGCAGCATCCCCTCAAATCCACCCTCCGCGCCTCCGGCCTGATGCTGTGCGCAACGACAGCCGCCTGGTCACAGGCGGACCGCGAACAGGATCATATTGAATTGCGCGCTCTCAAGGACGCGATCGTCGCCGGAATCACCAGCGGAGACATCGACGCCATCGTGGACGGCCTGCACCCGGACTGCGTGGTGACGTGGCAGAACGGCGAAGTCTGCCGGGGGCGGGAAGCGGTGCGGGAGTTCTATGAGAACATGGCCGCGCAGCCGAAGAAGACATTCCAAGGATACAAGGTCCCGCCGACTTCAGACGAGCCGACGATCTTCTACTCGGACGCGACGGCCGGCGTGGTTTTCGGACATAACGTCGGCCGCTTTTTCCTGATGGGGAAAGAGATCGAAATGCCCAACCGGTGGACGGCGACGGTAGTGAAAACCGACGACCGGTGGCAAGTGGCGAGCTATCATGTCTCGATGAACGTGCTCGACAACCCGATGCTGAGCGGCGTGAAGACCGGCGGCCTGATCGGTGCGGGAATCGCCCTGTTAGGGGGAGGCGGGCTCGGCTGGTTCATCGGCCGGCGGAGCCGGAGAGAGGGCGCTCGTTAGAGCAACTGCGTCTCCACCAGCAGGCGGTAGGTGCCGTCACGGGTGATGAGTTCGTCGTGGGTGCCGCTTTCGACAATCCTGCCGTGGTTGAAGACGAGGATGCGGTCGGCGTGGCGGACGGTGGAAAGGCGGTGCGCGATCACCAGGCTGGTGCGGCCCTCCATGAGGCGCTCGAGCGCCTCGTTGACCAGGCGTTCGCTTTCGGAATCCAGCGCGGAAGTGGCCTCATCTAACAGGAGGATCTTCGGATTGGAAAGAATGGCGCGCGCGATGGCGATCCGCTGGCGCTGGCCGCCGGAGAGTTTGGTGCCGCGGGGGCCGACGATCGTGTCGTAGCCGTCGGGCAAGGCGCAGATGAATTCGTGCGCGTTGGCCATGTGGGCGATCGATGCGATCTGCTCCCGGGTGGCGCCGGGGTTTCCGTATTCGATGTTCTCAAGGATTGTGCCACCGAAAAGCATGACATCCTGCGGCACGATCGCCATTTGTGCGCGGAGGGCCGGGAGGGCGATTTCCGCGGCATGCCGTTCGTCGAAGGTGATCCGCCCTTCCTGCGGACTGTG
>JBBSJY010000369.1:0-2479 GCA_038256845.1 Verrucomicrobiales bacterium | reverse complement strand
TCAGGAAGGGATGGAGATTTTGGAAATCAACGGCCGTCCGGTGACCGACTCCGCCACCGCCGAGGCCGCCCTTCGAAGGGGCATCAACAAGGTGAAAACCCGCCTGCGGAATTCCGAAAACACCCTCGCCATTCGCGCCGAATAACCCGTTCCCGATGGATTTTTCCCGACTCGATCCCGCTTTTCCCGTCCCGTTGATCGCCGCGATGGCGGGGATCGCCGCGCTGTTCACCGTTTACCGGGCGGTGGCCGGCCGGCCGCTGCGGCCGGCGTGGCTGCAATTTCCGGTGGTGGTCTTGCGGTTGGCGGCGATCGCCCTGCTGGCGCTGATCCTGCTCAATCCGTCCCGGCCCCACACGGTGAACCACCCGGAAAGCGGGGCGCTCATCCTGCTGGACGACTCCGCCAGCATGAGCCTGCGGCCGGAAAACGGCGCCAGCCGTTGGGATGAGGCCGTGGCCTGGCTAGAAGGCACGGCGGCGGAAATCGCGGAATCCGGCCGCGCCCAACCCGCCGTGGCGCGATTTTCCACGGAGGTCACCTCCGTGACGGACCGCGACTCGCTGGCCGGCCACCGGCCTTCCGGCGTTGAAACGCGTTTGTCCGGCGCCTTGCTCGACGCGCTGGAGCGGCCGGCCGGGCGGACTCCGCGGCAGATCGTGGTGGTGAGCGACGGCCGCAGCCAGGACCGGGCGGATCTGCGTCGCGCGCTCGACGCGGCCCACCAGCGCGGGACCGTCATTTCCACCCGCCTGACGGGCACCGACGTGCCGCCGAGAAATGCCTGGATCGCCGCCGTCCACGCGCCGCGGACGGTGCGGGCGATGACCCGGGTGGTGGTCCATGTCGATATCGAGTCGACCGGCATCTCACCTTCCGAAACCCTGCCGCTTCTTCTGCGGGATGAGAAAGGCGCGGAGGTCGCCCGCTCGGAATACCGGCCGCCGGAAGCCGCGCCCGGCGGCGGATCGCAGGGGGTGGAGCGCGCGCTTTCCTTCGAGATCGGCCCGCGGACCACACGCTACTCGCTCGAACTCGCGCCGGCGCCGGGTGAGGTCGCCACGGATGACAACCGCTTTTCGTTCACCGTGGAGGTGGCATCGGCGAAGCTGCGGGTGCTCTTCGTCGAGGGCACGCACTGGAAGCGCCCCGTCGGCACCTCCGGCCATTGTTGGAATGACATGGAATTCATGACACGCGCGTGGGAGGCAACCGGTGAGATTGATTACGAGTGTTTGACGCCGGTAAGTCAGTATACCAGTTCGGTCAATCTGGTCGGTGTGACCTTCGTGAACGGCGAGATGCTGCTGGACCGCACAAGACGGTTTCCAGAAAGGCGTGAGGAATTGTTTCTGTTCGATGTGATTTTTATTGGCGATGTGCCGGTGGGGAATTTTTCGGAGGAGCAGATGCAGTGGGTGGTGGATTGGGTGAACGAGCGCGGCGGGGGGTTCCTGATGGGTGGAGGCCATTCGGCGTTCGATGTTGGAAACTACGACCAGACGCCGTGGGAGAAAATTATTCCGGTGGATATGAAAGCCTACGGAGAAGGCCTGATGGACAACCGCTTTCCAATCCGCATTCCGGACTCAGTGAGGGATCATCCGCTGTGGCGGGTGTCGCCGGATCCGGAGGAAAACGCCCTGATCCTCGACGCGCACCCGGAGTTTCTCGGCATGAACCGCATCCGACGGGCCAAGCCGGGGGCGGTGGTTCTCGCGGTTCGTGGTGATACCGGGGACGACGAGCCTGTGATCGCTTCCCAGAGTTATGGCCGCGGGCTTTCGATTGCATTTCTCCCGGATCCGAATGGATGGTGGGGCAATGACTATCTCGCATGGGGACCAACTGATGCACCTGATGCACCTGCCATAGGGGGCTTCGTGGATCTGGGACATGGCCAATCTTTTCGCTTCAACGAGGAGGCCGCCCAATCAGCGACGGGTCCGCCCCCGTCGCATCCGTCGCCATGGTACGGCACCTATTGGGTGAATCTGGTGAAATGGCTCGGTGCCAACAGCGTGCGCTGGCACCGCGACAAGCTGGCCGGACGGGTCGCCATGGCCGCCGCCCGGCCGGGACACGCATTGCCCGTGGCGGTGGAAGTCCTCGCCGCGACGGGGCCGGAAACGATGCTGTCGCTCGATGTGGGGGCGCGCCTCGATCTCGCCGGCAGCCCGCGGGTGCGGCTCGAGTATGACCGCGACCGGCGGGAGTTCACCGGTGACCTGGCGGTGCCCGCAACCGTTTCGGGCGAGCAGGTGGGGGTCGTTTTCGATGCGACCGTCGATGGCAGCGCCTTTACCGATGTCGTCTCCGTCGGCTTGCGGCGGGATCATCCGGAGTTCACGGAAAGCGCGCCCGATCCGGTTTTTCTCGCCGATCTGGCGCGCGCGGGCGGGGGGCGCGTCCTAGGCGGCCCGGCGGATGCGGCCCGCTGGCTCGCGGAAGCAGCGGATGAACAGGCCCGCCGCGCCGC
>JBBSJY010000368.1:0-2482 GCA_038256845.1 Verrucomicrobiales bacterium | reverse complement strand
GCCGCGAAAGGAATCGCGCGGTGGCTGCCGATCGTCGGCGCGGCGGGTGTGGGCGGCTACGCGTATTATGACACCGCACAGGTGGCAAAGACGGCGATTGAGATGTTTGAGGCGGAGATCGACGAAGCGGCAGGCGAATAGGGGGCGGGGAGGTCTCCTCCCCGCGCAAGGACGAGACGTTCATGCCCCTTAAAAATCCAGATAGATCTCCGTGCGTCGGTTGGCTCGGCGGCCTTCGGGGTTGTCCTGGCCAGACTCGGTGACGTTGGGGCGGCGGGGCTGGCTGTCGCCCTTGCCGAGGGTGACGATCTGCTCCGAGGCGACGCCGGCCTTGGTGAGGTAGTCGCGGACGACGGCGGCGCGGCGGGCGGAGAGACTGTTGTTGTAGTCCTTGGTGCCAAGGGCGTCGGTGTGGCCGCTGAGGGTGATTTTTTTCCCGGGATCCGACTGGAGAATGAGGGTGACGATCTCGAGCTGGCGGCGAGTGCGGGGGTTCATGATGTCCTCGTCGAACTCGAAGTAGAGGGCGAGGGTGTCGCCGCCGGCGGGGTTTTTCACCAAGGGGGAATAGTAGATATCCCCGCCGGCGACGCGGCGGGCGTAGTCGGCAAGGAGCTGGTTGAGGTTGATTTCGGAAACGAGCCAGTTCGAGGGGCCGGGCGGCTGTTTCAGGGTCATGGCGAACTGGGCGCTCTGGCTGGCATCGGCAGTCTCGACATTGGCGAGGTAGCCGACGGTGTCCTCGCGCTGGAACATGGAGCGGAGGGGCTTGGATTTGCGGAGGCGGTAGCCGCCCTCTTCGAAGAGGATGCAAAGGCCTGCAATCTTGGCGTCGGAGACGGTGGACTTGTCCACAAAGTCGCGGGCGAACTCGAAGTCTTGTTTCAAAACGGCTTGGAGGAAGGCATCCGCGACGCCCAGAGAATCGGCGAAGACGGCCTTGGGGATGGGCTCGCCGGGGCCGGGAGGGAGGGTGAGTTTTTCGACGGTCCACTTGCCGTCGGCACGGCGGAGGTCGAGGAAGATGCGGTCGCGGCCGGGCTCGAATCCATCGAGCTCAAGGACCCAGCGGGCGCGGGAGTTGAGCTCGAGCTCGCCAACCTCGCGGATGCCATCCGGCTGGCGGAGGCGCAGCGGGGTGGCGGAGAGGTCTTTAAGGCGGGCGATGGTCTGGGAATCGAGGGCATCCTTGCCGATGAGGCGGCCGACCTTGGCGAGATCGCCGTCTTCGAGGGCCTTGGCAATCTGGGCGACAAGGACAGCGGGGTCCCCGGCGGAGACGCCGATGCCGAGATCCGCAAGGACCGTGGCGGGATCCTCGGGCGGGGCGGGGGTGGCGAGGCTCTCGATTTTTGGCGGGACGGCGGGGGCTGCATCCGGAGTTTTCCCCGACACCGGAGTCCTGACGGGGACGCCGGGCTTCATGAAGAGGATGACGAGGGCCGCCGCCGCGATGACGGCTGCGAGGCCGAAGAAGATGTAGGGGACGGTGGAACGTTGCATGGGAGAAAGCCGGGATAAGACGGGACGGGGCAGAGGAAAATTTCACTCGCGACGCGGCAGGGCGGCCAGGCTGACGCGCACGATCTGACCACCGCGGAAGAGATGGAGGCTGGTGTCCTGAACGGCCGCGGAGGCGGAGAGGTAGAGCGAGAACTCGCTGGCACTGTCGATGCGGGAGTTATTCACGGCGACGATGAGGTCGCCGGGTTTCACCTGGCCGGCGGCGAATCCCGTGGGGAAGACACCGGTGACGTTGACGCCTTTATACCCGCGCTGGCGCTCGGCCACGCTCAGGTCGCGGACCTGGATGCCTAGTGCTTGGAGGACTTGGTCGGGATCGCGGGTGCGGCCTTGGTCAGGTGGCGGCTGCGGCGCAGGGGTGGCACCGAGCTCGGCGATGACGGCCTTCAGCTCAAGGTTCTGGCCATTTCTCCAAACATCCAGCTTGAGCGTCTGACCGACGCGGGCGCGCTGGACGAGCGAAATAAACTGCCCGGTGGTGCGGATTTTCTCGCCGTTCACGGACTGGACGACATCGCCATACTGCAGCCCGGCGGCCTCGGCGGGCGAACCGGGCTGCGTGCTGAGGACCGCGACGCCACCCTCCTCGCGGTAGCCGAGCACGGAGCGGACGGTCGGGTCCACATCTCGGACCTGCTTGATGCCGAGAAATCCACGGATGGGCCGGCCGCGCTCGAAGATCTGCGTAAGCGAGTCTTTGACGTCATTTGACGGGATGGAAAATCCCACGCCCTGAAAGCCGGGGTTCTGCTTATCCGGGGAAAAGATGGCGACGTTGATGCCGATGATTTCCCCACGGAGGTTGACGAGCGGGCCCCCGGAGTTGCCGGGATTGATGGCGGCGTCCGTCTGCAGAAGGTCGCGCTGATTATCCGAAAGCGAGCGCTCCTTGGCGGAAATGATGCCTTGGGTGACGGTTTCCCCGAGGCCGAAGGGATTTCCCACAGCCATGACGATC
>JBBSJY010000367.1:0-2490 GCA_038256845.1 Verrucomicrobiales bacterium | reverse complement strand
TGCCAGTGCCGCTTTCTTGGTTGTGCCTACCTTCTTGCGTTGCGGGCGAGACGCCCACACTCCTTGATGCCTCTGCTCCTTTCTTTTTTCACGCTGCCGCCCTTGGTCGCGCGGCAACGCGATTCAGGGGCAGGTCGGAGGGGCGCGGAATGCCGGACAAGCAACACCACGATGCCTGAAGGCAAGCGGGCGGAACGGGCGGCGTCAATGGAAGACGGCCCTGCGATCCGTAGCAGGAAGTCCGATGCCTCATCGTGCCGCGAGTGGGGTGTGTGTGAGGAGGGCGGTCCCCCGGGCACCCGCGCAGCGGGAGCTTTTCTAACGGACTACGGTCATGTCGGCGGACTATCCGAGGCCGAATTCCCGCAGCAGCGCTTTGGTGACCCGCTGCGGTTTCATCTCCATCCATTCCGACGGGATCTCGGGCGGCTGGCGGATGGTGTATCCCGCGGCGGAGATTTCCGGGAGCTGCGACCAGTTGACGGGCATGGAAACGGTGGCCGCGGGGCGGGCGCGCAACGCCCAGGGGGCGATGCAGGTCTGTCCGCGGCCGTTGCGCATCCAATCGATGTAGATCTTGCCGCCGCGCTTCGCCTTGGCGGAGGTGATGGTGAAGCGCCTCGGATTGAAGGCGGCGACCGCCGCGGAAACGGCCTTGGTGAAGGCGCGCATGGTGTCCCAGCCGTGCGTCTTCCGGAGGTGGAGCATGATGTGCAGGCCTTTTCCGCCGGAGGTTTTCACGACCGTCGAGAGCCCGCGGTCGGCCAGGAAATCGCGGAGGAGAAACGCCGCACCCAGGACTTCCTGCCACGGGACCGAGTCGTCCGGATCGAGATCCCAGGTCAGGTAATCCGGCTTGTCGGCCGCCGGCAAAGGCGCGCCCCACGGGTGGAACTCGATCGCCCCGAACTGCGCGAGCGACACCAGACCGGCCGTGTCCTTCACATGGAAAATCTTGGTTCCGTCTTCGAGCCGGCGCTGCAAGACATGCTTCGGGAGATGATTGGGAAACGATTTCTGGAAGAACATTTCGCCGGTGATTCCCTCCGGGGCGCGGAGCAGCGCGAGCGGTCGGTTGGCCACGAAGGGCAGCATCAACTCCCCCACCCTTTCATAATGTCGGGCGACCTCGATCTTGGTGATTCCTTCGCCCGGATAAACCGGCCGTTCCGGGTGGCTGATGGCGATGCCCGCCACCTTGGCGCCCTTGTTGCCGGCCGCCGCGACCTGGACCGCATCCAGATGCACCTCGGCCGGCGACTTGTCCTCCCGCAGGGCGATGAAGCTCCCATGCCGGATCGATCCGTCACGGGTGATTTCCGCAAACTCGATCTCCGCCACCAGCTGCGGCGTCATCCACCGCACGTCCTTTTCCTTGGAAGCAAAGGACGCTTTGTTAGACCGGAGAGGTTCGAAAACCTCAAGCAGCCGGCGACGGTCATCATCGCTGAAGCCCGTGCCCACTTTCCCGCGGGAAACCAGTTTCCCGTTCTCGAAGGAGCCCAGCACGATCGCGCCGAATGCCGGCAGCGAACCCTTGGGTGGAGTATGACCGCAGATGACAAATTCCTGCCGCGCCCGGCACTTCGATTTCGTCCAATCCTTCCGGCTCCCTTCGACATATCTTCCAGCAACCTTTTTGCTGATGATCCCTTCCAGCCCGTTCTCGCACGCCTGCCTGAACAGATCCTTTCCCGCCGCGGAGGGCCATACTTTCGAAATACGCACCGGGCCATCCGCATCCTCCAACAGGTCCGCAAGCCGTTGCTGGCGTTCCGCCAGCGGCAGATTCCTGAGGTTTTGCCCGTCGAAGTGCGGCAGGTCGAAGGCGACGAAGACGATCTTTTCCCCATCCCCGGCCTGCAACGCGGCTTGCAGGCCGCCGAAACTCGACCGTCCCTTGCCATCGAAAACCACCGCCTCGCCATCCATCACGAACTCCTTGTTAGATATACCTTCCAGATGGCCCGCGAGCGGCCCGAAGCGTTCCGTCCAGTCGTGCCCGTTGCGGGTGAAAAGCGTGACCCCGCCCTTCCGGCGCACCGCCATCAGCCGGTAGCCGTCGAGCTTGATCTCATGGATCCATCCCGCGCCCGAGGGCACGGCGGATACGACCTGCGCGAGTTGCGGAGCGACAAAGCCCGGATCCTCGCGTTCCGGCGCGGACGCCGGCAGCGGGTGGGTTGCGGGATCGAGCATCTTCAGCATCCAGTTCGGCTCCTCCTTCATCCGGGCGAGCAGATAGGGTCCGTCGAGCCGACCGCCCCTGAGGTGGAATTTCAGAGTCCCCTTGGCAAAGGTTTTCCTCCAATCCTTCTCCATCGGCTGCCACTCGCCCCTGTCCCAGATGGTCACCGTGCCCGCACCATAGTTCCCCTTCGGGATCGTTCCCTCGAACTTGCCATACTCCAGCGGGTGGTCCTCCACGTGCACCGCCAGCCGCTTGGCGACCAGATCCGAGGGAATGCCCTTCGGCACCGCCCAGCTCGC
>JBBSJY010000366.1:0-2519 GCA_038256845.1 Verrucomicrobiales bacterium | reverse complement strand
GATGTAGTCGATGTGGGTTTCGAAGTCGCCGGAGTTGAGGCCGAGGGCGGAGACGGGGAGGCAGTCGCGGATGAATTGTTTTTCGAGGCGGATGCCTTCGGCCATGGTGTTGCGGAGGTCCTCGCGGAAGTCCTCGGTCCAAACGTCGGGATTCTCGTCGATGAGGTCCATGAGGAGATTGCGGAAGACCTCGATGTGGTTGGACTCGTCGCGCAGGGTGTAGCGGAACATCGAGCCGATGCCGGGGAACTTGTTCTGGCGGTAGAGGCTGAGGATCATTCCGAAAAGGCCGTAGAACTGGGTGCCTTCCATGACCTGGCCGAACATGAAGATGTTTTTGGCGAGAGCCTGCTTGTTTTCGGTGACGGTGAGGTCGATGTCGCGGCGGAGGGCCTTGCTGTTGGAGACGACGAAGTCGTTTTTCGCGGTGATCGAGGGGACGTCCTCGAACATGGCCTCGCACTCGTGGGGATTGATGCCGAGTGAGGAGATCATGTAAACGAGGCTGTCCGCGTGGATGTTTTCCTCATGGGCGTGCCGGCCGAGGACGAGCTTGAGCTCGGGGGCGGTGACGACCTCGCGGACGACGTGGAGCACGTTGTCGCCGACGATGCCTTCCGCGGCGGAGAAGTAGCCGATGCCCATCTTGATGATCCAGCGCTCGACGTCGCTGATCTCATCGGAGCGCCATTGCTCGACATCCTTCTGCATGGTGATGTCCTCCGGCTCCCAGTGGTTGTTCTTCATCGTCTTGTAGAGGTCGTACGCCCACTGATATTTGAGCGGGAGGATGTTGAAGAACATGGTGTCCTTGCCGTTGATGACGCGCTTGCCGGCGTAGGCCTGTTCGGCTTTGGCGCGGTCGAGGACGAAGGTGCGGTTTCCGAGGGCGACGGTGGTGGTGGCGGACATGGGAGGCTGAAATGGAAGGATTCGATAGGTCTTGCGAGATCCGTGCGGCGAAAGGCACAGCGTTGGGAAGACTGACAGCAGCGGTCGGGCCGGGTCAATCCGATTTCCCCGATGATTCCCTCATGTGGTATTCACAAATTATTCACAATACAAGATGTAGTGGCTCTACGCAATAGTCCGAACGGGCGATTTGCTACGGGCTCAAGCGGTTGGAGGCATCCGTTGAAAGATTCGGACCTCGCGTCTAGTTGCTGAGATTTTTCAGGAAAGGCACCGGTTCGGGCAGGGATCCGCGATTTCCAAAAAAATATGGCAGCCCTTCCGGGATCGCGGAGGCAGGATGCGCGTATCCGCCACAAGTTCCTAGCGGCGAGAGGTTAAAAATTTACCGGATCGGGGTGTTCGGCAAGACGGAAGGAGGTCGGCAATTGCGGCTTGGCGGAGCAGCGGGCAGAGTTACCTTGCGGCCATGAAAGGACGTCTCATGATCGATCTGGCCGGGCTGCCGGATGAGGGGAGGAGCTATTCGGGGGAACTGCCGAAGGAAATTTTCGACCTGCCGGCGGGCGATGCGCAGGCGGTGGGGCCGCTGGAGTATGACGTGCATGTCGAGCGCTTCGGTTCCGAGCTTTTGATGACCGGGAATCTCTCGGCACCCTTCGAGTTCACCTGCGTGCGGACGCTGCACCCATTCGTGCTAACCATTCGTCTTGAATCGACTGCGGTATCCATGGAGATCGAAAAGGAGGGCGAGATCGACGCGACCGACGCGTTGCGCGAGGAGATCCTACTGGCCTTCCCGATCGACCCGCGCTGCGAGGAGGGCGACGTGCCGCAGAAATGTGAGATCGATCCGCGATATTTATCAGTGGACAAGCCCGCCGAAGATGGATTACCCACTCCGCCCCGCGCCGAGGGCGACGACCGATGGTCCGCACTCGACATTCTCAAGGACCTCAAGGACCCACCCTAACCGAACAAGACCATGGCCGTTCCAAAGCGCCGCCAATCCAAAAGCCGCCAGAAAATGCGCCGTGGCGCCAACCGCTGGCGCGCACCGATTTTCAAGAATTGCCCCGAGTGCGGCAGCAAGGTGCCCTCGCACATCGCCTGCCCGTCGTGCGGCTACTACCGGGACCGCCAGGTGCTGGATGTCGAAGCCCTCTGAGCCCGCGTGTGAACGCAATTTCCCTTTACCGCGTCGGGTGATCCTGGCGCGGTAATTTTTCGTATTCATTTTTTCCGCCGGATATCGCATTTCAAAGATCTCATGAAAGTCGCCTTGGACGCCATGGGCGGGGACCACGCCCCCGCCGTTAACATTCTGGGAGCGATGGACGCGCTTCGCCTCTATCCGAAGATCGAGCATCTTTTCCTGGTGGGTGATGAAGCGGTGCTGGAAGCGGAGTGCCGCCGGCAGGGATTGGATCTGAAGAACCGGCGGGTGAGCATCGTGCACGCGCCGGAGGTGATCGGGATGTCCGAGCCGGGAGCGAAAACGGTGCGGCGGAAGAAGCTCTCCTCGATCAGCATCGCGATGGACATGGTGAAGGACGGCCGCGCCGATGCCTTCGTTTCCGCCGGAAACACAGGGGCCGCGGTGGCGG
>JBBSJY010000365.1:0-2545 GCA_038256845.1 Verrucomicrobiales bacterium | reverse complement strand
GGTGAGCATTTTCATGGCTTCGAGGACGACGAGCTTGTCGCCGGCCTTCACTTCCTGGCCGGTGGAAACGGCGACTTCGGTGACCATGCCGGGCATCGGGGCGCAGGCTTGGTCGGGCGCGGTGGGGTCTCCCTTCGGGCGTGAGGCGGTGGCGGTGGAGGCGAGCGAGTGGTCGGCGACGATGGACTCGCGGGGCATGCCGTTGAGCTCGTAGAAAAGGGCGCGGTTGCCGGAGGCGTCGGCCTCGCCGATGGAGATGAGTTTGATGATGAGGATTTTGCCGGTGTCGATCTCGACTTCGATTTCCTCGCCAATCTGGAGGCCGTAGAAAAAGGCCGGAGTGGGAAGACCGCTGAGATCGTCGTATTTCTCGCGAAAGGCGGAGAAGTCGGCGAAGACCTGGGGATACATCAGGTGCGAGTAGAGATCGTCCTCGGTCGCCGGGCGGCCGAGCTTTTCGGTGAGATGGGTCCGCGTGATCTCCAGATCGACCGGTTCGGCGAGTTCCCCGGGCCGCTTGGTGGTGGGCTCACGGTTGCCGAGAACGACCTTCTGCACCACGGCGGGCCAACCGCCATCGGGTTGTCCCAGGCCGCCCGCCAGCATGTCGATCACACTGTCGGGCCAATCGATCGAGCCGGGTTTGATTTTTGGAACGTCGGCGGCTTTGATGCCGCGGGTCACCAGAAACATGCACATGTCTCCGACCACCTTGGAGGAGGGGGTGACCTTGACGATATCTCCGAAGAGTTGGTTCACTTCCGCATAGGTGCGCGCGATCTCGCGCCAGCGGTGGCCGAGTCCCATGCCATTCGCCTGTTCGCGGAGATTGGTGTATTGGCCGCCGGGCATTTCGTGCTCGTAAACTTCGGCCGTGCCGGCGCGCGGGGCGGAGTCGAAGGGTTTGTAGTATCCGAGGACCTCTTCCCAATAGTCGGAAAGTTCGTTGAGGGTGGTGAAGTCGAGGCCCGGATCGCGGTCGGTGCCGGCGAGCGCGGCGGCGACGGAATTGAGATTCGGCTGCGAGGTCGAGCCGGACATGGAGGCGATGGCGAGATCGACGATATCCACACCTGCCTTGGATGCGGCGAGGATGGATGCGGCGTTCAGGCCGGAAGTATCGTGGGTGTGGAAATGGATGGGAATGCCGATTTCCTGTTTGAGCGCCTTGAAGAGGTTCCACGCGGCCTGGGGTTTGCAGAGGCCGGCCATGTCCTTGATCTCAAGGATGTGGGCTCCCATCCGTTCCACTTCCTTGGCCTTTTCGATATAGTATTTGAGAGAATATTTGTCGCGTTTCTCGTTGAGAATGTCGCCTGTGTAGCAGATGGCGGCTTCGCAAAGTGGTTTGCCATGTTCGCGGACGGCTTCCATGGCGACCTGCATGTTGGGCAGGTAGTTGAGGGAATCGAAGATGCGGAAAATATCCATGCCGGAGTTCGCGGCATGTTTGACGAATCCGGCGACGACGTTGTCCGGGTAATTGGAATAGCCGACGGCGTTCGAGCCGCGGAAGAGCATCTGGAAGCAGAGGTTGGGAACCATTTCACGGAGGCGGCGGAGGCGGTCCCACGGGCACTCGCTAAGAAAACGCATGGCGGTGTCGAAGGTCGCGCCACCCCACATTTCAAGGGAGAACAGCTCGGGCGTGCGGTGGGAGACCGCCTCGGCGACGCGAAGCATGTCATGGGTGCGCATGCGTGTGGCGATGAGCGACTGGTGGGCGTCGCGCAGGGTGGTATCGGTGACCAGCAGGCGTTTTTCATCGAGGATCCATTGGCAGAATTTTTCGGGACCCATCTCCAGCAGGAGGTCGCGGGTTCCTTTGGGGACTTTCGCCTGATGTTCGATGACAAGCGAGTCGGGAACCCTGGCCTTCGCCAAGGGCGATTCGGGTTTCCAGCCCTTGGCGGACGGGTTGCCGTTGAGGGTGATGTCTGATAGATATGCCAACGTCCGCGTGGCGCGATCGCGCCGGCGTTTGAACTGGAACAGTTCGGTCTTCGTATCGATCAGTTTCGTGTGGGCCTGGCCGGTGCGGAAGGTTTCGTCCGCAATGACATTCTCGAGGAAGGGGATGTTGGTTTTCACGCCGCGAATCCGGAATTCGCGGAGGGCGCGGTCCATGCGCTGGCAGGCGATGGGAAAGCTGCGGCCCATGGCGGTGAGCTTGACCAGCATCGAGTCATAGAAGGGTGTGACGACGGAGCCGGCATCACCCGATGCGGCGTCGAGACGGATGCCGAAGCCTGCGGCGGACCGGTAGTTGAGGATGCGGCCGTAATCCGGAGAGAAGTTCTTTTCCGGGTCTTCGGTGGTGATTCGGCACTGGATGGCATATCCGATGCAGGGGATCTGGTCCTGCGGCGGGATGGCGATCTCGTCGCTGAAGAGCGAATTGCCCTGCGCGACGAGGATCTGCGAGCGGACGAGATCGATCCCGGTGACGCATTCGGTGACGGTGTGTTCGACCTGGATGCGCGGATTCATCTCGATGAAGAACCAGTCGTTCTGGTCCATGTCGTAGAGGAATTCGACGGTGCCG
>JBBSJY010000364.1:0-2562 GCA_038256845.1 Verrucomicrobiales bacterium | reverse complement strand
CCCACTCGCGGAACAACAGGAACTTCGCCCAATCGCCATCTTTCATGTCCGGCTGTGCTTCCAAGGCGGCAAGCATTGCATTCCGATGTTCTTCTTTCTTCGCGGCTGCCACGCAATACCAGCCGAGCAGGTCGCGGTGATTGTCGGGAAAGCGGCTCGCATTCTCGAAAACATTTTCCGGCGTCCATGTCTGCACGAGCATATCGCGGCCGATGTGGCCGAAGTCCTTGTGATCCTTCACGGACGTATAGGCCGCGTCCGGCTCCGTGCGCATCCAGGCGGCCAACACGCTTTTCAGCAAATTCTCTCTCCGGGCGTCGATCTCGAAGTCGAGCGACTTCGGAATGGCGGAAACATCGGCCAATGCCGCAGGGGGGTCGATCTCCGCCCAGCGGAAATAAAGTGCGGACTCAATTTCCTCCAGGCGGCGGAGTTCCATGCTGCCACTGGGCACCGATGCCAGTTTCTCCCGGACTTGCTCGCGAAACCCGTCCAGTCCCGACTCGGGGAGCCGCCAAACCACCTTCCAAACATCCTCATTCCGCAAGGCCCGCGAATCGCGCAAGTTCGCGCTGGCGGGCGTCGAAAGTGATGAATGCCGTGGCACCGATCTCCACCGCACACGCGACGTGAAAAATGTCCATCGTCCGGCAACCCAGGCGCGGGGTTTCCGCACTGAGCCGCTGGAAAATGCTCATGAGCCGGATCCGGTCGATCTCTGGGAATTGATAAAATCCCCGTGCTTGGCGTCCGCGAAATCGTTCGATCTGCTCATCCGCCTGCTTGTTGGTGATCTCTTTCCAAAAAACCTTGAGCCGCAAAGCATTGATCAGCTCCGCTTCTTGTAATTCCCAAACGGGCAGGGGAATGTCCTGGGCGACGATACGTGCCTGCACGGCGTCCGATCCTTCCTCGCGGATGTAGAGTTTGAGCAAGGCGCTGGTATCGAGATAGAGCATTGAATCACCAGCGGCCCTCCCGGTCTGCGGCAACGGTCGCTTCCGCCGCTCGGCCGGCGGCCGGAATTGCGGTGGCGAGATGATCCTCCCACACCAGAATTCGCCGTGGTTCCGCCGCCACAATCCGGACGCTCGGGCGGCCACGATTCAAAACCTCAAAGGTCTCTCCCGCCTTCACCTGCGCTTCGACTTCGGCCCACTGAGCCTTCATTTCTCGAACTGTGATGGTTTTCATCACGCGAGAGTCGGCAAGAATGCCCCGTTTGTAAAGTTTCCGGTTTTCGAAATGAAAACCATCAGTCGTCGGCAGCTTTTTCTTACCGCGACTGCCTCTCAAGATTTTGAAGGACTCGCATTCGTTGGGCGTCGTCCGAAAACAGCGGGAGCAGCGAGCGGGCGGTGTCGGGATCGCCGTGGTGGGCGATGATGGAGCAGAGACTGGAAAGGGCCTGATCAAGCTCCGGACCGCGGGGGATTTCGTGCGCGAGGGTGATGGCTTCGGCAGGGACCTGATTGTAAAGCTGCGAAAGCCCGGAGGCCGCCTCAGGTCGTTTCTGTTTGATCGCCCAGCGGATGGCATCGGCGGGATTTGTTGACGCCCATTGGTCGATCAATTCGCGTGAGTCTTCCCGCGAGAGGGCCGCCGCCTCCTCTGCTGAAAGCCGGGAAGCGAAGAGCGCGGGGTCGTCGCGGATCCGGTCCTGCCGCTCGCGGGCGACCAGATCCGGCAGTGTTTCCTCCAGCTCCGCGACGAGTTTCCATCGGTCCGCCTGGCTGGTCTTGGACCAGGCGCCCTCGGCGAGAAGCCGGCGTGCCTCAGCGGACTCGGCCACGCGATAAGCTGCCAGCCACGGTGCCGCGTCGTTTCTCGGATGTAACGGGTAGGAGTTCGGCTGGCGCATCAACTGGAATTCATCCTCGCTCAATCCCGGCGTGAAGGCATCGAGCCACGTCGCGCATGCAGCGGGGTCATCGGCCACCCACACATACAAAAGATTCGCCGCCATCTTGAATTTCCCGTAGCTGGGTGGCACCCGATCAAGGAACGCCGGCCGGTCCTCGGGTGGAATTTCATTGAGAAATTGCGTCCAGACGCTGGCTCTCGCCGCTGATGGCACGTCCCGTTCAATGAAGGCGGCGGCGGCCTCCGGATCCACCTTGGCCTGAGCACGGACAAGACCTTGCGCGGCTTCGATCCAGTAGCCGATCAGGCCGTCCTCCCACTCCACCAGCATTTGGCGCGCCCGCTCCGGGTCCGTCTTTGCCAAATCTTTGATGAGGAAAGCGGTCGCCCGATCCCGCGCCTCCGAGGGGGGAAGAGTGCGGATGTCTTCCAATATCTCCTCGGCGTAAGTGGCAATGTGAGATTTCCATACGATACCACCGCCGGTGGAAGATATCGATACGCGCGGAGTACTGAGAAGCATCGGCCGCGGCGGTTCGGGTTTTACAGATCGCATCTCCATTGTCGGCCGGCCGGGCGGGACTTCCTCCATGTGGGTGGTGGTTTGTTCCCGATCACAAGAAACGAGGAGCAGCGTTGCCAGGAGTGTTCTTTTCATGGCTGTTCCATCAGTCGTTCTATCGTCGGGTCCAGTGGTCT
>JBBSJY010000363.1:0-2624 GCA_038256845.1 Verrucomicrobiales bacterium | reverse complement strand
CGAACACGCCGTCGCTTCCATCCTTAGTTCCGCAGGTGCAATCTCCGCCGGGAAATGGATCGAGGTGATGGAAAGCACCGCTTTTCCCGAAACCCGGATGCTCACTCATACCGATTTTCCCTCCGGCTTCGATTTCCAGAGGCTGATGGATCACCTCGTCAGCACCGAAACCCAACCCGCGGCCCTGCCATGGAACATGCTGGAGGAATGGGCCACCCGTTCACCACTTGCAGCCGCCGAATGGCTCGCCGCCCACCCTCAGGCCCACCTCCAAGGAGCATTCCGAAGTCTGGATGAAACGCTCCCAATCGCCGCAGTCATCAAGGCCACCGCCACCTCCACCGATCCCTCCCGCGAAGCCGCCCTCGCCGCTCTCGGGAGCCTCCCAGCGCCGGAACTCGAAACCGTCTGGAATGACATTGGCTCCGGTGCTCCAGGTGGCTCCGGTGCTCCAGGGAAAATAGAACCCGCCCTTCTCAATGCCGCCGGTGTGATGGGACAGCGCGAAAACTACCTTGTTCAATCCCTCCTCCAGACACGCGGGCAGCGTGAGATCGATCCCTCCTGGCGCGACCTTCCAATTGCCGAACGCTCCCGCCTCCTCGATCTTGCGGAAAGCCAATGGGCCGCCAAGGCATCTGCCCCTGTCGACGACCGCGCCCGCCGCCACTGGCGCGCCACTCTGGAAAAGTCTTGGAGCGCTCCCTGATACGCCCCCTCGAGCCCATGAAACTTGTTCTTCTCGCGATTATTTCAGCCGGAATCGCCGCCTCCGGATGTTTCGCAGATCCGGCGATCGTCGAAACTCCCGCCACCTCTTATCTTGGCGAAGGCTCCGCAAATCCCAATCCAGTAATAAGCCTCAA
This sequence comes from Verrucomicrobiales bacterium, assembly GCA_038256845.1. Lineage (GTDB taxonomy): Bacteria > Verrucomicrobiota > Verrucomicrobiia > Verrucomicrobiales > Akkermansiaceae > Luteolibacter. Next base: position 1,758 of record JBBSJY010000363.1, on the reverse strand, counting down.
ATCCGACGTGGAAGATTGGTATAAGGACGCGGTGGTATATCATCTCTGGATCGCCGCTTTCCATGACTCCGACGGTGACGGTATCGGCGACTTGCGAGGGATCATCAGGAAACTCGATTCGTTGAAGGACCTCGGCATTGATACGATATGGCTCTCCCCGTTTTTCAGGAACGCCAGCAATCCCCGCAACCTCCATGGCTATGATGTGACCGATCACTATGAGGTCGATCCGCGTTTCGGGACCAATGAGGACGCGGAATCACTGGTCCGCGAATGCCATGCCCGCGGGATGCGGATCATCTTTGATTTTGTGCCCAACCATGTTTCCAACCGTCATCCGTGGTTCGTTGAATCCAGCGATCCGGATTCGCCGAAGCGGGACTGGTTTCTTTGGCGGGACGGGCGACCGGAGAAGGGCTGGACCGGCTTCAACGACCGCAGCGGTTGGCATGCCCATGAGGATGGTGGGTTCTACTATGGCATTTTCTGGAGCGGGATGCCCGATCTGAACCACCGCAACCCGCAAGTCCGCGAGTCTTTGGCGGATGCGGCGCGGTTCTGGCTCGACCGGGGATTCGACGGCATCCGGATGGATGCGGTGAAATTTCTTTTTGAGAATTTGGAAGGCGACGGCGAAAGGCCGGATCAGGAAAACCGGCCGGAGTCGGTTGCTTGGTTCGAGGCATGGCGGCGCGAAGTGATGGATCCTTACGAAGAAATGGGATATGCCAAATTCATGGTCGCGGAGAATTGGACGAACGACCGAAAGGAAATGTTAGATTGGTTTTCCCACGACGGCAGACCGACCTTTCATATGACGCTGAATTTCCCGCTGCTTCCCGCGCTCACGCGGCTCGATGCAACCGTGGCGCGGAAGATGTGGAGCTGGGATGCAGGGCTCCCGGCGCACGCATGGCTCGGGAACTTCTCCAGCAACCACGATATGGCGGCCGACCGTCCCGGCACCCTCTTCGCCGGCGATCCGGCCAGGCAGCGGGCGCAGGCGGCCTGGCTGCTGCTGGGTCCGGGAACCCCTTTCATTTACTATGGAAATGAGATCGGCCAGCCGCAGGGTGGCGAATCGGGCGACCGGCGCCACCGCCATCCCCTCGATTGGCAGGAATTGGACCGCCAGCGCGCGGACCCCGCGTCGCTCTGGCACTGGCATCGCGAGCTGATCGCGCTGCGCCACGCGCACGCCAGCCTGCGGCGCGGCAAGGCCGAGTTTCTGCCGACGGATGCCCCGGGGAAAGTGCTGGCGATGTGGCGGGAATCCGACGGCGATGCCACCCTCACCGTTTTCAACGCCACCAGCGATGTCATCGATTCGCCGGTGGTCACGATTCCCGTCCGTCCTGCCGCTTCCGTGCCGAAGTTCGTTCTCGGCGAGGGCCCGCCGCCGAAGGGGGACGGCGTTGTGTTGCGGTTGGGTACGCTCGCTCCCTACGAGGCGAAGGTGCTGGCTTGGGAAATCAATTGAAATGCCTGGCGGGCGGGTTTTTCGGTTACCTTCGGCGGACCTGTGAGAGCGTTCCACCAGATCATGCGCGCCGTGCGCTATCTGAACCTGCGCGAGGTTTTGTGAAAAACGGGATCGTTCATTCGTCGCCCTGCGATGAGATCGGTGTGGAAAACTCTCAACTTTTCAGGAGCCAGAGTTCGCGCAGGCGGGCCAGGGATTCGCTCCAGGGAGTTCGTTGATACATCCGGCCCCTGACCCATCGAATGAATCGCTGGGTTCTCCGGGTGGCTCGTGTG
>JBBSJY010000362.1:0-2725 GCA_038256845.1 Verrucomicrobiales bacterium | reverse complement strand
GAATTCGATCCCAAGGAACTGGTCAGCAAGTTCCGCAGCTTCGCCGAAAAGGCCGTCGCCGACGGCCGCATTTCGCCCAAGGAGCGCCGCGAGATCCTCGATCTCTACCGCGAGGGTCTGGCGGGTTACACCTACTTCGAGAGCTGATGATCGCGCCATCGCCGCCGCCTCGGTCCGTTGCCGGCTTTCCCGATCCGCGATCAAAACTCGCCGGTGAGCGAGCCGGAAGCCGCCGGGAAGCAGGACGGCGGCCGACCGGAAATCTCCCACTCGGAAAAGGATATGGCCAAAAATTTCCGCGGCGGCGGTTCCCGTGATTGTGATCGGCGGCCGCCCTTTTCCAAAAAAGTCATTTCGCTCGGCCGGACCATCGGGCATCATCTACTAAATATGGCGTAGTTTTCGGATTGACCCCACCACCTGTGCCAAGCACGATGTCCTCCGTTGTTTCCTGATTCCGTCCATGCGCTGCGTCCAATGTGGTTCTCTCAAAGACAAGGTCCTCGATTCCCGCTCCGCGAAAGACGGGACATCGATCCGGCGGCGGCGCGAGTGCCTGAAATGCGCCTACCGCTACACGACCTACGAGCAGATCGAGCGCACCGAGCTGCGGGTGGTGAAACGCGACGGCACCCGCGAGGCGCTGAACCGCGAAAAACTCATGAGCGGCCTCATCAAGGCCTGCGAGAAGCGCCCCGTGCCCATGGACCGCCTGGACCGCGCGGTGGAGGAAATTCTAACGGATCTTCACAAGGACCACCTCAGCGAGGTTCCCTCCGCGATCATCGGCGGCAAGGTCATGGACAAGCTCCACCAGATCGACCCGGTCGCCTACGTCCGCTACGTCTCCGTTTACCGTCAGTTCGAGAACGTCAACGAGTTCATCCAGGAAATCCAATCCCTCGCCAACCGCGCCGCGCGTGACCCCTTCCAGCGCCGTCTCTTCAAAGACTGACCCCTCTCACCCACCCGCTGTTCACCCTTAACCTCCCACCCCTCCCCAGCCTCTGCCCGTAATTCCTTCGTGATCTCCCTCATCGGCAATCGCCCCGCGCTCCAGATCGGCCGCCACCAGGTAATCGATTATGATACCGCGTGGCTGGATGACGCCATCCGCCGCGCCGCCCGCGCCGCGGACCATGAGGACTTCCCCTTCGTCCAGGACATCCGCAGCGGCATTGTCATCTATCTTGAAACGAAGTGTCCGCTCAAACTGCTGCACCTCGAGGACCTCTTCGACCGCGTGCGCCGGATGCTCGTGAAAATCGGCTGCAAGCGCATTGCCGACCACCTGCGGCCGCTCGCGCCGCCCGTCACCGTTTCGCTCGTCCATGCGGCGATGGAAGCGGGAAACGGCTTTGAGCTGGCCTTCTTCCACGCCCTCCGCACCGAACTCGCCGAGCTGCGCGGCGCCGGTGCCGAGGAACTCCGTTTCACCGGCCTGCGCGAGGCCTCGCTCATTCTCCGCGGCAGCGAGAAATGGGACAAACGCTGCGAAGCCCTTTTGCACGAGATCGAAAACTTTCTCACCGCCTGGGAGCGGGAACCCGAATCCGCCGCCTGCGAGGACTGATCAATCGTCCGCCCGCAGGATTTCCCGCAGTTCGCCCCGCATCGCCTGCGTCACCTCGTATTCGTAGCGGTTGAATCCCGGCGCCTCGGCCGTGATCTCCATCAGTCGGTCCCGCGCGATCCACCGCTTCTCATCCGCATGAAAAAGCGGGACCGCTGCCGCCGTCACCAGCATCCCGCAACCGTATGCCGGCACCAGAATCCGCGAAAGCGTCGCCCGCCGCAGCAGACGTTCCCGGCCGGAAAGCAGCGCCCGGCCACCCGTGACCAGCAGCGTGATTTGCAGAATCAGCAGCAGTCCGGCCGCCAGATAAAGCGTCGGCTCGTCCGGCCCCTTCTCGGATAGCGCGAGACCGAGAACCGGGATCGCCAGCACTCCGGCCGCCATCCCTGCCAAGCCCCACCATCCTTTTCCGGAGCCAAGACCGACCGCCCCGCCCCGCAGGCCCAGCCGCCACCGGCCCACTATGACGGGCAGCGAAATCATCAGGAGAAAGGTCGCGGTAAATTGCCCTGCCGCCGGGACCATGCTGGTTTTGACAGACCAGTCCGTGACGCGCAGCGCCGGGAAATGGTGCGTCCCTCCGTAAATCAAAACCGGACAAACGATCCCCGCGCCGATGATCCACAGCCAATCCACCGGCCGCAACAGCTTGGCGAACCCCGCTGAAAGCCGCCGCGCAAGAAGCCCGCCGCGGAATCGGTAGCAGGCCGCCCCGGCCGCCGCCACGCCCAGGATCAGCCAGCCGTTGATCGCCGCCACGCGCGCGACCATCCGGTGGTCCGCCATCCTTCCCGGCTTCAGGTCGTCATCGGTGATCTCAGGTGCGCGTATCGTGGGCGGGCGCATCAGAACCAGGTTGGCGATCACGCTGCCACGGAGTTCGATGGAGTCACTCCGGTCGTTTCCCTCAATTTCCCGTTTCCTTTCATCAAACCGCTCCTTCAGCGCGGACAACCTCGCCGCCTCCGCTTCGAGATCCAGAGTCTCCGCAGCTTCGGCCAGCGCCTCCGTCGCAGCACCCGCCACGACAATTGCCACCAGGAGATCCACGAGCGTCCCATCCACCCCTTCCGCCATCACCCGCGTGAAGCGCTCCCAGTCCGAAAGCAGCCGGAGGAAGCCATCCCGATCGCCATCGGCCGCCAGTTG
>JBBSJY010000361.1:0-2729 GCA_038256845.1 Verrucomicrobiales bacterium | reverse complement strand
CGGAACGGCTTCGGCAGGGAGCGTGGCGGCCTCCGCCCCGGAGGCGGGACGCTCCGAGCGGCAGGAGGCGAGGATCAGCAACAGGGGCAGGAACAGGAGGGGGCGCATGAGTTGGTTCGGAATGGGAGAATTGGAAAGCGGGCTCATTTGAGTCCGAGGACGTCCTGCATGTCATAGATGCCGGCGGGACGGTCTTGCAACCATAGCGCGGCACGGACGGCTCCGGCGGCAAAAGTGAGCCGGGATGAAGCCTTGTGAGTGAGTTCGATGCGTTCCCCGTCCGCCGCGAACAGAATCGTGTGGTCTCCGACCACATCGCCACCACGGAGGGTGTGCATGCCGATTTCCCGGGGCTTGCGCGGGCCGATATTCCCGAATCTGCCATGGACGACATCGGCATCGTAATCCGTTTGGGTTTCCTCGTTCAGAATCTCCAGAAGGCGGCGGGCGGTTCCGGAGGGGGCGTCGATTTTGTTGTTGTGATGCATTTCGGTCACCTCGATATCAAAGCGGTCCTGCGTGAGCACGCGGGCGGCTTGCCGGGTGAGCCAGAAGAGCGTGTTGACTCCGACGGAATAGTTCGGGGCATAGACAATGGGAATCGAACGACCGGCATGATGAATCGTCTGGCGTTCCTCGTCCGTGTGGCCGGTAGTTCCGATCACCAGGCGGGTTCCGTTTTTCAGGGCCTCCGAGATGAGGGATTCCGTAAAGGTGTGGATGGTGAAATCGATTGCGCACGCGGCGGAAGCAATTGCGGAAGCGAGATCTTCTCCCGCGTCGTGGGTTGCGGTGATTTCGACGGACGGTTCAGCGCCTGCCGCTTCGATGACGGCCTGGCCCATACGGCCGGATTTTCCGGTGACTAGGATGGAGAGCATGGATGGACGGAAGGGTGAAGGGATCGGTGAGCGTTGTGAAGTGCCGGAATTGGCGGTCAGTCGTCCCAAATCATATGTTTCAGGCGCAAGTTCTGCGCGATCTCGGCGGCATCCCTTGCATTGGGACTGTCGAACGAGGCGATCTTTTCCGCGACTGCGATGGCGGCCTTCCAGCGTTCCTTGGCTTTCAGCATTTCGAGAGCGCGGAAACCGCATCTCTCGAAGTATTCCCACTCGGCGGGCGGCCTGCGAGTGCCCGCTTCCAGGACGGAGACATAGGCATCGAGCGCTTCGGCGTCGCGCTTGATCGATGGGTTTTCTTCCCGTGGCAACAACTCCAGAACCATGCCGCGGAGGTATTGCAGGCGGTTCCAATGGGCGGGCTGATTTTCCGTGAGCGCGAGCAGGCCATTGTAGATGTCCAGCGCTTCCCGGAGGGATGCCGGATCGGTGGAGCCTTTGGCATAGATCGCTTCCCCAAGCAACAGCCCCAAGGGCAAACGGAGGGGATCGGTTTCCGGCAGTGCCTGGAAATGCTCCCGGAGAAACGCCGCGGCGGTTGCATAGCGGTTGAGCGATTTGATCATGAAGCTCGCCTTCTCAATGATGGCGATGGATTGCAGCGGGCCTTCCGAGTCGATCGCTTTGTCAAATAGCGCGAGAGCTTCTTCACGCGATTGGCTGGTGGCTCCAAGGGATGCGGCACGGGCCGCGAGGAGCCAGGCCGCTTGCGAATGGCCGGTGTCTTCCTCTGCGGCTGCGAGTTTCTCAAGCACCAGGCGGGCCTCGTTGTAGTTACCGGTGAGGAAAAGATTCCGGCCGAGAGTGAACGCCGCTTCGCGGGCGATCGGTTCCTCCGGGAAGGAGGTGAGAACTTCCCGGGCAGCTTCGATGGTGGCTGCCGGGTCACCGATCAGATCAGCCATCCGCAGGCGGACGAGGGCGAGGCGGGTGACCGGAAGGGAACCCATTGCATCCGGCAGCGACTGTAGGGATTCGAGGTGCATCCGGGCGAAGGGTAGGTCCGCGGCGGGCCCTTCCAGCGCGGCTTCCGCCGCTGCCAGGCGTGCTTCGGGAATCCGGGGATGGTCGGGATGACCGGCGATGAACCGATCCATCGCGGCAATCCTTTCAGCCGTTGAGGAAGTGGAAAGGGCCCGTTCAAGTTCGAAGTCCGCCTCAAGCCGGGGATTCTCCTCGCCAGGAATCTGGATGAGGGTCACCGCATCTCGGTCCGAACCCTGACGCAAACGGGAAAGGGCGGCATTGAGACGGGCGATGTCGGCCTCGGCCGCAGCGAAGCCGGTCGCGGCCGCCTCGAATGCGAGCGCCGCTGCTTCCGGATCACCTTTTTCGTAGGCGGTCCGCGCCTTGAGAAATTCCGCCCGGCTCCGGACCTCTGACGGCGAGTTTTCTCCGGCGACACGATCCAGAAATGCGAATGCCCGGTCGGGCTCGCCCCGGGCCAGGTTCCAACGTCCGAGCGTCAGCATGACCCGTGGGATCAGAGAGTGGTCCGGATTCTCGAAACGAAGACGGTTCATCAGTTCGAAAGCCTCCGCCTGCGATTCTCCGGCAGGAATCCGGTGAAGTCCCAATGCCCGGGTGAACATCGCAAACGAGGCGAGAGGATCGAGCGAGCTTCTCACCGGCCAAGCCGCGACCGCACCGGGACCGATTGCCGTGAGTGACTCGGAATCCGGGAATGGGTGCTCGGGGATCCACGATTCCAACCGCACCATGATCGGATCGTCCGGCCCGGGTGATTCCGGCAGCCAATTGGCAAGGCGGTCGAACATCGGGCCGAGCAGCGGAGAATCTGGATGGGTACCCATGAAGGCAAGCAGG
>JBBSJY010000360.1:0-2787 GCA_038256845.1 Verrucomicrobiales bacterium | reverse complement strand
GGGCCCCGCCGGCAGCCTGCCGATCACGGAGAAAATGCTGGAAGAGGAGCCCAGCGGCAACCTCTTCGGTCTCACCCAGAACGCCGGCATGGGCTGGCCCGCCACCGAGATCGGCCGCGATCCGTTTCTTATCATCAGCACCCAGGGTGGCCTCCGCGCCCCGGACGGCAGACCCATCGCGCTGGGCTACCACACCGGCCATTGGGAAATCGATCTTCTCGTCAAGGAAGCCGCGGAAATCTTCCGCAGCCATGGCGCCCTCCCCTTCGCCGCCGCGGTCAGCGATCCCTGCGACGGCCGCTCGCAGGGCACCACCGGGATGTTCGATAGCCTGCCCTATCGCAACGACGCCGCCATCACCATGCGCCGTCTCATCCGCTCGCTGCCCCTGCGGAAAGGCGTGCTCGGCGTCGCCACCTGCGACAAGGGCTTGCCCGCCGCCATGCTCGCCCTCGCCGGTTGCTCCGATCTTCCCGGCGTCATCGTCCCCGGCGGCGTCACCCTCCCGGCCCGCGGCGCGGAGGATGCAGGAAAAGTCCAGACCATCGGCGCGCGCTTCGTCCATGGCCTCATCGATCTCCAGCACGCCGCCGACATGGGCTGCCGCGCCTGCGGATCGCCCGGTGGCGGCTGTCAGTTTCTCGGCACCGCCGCCACCTCGCAGGTCGTCGCCGAGGCACTCGGCATGTCGCTCCCCCACAGCGCCCTCAGCCCGTCGGGCGAACCGGTTTGGCTCGACCTCGCCCGCCGCTCCGCGCTGGCGCTGCTTGCCCTCGCCAAACGGAAAATCCCGCTCTCCGCCATCCTCACGAAAAAGGCTCTGGAAAACTCCCTCATCATCCACGCCGCCTTCGGAGGCTCGACGAATCTCCTCCTTCACATTCCCGCCATCGCCCACGCCGCCGGTCTAACCATTCCCACCGTCGCCGATTGGACCGCGGCAAATCGCGCCACGCCGCGCCTCGTCGATGCCTTGCCGAACGGCCCCCGCAACCACCCCACCGTCCAGGTCTTCATGGCCGGCGGCGTCCCGGAAGTGATGCTTCACCTCCGCGAAATGGGACTGCTCCACCTCGATGTCCTCACCGCTTCCGGAGCCACCCTCGGCGAAAATCTCGATTGGTGGGAGCAGAGCGAGACCCGCCAAGCCGCCCGAAAACGCCTGCAGGAAGCGGAAAACATCGACCCCGACCACGTCATCATGTCCGCCGACCGCGCCCGCAGCGCCGGACTTTCCAGCGCCCTCGTTTTCCCCGTCGGCAACCTCGCCCCGGAAGGGTCCGTCATCAAAGCCACCTCCATCGATCCCTCGATGATCGACGCCGGAAACCGCTACCGCCACCGCGGCCCCGCCCGTGTCTTCTGCCGCGAGGCCGACGCCATCCGCGCCATCAAAGGCCAGGGCGTCCCCGCCATCCAGGCCGGCGACGTCATCGTTCTCGCCGGTTGCGGCCCCGCCGGCACCGGCATGGAGGAAACCTATCAGCTCACCTCCGCCCTCAAATTCCTGCCATGGGGAAAGAGCGTCGCAGTGGTCACCGACGCCCGCTTTTCCGGCGTTTCCACCGGCGCCTGCATCGGCCACGTAGGGCCCGAAGCCCTTGCCGGCGGCCCGATCGGAAAACTCCGCGATGGCGACCTCATCGAAATCAAAATCGATCGGAACGACCTCACCGGCAGCATTCATTTCCTAGGCCCCGCCGGCGCCGAACCGTTGGATCCGGCGGAAGCCGCCGCGCTTCTCGCCGCCCGCACGATCCATCCCGACATCGCCCCCCACCCGCGCCTCCCCGACGACACCCGTCTCTGGGCCGCCCTCCAGAAAGCCAGCGGCGGCACCTGGAACGGCTGCGTTTACGACGTGGACCGCATCATCGAAGTCCTCGACGCCGGCCACGCCGCCCTTTCCCAATCCCAACCATAAAGATGAACGCGGATCTCCTTCCAGACCTCCTCCATGCGGTTGAACAGCAGATGCATTCCCCTCAGACACCCTATGTCGCCAAGACCTTGGAACGTCTCAAAGCGATGGGCATCGAAGAGGCTGAAGCCAAAACCCAGATCGCCCTCTGCCTCGGCGAGCAGACGGACCTCGTCCTCCGCACCAAGCGCCCCTTTGACGAAAAGGCTTATCGGGAGGCTCTCGGGAAGCTCCCCATGCCCGACTCGGATGAGGAGAATTCAGAAGGATGACCGGAATCATCCTCCCGCCGCCAACATTACGAAACTGAGAACAAAGGCCAGCGCTTCGAGCGCGAGAATCAGCACCAACACCCATCCTGCAATCCGCCCAATAGTGCTCCGCCGCGAGAAGTCTTTGCCGCAGGAATCACAAGTGTAATCCCAAGGCGAGGAAAGCTGGTGGATGATCGCGAGAAGCGGGCCAACCAAGGCCGGAATGGCCGCCGGATAAAGTCCGTAGCGTTTCCCATGAGCCCTCACATCCCCGGATCCGCAAGCGGGACACATCCGTTGTGACCGATTATCAATGGGGGATGACATGCCGCATGGTTGCGGAACGAGAGGCGGTCAGACCAGAGGAAATAACTTCGAACCGATCAAGGTCACCGCCAGTCCTGCAAGCGAAACGACTGTTAGCAGCACGGTGAACGACTTCAGCGTCTCTTTCTCGGTCATCCCGCTCAGACGGGACACCACCCAGAACCCGCTGTCATTCATCCACGAGGCCGCGAACGATGCGAAGCCGATCGCCAGGAAGATATAGAGCGGATGATAGGGCAGGCCCCCTTCGATCATTGGGAACATGATTGCCGATGCCGTGAGCAT
>JBBSJY010000359.1:0-2814 GCA_038256845.1 Verrucomicrobiales bacterium | reverse complement strand
CTCCGTCGGCCCCTTGATTGAATTCGGGGCGCCCAGCCATGCCCGCGCGGCGATCGGCCGGACTGCCGGACGATCGCGCAGCAAGCGCGCCAGCCCCGCGTTCTCGCGGAGATCGGCTGGCGCGTTTCCTTCGAAAACCAGTTCTGCCATGGGTCCAGCAACCGATCAATCGACGTTCCGATCTCCGCTTCGACGGAGTGGACCACGCTCGTCCGCGAGACGTCCCGTCGCTCCGCAATGTCGCGGTCTTTCTCATCTAACAATTCAAGTGCGACCTGATATTGCCTGTCGATTCGGGCAAGCTTGCGCTGGTGGAGCTTCTCCGCCCGTGCCGGAAGCTTTGCGTGCTGGCGTTCCAGCTTCCGCCGTCCCTCGCGGGTGCGGGCCTGCGAGTCTGTTTCCGTCTCCCGGAACGTCTCGCTCAGATTGGTTCCCTGCTCTTCTTCCTCCCTCTGGATTTCTGCCGCCAGCGCGTTCACTCCACCGGCCGATGTCCTTTCCGCCGCAACCGCCATCGCCCGGGCCGATGAAAGGAAACGGGTGATCCGCAATGCCGCCGGCAGGGACAGCAGAAGGCAGATGAACCAGAGGGCAAGCAGTATCCCCAAGGAAACGAACAACAGGTCCCACGTGCCGGAGCGATCGCTCATATAACCTGCGACGCCCCCGACCACCAGCAGTGCCAGCCATAGCGGAATGATCCGGAAAAGCATGGCCGGCGGAAAGCCGCGGGCCTTTTCCACGGCAGCGCGGGCAGACCCGAGTTCCTCATGTGAGGCGGCGCGCCACCCCTCGGCCGTACGTTCATCTTTCGGAACGGCGAGTTGATGCCGGTTCATCCACAGCCCGACGAAGGGCCGGAAACCACACAGAGCCAGCACCGCATCATTTCTGATCTCATGACGCAACTTCCGATCCTCTAACAACCTCTGTTGAAATGCGGCGTGCCTCTCGCCCGCTGCGGCGAGTTCCTCCTGCCGCATCTTTCTCGTATGGAGAATCCCGCCCTGCACTTGTCCGATCTGGCGGTCCCTCATTGCCTGCACGCGTTCAGCCAGCGAGGAGCGACTGGCGTGATAGGCGCGCTGGATGTTGGCTTGGCGCGCTTCAAACAAAGCATGGGCGTTGGCGAGTTCCTGACGTTTCCATTCGGCCAAGTCCGCGTGCCATAGATTGGATTCCGCCGCCTCCGCATCCTGGCGCTGGTTCATCTCGCGGCGGACCGCCGACATCTTTTCCCTGCGGGATCGGGTGATCTCCTCCTCGCCGGCGAGGACGGAAGTGAGCGCGTCTTTCAGACTTCCGAGTGCTTGCAGCACACTCCCCGGATCGATGGAATCATTCGCAGTCGGCATGGATTTTATGAAGCAGTTGATCGAGTTCCTCCATCGCACGGATGGCGGCGTTCACCCCTCCCGCCAGATCTGATAGATAGGTCTTCTCAAATTCCTCCGCCTTGCGGTCGCGCCACGTTTGGCGCGTTTCCCCCCAGCGGTTTAGCAACTGCCGGGTGGCTGCGGAAAGCATCCCCTTGCTGCCGGAGCCGCTCATGGCTCGCCCTCCTTTTCCACAGGATCCACCGCCGGCTGCGGGGTGGCAGCCGGGGCTCGGGTCTCGGCATAGGCCTGGAGCGCCTTGATCGTCTCCGTCAGCACATGGACCCCTTGCGGCAGTTGCTGCCCCACTCGCCCGAACATCGGGTCGAGCTGTCGCAGCAATGACCCGGCGCGGGTTTCAAACTGCCTTCTCCAATGATTGAGGACGCGCATTTTCTCCTCAGCTTCTTTCAGCTTCCGCTCCGCCCTCACTACCGCCATTTTTTGCAGCGCGTTGCTTGCCCTGGGGTTCGTCAGATTCGCGCTGTAAAGTTCCTGTTCCACCTGATCCAGCGCCTTCTTCCGTTTTTTCATCTCGGTCCCCCAGTGCTGGAGGCGGTCCGTATCCAGCCACGTCTTCGTGCGGCGGGTTTCGCCGGCCATATCCTCCAAAGCGGTGCGCGCCTTTTCGATATATTGAATCAATTCGGCGCGAAACGCTTCAAGGGTATCGATCGAGGAGACACGGGCCTGGTCGGACATGGTTTTATTAGATCAGCGCTGGTCGAGATAGTGCTGGATGCGCTCCGCCTTCCGCATCAGATACGGCGAGTGGCGCTCGGAGAGTTCCAGAAACGATTTGAGAGTTTTCATCAATTGCACGAACTCCGCCGAGAACTTCTCCTGCTCCTGGTCCTGCCAGGTGTCGCCAAGCGCCGTGAACCGCGCCATCAGAGAGGCCGACCGCTCGCGCAGATCTCCGTTGAATCGCTTCAACTCCGCGGCGAAACGGCGGACTTCCTCGGGATCGATGATGGCTTGGGACATGGCGGGCTTTCTACGGGTTGACCATTCGAATCAAACAACCGATCCGCCACCCTGCCAACCCCGGATTTGGCGGCGGTCAGGAGGAAAGTCAGGATTCCGGCGGGATTCCTCCGGGGAAGCTCTGCCCGTAAGGTGCGGGCCGCCAGCCGAAGCCTCTAGGTCCCGGGGTTTGACAGCCTCCCGCCGCCTTCTAGCTTGGCCGCGTGCGGGCGGAATTGACAGAGGACGACGGCGCGGATCCTTCCGAAGTCCAGCGCCGCAGGGACCGCACTTTCCAGCTCGAGATGCGGCGGGCGATCAGCGCGGGTGTGCTGGAAACCTCGGCGGCGACTTTCCTGCTCATCATCGCGGTCCAGCACTTCCAGACGGGGGCGACCGCCAAGGCGCTGCTGGTCATGGGCGGGCCGTTGGGGCTGCTGCTGAGCCCGCTCGCCGTCTCGCTGACGCGGAT
>JBBSJY010000358.1:0-2821 GCA_038256845.1 Verrucomicrobiales bacterium | reverse complement strand
CGGCCGGGGATGCCGAACAGCCTGAGGTGGTTCGGGCATGTGGAGAGGGTGAGCGAGTGGCTCGGGTGAAGCGGGGCTGGCGGTTGGGAAATTGGCCACGATGCCGCACAGGGGGCTTTGGGGGCTGCCGTTCGCGCTCCTTCGACAGCGGGAACCACCGCATCCGCGCCTTGCGGCAGCGCCGCTAAAGGCACGCTTGCAGACTTCCGCGACAGCGCTGACACTCCGCCGCATGTTCACGCCGAAGTGGAAGAAAGAAGCCAAGCTGCTGGCCAAGGGCGCGCGAAAATTCGTCCATTACAAACGGGATCTTCTGAAACCCGAGCGGGTCGATGAGATCGAGTCCCGGCGTGAGGATCTTCTGGCGGCGGTGAAGTCCGGCGACCGGGCGAAAGCGGACGAGGCCTCCAAACAGGTGCGCGCGACCTGCGAGAACTCGCTGCCACGCGAGAAGCCGCCCGGCTGGTTTGAAGAAAACGTGGAGGTGATGTTCGTGGCGATCGTGATCGCGCTCGGGCTTCGCGCCTATTACCTGCAACCGTTCCGGATCCCGACGGGTTCGATGCAACCAACTTTGAACGGTATCGTCGGCACGCCGCTCGCGAAGGAAGAGTGGCCCTCGTTTCCCGAGCGGATGGTGCAGAAGGTTCTCCGCGGACGAAGCTACGTGCATGTCGTGAACGATCGGGACCGGACGATCGCGCGGACCCCGCAGGGGGCTCCGGCAATTCGCGATTTCCAGTTCCTGCATTTCTTCAGCCGATCCGAAATCCGGTTCCTCGATTCCAAGCCGCTGCGGCTGCCCGCGCCGATCGGGCCGGTTTCGGAGATCGGCCTCCGCAGCGCGATCGGGAAGGCGATCGCGAACCGGGATGTGCTTCCCGCCGGGACGGTGGTGGCCGAGGGATTCATCGATACGGGGGATCTTGTGCTGGTGGACAAATTCTCCTATCACTTCCGCAAGCCCAAGCGCGGTGAGGTGTTCGTTTTTGACACGCTCGACATCCAGGGAATCCAAGATCGCAGCGGGCCGCAAGGGGGGGGATCCCATTATATCAAGCGGCTGTCCGGTGTTCCCGGGGACACCCTTTCCATCCAATCTCCCAATCTGCTCATCGATGGGAAAATTGCCCGGGAGCCGGGGATCCAACGGGTGATTCAAGGCGAGCCGCCGTTTCCTCCCGATCATCCGGGTTATGTTGTCGCGAGTTCCAATGAACACGCCCAGCCCGGGAGGTCTCAGCCCCCGCAGTATCTCGATAGCCCGGATCGGAATCTGGTCCTCCGCGAGGAAGCGCCGCCCGGAATGCGCGAGTATGCGGCCCTCGGGGACAATACGGCCAATTCGCTGGATTCACGCTACTGGGGCCCGGTGAAGGAATTCAACCTCGTGGGTCCGGCCCTCTTTTCCCTCTGGCCGATCCGCACGGGGCACTGGGGATTCATCCGTTGATGCAAAAGTCACCTGTCGCATCCGAAATCACCCGGCGAGCCAAGTCGAACCTGGCTTTCGCCTTGAAAATCCTACCTCGGGAACGGCGCGAGGCGATGACGGTCTTCTACGCTTTTTGCCGGACGATGGACGATCTGGCGGACGAGCCGGGAAGGACCGCAGCGCAGCGGGCCGGACGGCTCAACCATTGGAAACGCGGGATCACGGAGGGCTTTGACGCTCCGGATCCGTTTGAGCGGGAAGTGATTTCGCTTCGCGATCAACATGGCATCCCCGTCGAGCTGCTCGGAGCGATCATCGACGGGTGTGCCATGGATCTCACGTCCCAACGCTTCGAGAGCTGGGAGGAATTGTCCGCTTACACGTGGAAGGTCGCCTGCGCGGTCGGACTGGTTTCCATCCGTCTGTTCGGCTGCACCCACCCGGCCTCGGAGCAATACGCGGTCTCCTTGGGACATGCGCTGCAACTGACGAACATTCTGCGCGACGTCGGAGAAGATTATTCCAACGGAGGACGGATCTACCTGCCTCGGGAAGATCTCCGGAAATACCAATACACGCCCGACGATCTGGCGCAGCGGGTCCATGACGGCCGCTTCGTCGCCCTGATGGAGCACGAGGCCCAGCGTGCGGAAGGGTATTTCCGCGAGGCGGCGGCGGTGCTGCCCTCTTCGGACCGGGCCATGTTGTTGCCGGCGCGAATCATGGCCGAGATCTATCAGGGAGTGCTGGGCAAGATGCGAGCCGGCCGTTTCCGGGTTTTCCACAAACGATATGGGCTTTCCAAGGCACGCAAGCTGGCGATTCTATCCAAGCATCTGATTGCAAGGCCGGGACCGCTCGAATAGTTTTCTAACCAACACCGTCACACGCCGCATGATCCGATTTCTCATTCTTCCCGCCCTCCTGGGCGTCCCGTTTCTTGCCTCATGCGGGCCACCCTATCCGGATGAGCGGCCTTGGGGCCCTCCCCCCTTGCCCCCATGGATGGAATCCGATCGGGCGGATGATCGTCGCCGGGCGGAGGCTGACGATCGCCGCAGGGCGGGGGTGGATGCATTGCGCGGCGACCGGTGGAGGGAAGACGATTCCTACCAGTTTGAGCGCGGTCCGCGCGATCGCTCGCCCGATGACCGCCGATTTGGCGGTCGCCAGGCCGTTCCCGACAACCCGCCGCCCACCCGCGATGCCTATCCCGTGGCCGAGCGAACCGCCGACCCGAACCAGGTGATCAGCCCGTATGAGCCGTACAACGTCATCGACGTGGAAGGATTCCGGACCGGCCAACTCGCCCGCGACCCGTCGAATCAGAAGATTTTCCGGATTCCCTGACGGAGCCAGGCCGGATGCGGCCGGTGTCGGATTTTT
>JBBSJY010000357.1:0-2852 GCA_038256845.1 Verrucomicrobiales bacterium | reverse complement strand
GGTCGGAGACACGATGCTGACCGAGGGCGCGAGTGAAGTTGTCGTCACCCGATCAATCCCGGTACTGGCCACCTATCCATCCACGCCGGAATCAAAATTCACATTCCACCAAGTGTGGGAAGTGCCACTGAGCGAGGCGGTCTCGCTCCATCACGGGGAAAACCCACCGGGAGCCTCTCTACCAGACGTGTGCGTTGTCCTACGAGTTCATGGAGGAGTTCTGCGGACTTCGCGAAAGCTGGCTGCGCAACTGGCTCAAGCTGCCCAACGGCATCGCCTGCGCCAACACTTTCTCCCGGGTTTCAGGTCATGGGGCCGACCGCGTTCGGCAATGCATCGCAGGGCATCTCGCACCGGTTTCGCCATGCAGGGCGGCCATATCGCCATCGACGGCAAGGCCCTGCGCGGGAGCCGCAGCGGCGAAACCACCCATCGGTATGGAGTGAGTCAGCGGGAGAGCTCTTCGATCACCCGGTCGGCCTGATAGATATGTCTCATCGATTCGATGATCGCTGCGGGGTGGACGGAGACGGCGCGGCCGCGTTCCTCGGTGTAGGCGAAGTCGGACACCAAGCCGTGGGCGTTTGAATCGAAAATGAGGCCGACCAACTCGCCCGCGCGGTTGACGACGGGGCTGCCGGAATTCCCACCCGTGATGTCGTGGGTGGTGACGAAGTTGACCGGGGTTTCGGGATTCAATTCCCCGGCACGACCGAGCCATTCGTCCGAGAGATCGAATGGCGGGGCGCCGCCTTGGGATTCATATCTCGCGGACATTCCGCTGAAAGTGGTTTGAAAGGGCACGCTGCGGCCGCCATCTTCATAACCTTTGGCCAAACCGATGGAGAGCCGCAGAGTGAAGGTGGCGTCGGGGTAAGTCGAATCGCCTTCCAGCGCGAAACGGGCGGCGGCGATCTGCTGGTGCGCTTGGGCGACGGATTCGGAGAGGGCGTCGGATTTCGCGCGAAGAGCGCGGGCCTCTCCATCGATCAGCCGGGCAAGCGCAATCATCGGATCGTCGGAACCGATGATTGCCTTGCGACCTCCTTCATAAAGCTCGCGGCGGAGGGAGATATCCTCAAGCGCCGTGCCGCCGATCAGCTCCACCGCGCGCTCGTGCGGCGACTTCCCTGCGAGAATCGCGGCCACCGTGGGATCTTCCGCGCCGAGCCTGGCGCAGAGCACGGTGAGGCCGTCCGACATCCGGAGCATTTCGAGGTCCTTGTAGATCGGGCGCGGGGAAAACAAGCCTAGCTCCAAGGAGACGCGGTTGGAATCCTGGTGTTCGGGAAGCCGTTCGCCGTCGGGTTTTTCCCTTTCGTCCGCGGCGCGGAGAAGCGTGCGGGCGATGCCGAACAAGGAGCTGCCGAATTCGCCATCGAGCATCCATTGGCGGGTGGCGAAGCCGCGACTTGCGGAGGTCGCTTCCGCGATGCGCCCGAACGCGGCGTCCGCATCCTGCCAGCGTGCGTCGGCAAGCAGTTTCCCGCGCAGCGCCCTTTCGGAATCCGATTTGAGGCGCATGAACGCCGGATCTAACAGCCCGTTGAGGCGCGCCATGGTGGCCTTGCGTCCGTTCTGCGTGCCAATGATCGCCCCCTTGGCCCGACGTGCGTTTTCCCGCTCCCGATCCGCCCAGGCACGGAGAAGGGCTTCACTGCGCAGCGATTGTTCAAGCCGGTCGGGAAGCCCGTGGTCGCGCAGGTCCTCAAGCTGCGCCAGCGTTACCGAGCGATTGGTCCGGCCCGGATGGCCGGTGACGAAGACCAGCTCGCCCTCTGCCGGTCCGCCGGAATTCCACTTCAAAAAGTGAGGGGTTGCCGCCGGCCCGCCGTTTTCATAAGCGCGGAAAAAGCAGAAATCGAGGCAGTAGCGGGGATACTCGAAGTTGTCGGGATCTCCGCCGAACGCCGCCGCCCGGGAGTCCGGCGCGAAGACCAAGCGGACATCGGTGTAGCGTTGGTATCGGTAAAGATGATACTCCCCACCCTGATAGAGGGTGACGACATCGCTGCGCAGACCGGTCGCTTCGAGCGATTCCTTTTCGATTTCGGCGATGATCGCCCGCCGGTCGGCCGCGGCGGTTTCCGCGGATGCGTTGTGATCGACGGCCGCATTCACCCGCTCGGTCACGACTTCGATGCTCATGAGCACGTTCAATTCCAAGTCGGGACAGGGGATCTCCTGGTCCGCGTTCGCCGCATGGAATCCGTCCTTCAAGAGATCCAGCTCCGGGGTGCTGAGTTTTTCGATCATTCCCGCGCCGACGTGATGATTCGTCAGGATCAGTCCGCGGGCGGAGACGAACGAGCCGGATCCGCCATTCCCGAACCGCACGGAAGACTTTTGCAGATGTTCCAGCCACTCCGGGGTGATTTCGAATCCATGATTTTCCCGCACTTGCCGTAGCGGCGGTTTGGTGAAGAGCCACATCCCTTCGTCGGCCGAAGCGATGAGGGAGGTGACGACGAACATTCCCAGCAGTGCGAGCGGTTGCGCGGCCATGGCGGCAGAGAATAAACAGAGCCTGGCATCCCGCAATCCCGCCCTTCGGCGAATGAAAGGGCGGATATCCACAAGAAACGGAGTTTCATGTGTCGGATCGTTACCTAGCCTTGGGGCATGTCTGAGGCATCTCCGGAATCCAGAGTCGCGCGAGTGGAGGCGGCCTGCCGCCGGATTGAAGAGGCGGACGAGATCCCGCCGTTGGAGGAGCTCGCGGGCATTGCCGGACTTTCCCCCCATCATTTCCACCGGGTCTTCAAAAAGGCGACCGGGTTGACGCCGCGGACCTATGCCGCGGCACGGCGGGCCGAGCGGCTGCGGGAGGCGCTCGCGAAACGGGAATCGGT
>JBBSJY010000356.1:0-2872 GCA_038256845.1 Verrucomicrobiales bacterium | reverse complement strand
TGGGTGGATCCCCGTCCGTTCCGCGAGTTTTCCCCTTCGAGATAACCGCTCACGAATCGAGCCGGGAAACCGATCGCCCGGCTCGCCTCGATCATCAGCACTGCCATGTCCCGGCACGAACCGGTCCCGCATTCCAGCGTTTCAACCGGCGACTGGACGCCCGTTTCATCGCGCCTTCGGTAAGTGATGCCGCTGCGGATCACTTCCGCGAGATTGTCGAAAATCGGATGAGAATCGCCAGCCACCGCGTCGCACCCCGCATCCGCGAACCATTTGCGCAGCGCGCCCACCTCCGCCGGCCAGGTAAACTGGCGGTAAGGCGCTGTTCCCAATTCGTCGATTCCAGGGACGTGGGGCGGGAACGGAACCGGGATGGGTGCCAGGGGAGCCGGATCCGCCGGTGGCACGGTGATCACGAATTGGTTGAGAATCCTCAGTTCGGCGGCGGATTCGGCGAATTCCGCGATCGCTATGATGTTGTCGAGCACGTCGCGATACCAGCGGATCACGGATGCCGGACTCGTCTCCAAGTCCATGGACTCGAGGCGCAAATCATGGCCTTCCCGAGGCCTGAGGACCAGCCGGTGGGGCGTAAACCCGACGGGGCCGCTATAACGATAAAGGGTTTCGTGACTGACGTGGAGCAGCTCGTGAGGCTCGCGGGAGGTATCGAGAATCTTCATGTGTTAGTCGGGCATCAGGAAAGAGCTCCGGCGCGGGGATTTTTAGCAAGCCGCATATGGCGTCCAGACCGCCGCTTGCACATTGCAACGAGATGCTCGCAAATCGCATGCCAACTTGAGTGGTCATGGAAGCGTAGGTGGCGTTGACAGCGTCCCGGACCCTTGATTTTGAAATTTTCAAACCGTTCGATATGAGCCTGGTGGGCGCAATCGAGAGAGGGTCGGCATGATCCCGCATCTTGTGGAAACTCAAGGGAATGCTGCGCAACATTCATCCTTTGGGAAACCGGGACCGCGCTCCGAAACGATCGATCCACCCAAGTGATATCGTTGCTCCCAACCGTCCTTGTCCGAACCTTGGCCCGTCTTTTGCAAAGGGGGTAGGGAAATCATGAAAGGCCTACAAAGCACCACAACAAGACCGCCGGAGATTAGCAACTTCCCCGCCCTCGGATCCTATCTGTCGGCATTGGAGCACCTCCTGCCCACCGCAGTCCTCTACACCATCCTCGACTCCTCCGAGCAACCATCCTGCGCAGAGGATGCCTGGTCGGTGGTCGTGCCCTTACCCGAGGCCGACAAGGTGGTTGTGGTCCGCATCGATCCTTCCGTCACCTCCCTCCCCGGATCCCCACCTTACTTCTGGCGCAAGCCATCCGCCTTGCGCATGCTGAAAGCGATGGAGAGGAATTTGGAAGGACGCGGCAAGCTTCACAAATGGCCGGACGCCGTCCGCGCGGCATGGTCTCTTATCTCCATGCACCCTTGCCGCCAGATGAGTGTGCGTGAGGTCGCCGCCTGTCTCAAGCTGTCGGCCGGCTATGTCGGGGCCCGGGTAGAGCACATTCTCGGCAGTTCATTCAACAATCTTCTCCGCGATGAGCGCGTTGCAGCCTCCTGCCGACTTCTGATCGAGAGCGACCTGCGCATTTCTGAGATCCCCGAGCGCGTCGGCGGTCTTTCGATCTCACAGTTCAACCGGAACTTCTCCGCGGCCACCGGCTTCAGCCCCACCGCCTACCGCCAGCGCTTCCGCGAAGCCGACACCGTCATGGGATCGTTCGACGTGCAGGATGCCGTGGCCTGACCTTCGTCACGCCTTCCTTCTCACACCCGTGGTCCTCAGAGGACCGCGGGTTTCTCATTTTCGGGAAGGAGCATTCACCAGCGGCCGATCGCCGCGGAAACCACCACCGTGGTCCTTTCGCCGTTCCGGATGCCTTTCGTCCCGACCCGGACTCCCGGGAAATTCGCTTCAAGACAAGGCGAATCGCCACCCGCGGAAAGAACCGGAAGTCTGGGAATCTCGATGGTTCCTTCCGCAATTTTCCCTCCCCATGGATCGA
Source organism: Verrucomicrobiales bacterium (assembly GCA_038256845.1). Taxonomy (GTDB): domain Bacteria; phylum Verrucomicrobiota; class Verrucomicrobiia; order Verrucomicrobiales; family Akkermansiaceae; genus Luteolibacter. The sequence continues at coordinate 843 of JBBSJY010000356.1, read as the reverse complement.
TATAGGTCACCGGGAACGAGGCATCGCCTTTTGACAGGCGCTTCGGGACGGCGATCACTGTGACGAAATGGCCGTCCGACACAGTCCATATCGGGGCATTTCCCCCCGGATTTCTGAGTGCGTAGCGGCGAATGCTCAGCACGGGAGGAAGGCCTCTTTCAAGTGACGTTTCCAATCTCCCGTGAACCCGGCGCAACAAGCGCTGCGGCGATTCCCTCCCGCTGGCAAAAAACACGTCCTCGCGGATTTCCGGCAGGAAGTGACCGGCCGTCATCTCGTTGGCGATATCGCGGAGGTCGGCGAGGTTCACCCCATGCCTCCCCCAACGCGGTTTTCCGATCAGATGATTGGAAGGCCGCAAACCGCGCTGCCGGATCATCATGGTGATCTGTTGCTTGTCAGTCTCACCCGCCACTGCCAAGGCCGCGCGTTGCCAGTTCCCGTTTCCGAACCGAAATGCACTCAGTAATGCGGCAGGCCCGCAGGCGTTTCCGGATACCGAAAGCTGATCGGCCGGCCGGGCGGTTGGATTCGGAGCCTCCCTCGATGGCGGGGCGGCAGAAAGCGACAGTGGGATGGAAACGATGAGAACGCTAAGGAGCTGAAATGGGGGTGTAAGTGTCAACGCGTCGGTCATTGTTCGGGTTCAGGTCTACGCGGCCGGCACCAAGCCGGACCGTACTGTTGAAATTCATCGCCGCTCCCTCATCGTAAGTCAGGCGTGAGAGAGGGACGTTAACGGTCTGGATCGCATTCGGCTTCATCGTGGAAATGTTCGATTCGATGGTACCGACGGGCGTATTGATTCGCACTCCGGTGTTGAACAACGTTTCGGTCCCGCGG
>JBBSJY010000355.1:0-2911 GCA_038256845.1 Verrucomicrobiales bacterium | reverse complement strand
GGGCATCCCGTCCGGTATGCGGCGGGGTTGCGCGGGGAGCTGGCCGGGTTTCCGGCTGAGACCGCAACAGTCTCACGCGGGAGCGGAGTCGGGGGGATTTGGTATGTTGACTTGCATCGGCGCCGGGGAAGAGGAAGGGTGAGGATCGCTATGAAAACCAATGGGACGCGCCGACATTTCATCCGCACGACGGCCGGGGGGACCCTGCTGGCAGCGGGGGGCCTTGGATTCTTGGGTGGATTGCCGCGGGTATCCGCGGCGGAGGCGGCGCTCGACGGGCGGGTGGTGAGATTTCATCCGGAGATGGAGCCCTTGGTGAGATTGCTGGAGGAGACGCCGCGGGAGCGGTTGCTGGAAGAGGTGGGGGCGCGGATCAAGGCGGGGACGACTTATCGGGAGGTCCTCGGGGCACTGCTGCTGGCCGGGATCCGCAACATCCAGCCGCGGCCGGTGGGTTTCAAATTCCATGCGGTGCTGGTGGTGAACTCGGCACACCTGGCGAGTCTGAATTCGCCGGACGAAGACCGGTGGCTGCCGGTTTTCTGGGCGCTTGACCAATTCAAGGAATCCCAGGCCCGGGATGTGGCGGAGGGGGATTGGACGATGGCGGCGGTGGATGAGAAGGCGCTGCCGGAGGCGGGAAAGGCGGCGGAGGTTTTCGCCGAAGGCATGGACGAATGGGATGAAGGGAAGGTGGATGCGGCGGCTGCGGCGCTGGCGCGGGGCGGAGCGGGAACGCCGGAGATCTTCGACCTGTTCGCGAGATACGGGGCCCGCGACTACCGGGACATCGGGCACAAGGCGATCTACGTGGCGAATAGCTGGCGGACCTTGCAGACGATGGGCTGGCATCACGCGGAGCCGGTGTTGCGCTCGCTGGGATATGCGATGCTGATGTATCGGGGCGAGAAACCGGCGGGCCGCGACTTGCTGGCAGACCGGCCGGGACGGAAGAACCGGATCCGGCTGAAGGATCTGCGGAAGGATTGGCCGGTCGGCCACACACTGCCGGAAACCACCGCCGCGATGCACGGCGTGCTGCGGTCGGGGGATTGGGATGAGGCGGCGGGCACAACGGTCGAACTGATCAACCGCGGCAGCGCACCCCGCGCGCTGTGGGATGCGATGTTCCAGGCCTCGGCGGAGATGATGATGCGGAACCCGGGAATCGTAAGCCTGCACGCGTGCACGACGACCAACGCCCTTCACTATGCTTTCATGCATGCGGCGGATGATGAAACGCGGCGGTTCCTGATGTTGCAGAACGCGTCCTTCCTGACGTTTTTCCGGGATGACGCGGGAGCGGTGGCGGGCGTGGAAATAGACAAGTTCGAGCCGCTGGCGGCGGAAGGCCCGGAAGCACTGGACGGGATCTTCGATCTGGTGGGCCGCAACAGCATGGAGGCGGCGGCACAAACGCTGGGCTACCTCGATGCCGGGGGCGATCCCAAAGCTTTCGTCGATCATGCCCAGCGCTTGATTTATCTCAAAGGGCGCAACTCACACGATTACAAATACAGCAGCGCGATCATCGAGGATTTCCGCCATGTCTCGCCGCCCTATCGGAACCGCTTCCTGGCGGCGAGCGTGCATTGGCTGAAGGGATCGAGCCTGGACGACAGCCCGCTGGTCGCCCGCAGCCGGGCGGCGTTATGAACTTTTCCGGAGTGCCGTTGACTCGCCGTTGCGGTCGACTAGCCTTCGCCCCGAGATGATGATCGATCAATTCGCGAACCGCTTTGTCTGTGATCTGGTGGCCTACGAGCCGGGGAAACCCATCGACGAAACCGCCCGCGAGCTGGGGCTCGACCCCGCGCAAATCGTCAAGGTGGCATCCAACGAGAACCCGCTGGGACCCTCGCCGAAGGCCAAGGCGGCGATGATCGCCGCGCTGGACGAGGCGCACATCTATCCGGACGGGGGCGGCTACCGCCTGCGCAGCGCGATCGCGGGGAAGCTGGGTCTGGAGCTGGAAAACGTGGTGATCGGGAATGGCTCGAACGAGATCATCGAGCTGCTTTGCCACACCTTTCTCCACAAGGACGCGGAGCTGATCGCGGCCGAGCACGCGTTTGTGGTGTACAAGCTGATGGCGACGCTGTTCGGCGCGAATTATGTCGAGGTGCCGGACCCGGGGTTCGTGCACGATCTGGATGCCATGGCGGATGCGGTCACGGAGAAAACGCGCTTGGTATTCATCGCGAACCCGAACAACCCGACGGGGACGATGGTGGGACAGGAGGAGATCGACCGATTCATGGCGCGCGTGCCTGAGCATGTGGTGGTGGCCTTCGACGAGGCCTACTTCGAGTTTCTCGATGAGGCCCCGGACACCCTCAAATATGTCCGCGAAGGGAGAAATGTGTGCGTGCTGCGGACTTGCTCGAAGATCCACGGACTGGCGGCATTGCGGGTGGGCTACGGGGTGGCATCGAAGCCGCTGGCGGCGCTGTTGCAGAAGGCGCGGCAGCCGTTCAACGTGAACGCCATCGCCCAGGCGGGAGCGTTGGCCGCGCTGGCGGACGCGGATCACATCGAACGGACGCGGGCGGTGAATCGCGCGGGGCTCGCCTTTTACGAGAGCGCCCTCAATCAGCGCGGGCTCGAATACGTGCCGAGCGTGGCGAATTTCATTCTCGTCAAGGTCCGCGACGGCGACCGGGTTTTTCAGGAGATGTTGAAGCAGGGCGTGATCATCCGGGCGATGCGAGGCTACAAACTGCCGGACTGGGTGAGAATCTCCATTGGCACCCGTGCGCAAAACGAGCGCTGCCTGGAAGTGCTCGACCAAGTGCTGGCCCCGGCGATCGCGTAGGGATTAGGGTGCGTTTGACACACGCATTCCGAGTCCCTAGAACAATCCAACAGGGAGAAAAGGTCAACAATGTCAGAATTTTCAGTTCCAAGCCAT
>JBBSJY010000354.1:0-2929 GCA_038256845.1 Verrucomicrobiales bacterium | reverse complement strand
TGAACCCGGCCTTGGCGAGCTGCCGGAACACGAGTGCGCGGAAGGTTTCCTTTTCCTTTTCCCAATCGATGTCCGGATGCTGGTGGGGCACGGGAACGAGCACATAGAGCGTGCTGTGTCCATCCGGCGCGAGTGTGGGATCGGTCACGCCGGCATTCTGGACATAGAAACTGGGGTCTTCGCTCAGCACATGGCGATTCTCAATCTCATCGAGGTTTTTGACATAATCCCTGGAGATATGGATCGTGTGGTGGGGAAGATCATATTTTCCCTCGATCCCCAGATAGAGCATGAAGGTCGAGCAGGAGAACTTCTTTTTTTCGATGCGGCGGTTCGTCCAGCGTTTGCGGAGCCGGTCTGGGATCAGGCGCTGCATGGCGCGGGCGAAGTCGGCGTTCACGACGAGGGCGTCGGCGGTATGATCTCCGCTGCGGGTGCGGACCCCGGTTGCGCGACGCCCCTGGAAGTTGATTTCCTCCACTTCCTCACCGAGGCGGATCTCGACGCCCAGCCGCCGGGCGACCCGGGCCATGGCGGCGGTGATCGCGGAACAGCCACCGACCGGATGCCATACGCCATGTTCATACTCGAGGAAACTGAGGATGCTGAAGAGGCTGGGACAGCGGAACGGCGACATGCCGAGGTATTTCGATTGGAAACAGAACGCGAGGCGGACCCGGTCGTCTGAGAAGAAGCGCTTGAGATAGGTGTCGAGCGACTGATGGGGCCGCAGCATCGGCAGCATGCTGAAGATTCGCCGGTTGAAGACGGCGCGCCAGCTATCGAAGGAGGTTTCCAGGCAGGGCTCCATCAGTTTGAGCTTGGTGCGGTTCTCCTTCATGAAGAGCCCGAAGCCCTTGGCGTCCCCGGGGGAGAGCTGGGCGATCTGGCGTTCCATTTCCGGGATTTCCGGACTGCAATCGAGCTGGCCTCCCGCGCCGAACATGATCCGGTATTGAGGATCGAGCCGGATCATCTCGACCTCGTCCTTCAGCGTGGTGCCGGCGGCTTGGAAAATTTCGTCGAGAATCCGCGGGTAGAGAAAAAAGGTGGGGCCGAGATCGAAACGGAACCCGTCCGCTTCGATCGGGGAAGTCCTGCCCCCCACGGTATCGAGGCGCTCGATGATGGTGACTTTCCGGCCTGCGGCGGCGAGGAGGATGGCGGAGGCGAGGCCGCCCGGACCGGCCCCGATGATGATGACGTGCTGACTCATGGGATGAAAACGGGCGATTGGAGGATCAGAACCGGGTTTGAATCCGGCAGGCGCGCAGGACGCACCAACCGCGCAAGGCCTCAAAGACGAGGAAAAGGCCGCTGGCGAGGAGGACGATGGCGAGGGTGACGCTGAACTGCCAAGCCACGGCGGCTCCCGCAAGCAGGGTTCCACCGCTGATTCCCCGGATGATTCGGCCTCTGCGGGCGAGGTTCGGTGCAAAGGGGCGGGAGCTCGGCGGGGGCGGCATTGAGCACCGGTAGTTCCTCGTCCGGATTTATCAAACGATCTGGCGGGAAAATGCGCGATTTATTCCGGTGCACGTCCCAGCGCCGACCGCCAGTGCCCGCCTGGTGGCGGGCTGGGTACCATTCTCACTTCGATTGCTCGAGCATGCGGAGGAGAGGGGCCTCGGCGCGCTGGCGGAGGGATTCCTCCATTTCGACGCGGGGCTGGAGCGTGTCGAGGCAGTCGCGGAGCTTCTGGAGCGTGTTCATCTTCATGTAGCGGCAGTCGGCGCAGGCGCAGCGGTCGGTCGGGCCGGGGATGAGATTCTTGTCAGGGCACTCGCGCCGCAGGCGGTGGAGCATGCCGCTCTCGGTGACGACGATGATGTCCCGGACGGGCGCGTTCTGGCAGAAGGCGATCATCTTCTCCGTCGAGCATACCTCATCGGCGAGGAGGCGGACGGCTTGGGTGCATTCGGGGTGGGCGACGACAAGTGCGTCGGGATACTCCCTTTTGATGCGGCTGATCGAGTCGCGGGTGAACTCGACGTGGACATAGCACGAACCCTGCCAGAGATCCATCTTGCGGCCGGTCTGTTCCATGACCCATGCGCCGAGGTTGGCATCGGGAACGAAAAGGATGGGCCGGTCGGCAGGGGCCTGGTTGACGATTTTCACGGCGTTGCCCGAGGTGCAGATGACATCGCAGAGCGCTTTCACGCCGCCGGAACAATTGATATAGGCGATGACATAGTAGTTCTTCTCCGCGTGCTCCGTTAGATAGGCCTCAAGCTGGTCGGCGGGGCAGGATTGTTCGAGAGAGCAGCCGGCGTCCTTATCCGGCAAGACGACAATTTTCCCGGGGTTCACGATTTTGGCCGTTTCCGCCATGAAGTGGACGCCGCAGAAGGCGATCACGTCGGCATCGGTGGCCTTGGCGCGGTAGGCGAGCCCGAGGGAGTCGCCGACGTAATCGGCGACGTCCTGGATGTCCCCGGTCTGATAGTTGTGGGCGAGGATGATGGCGTTTCTCGCCCTCTTCAGTTCGAGAATCTCCTCCTTCAGATCGAGCGCGGTGGCAGGCATGGGCGGAACTTCGCGGAAGAAGGATGGGGAATCAAGGGCGGAGAGGCGGATCGAACATCGAAGATCGAACGTTGAAGTCGATCGCTGGTCCGGTATTCGGGCGGAAAATCCCGGAAATGCCGCCCGCTCCGCGGCCAGGTTCGCGTCCGTAACGACAAAGTCACGCGGGCGGATGGATTTCCCGTCCGCAGTCCACTTGCTCCAAGTCAGCTCTTGCCGGTGGATCGCTCTTCTCCGGATAACCCCGCATCAGAATCTCTATACTGCCGCGCGCGAGGTTTTGTGAAAAACGGGATCGTTCATTCGTCGCCCTGCGAGGATGGCAGGGACGCACCTCCGGGGCGTCCGGCGCGTGGGATGCGAATGATCCGCGAATGAATGGAGCCAGCGCGCCGCACAT
>JBBSJY010000353.1:0-2999 GCA_038256845.1 Verrucomicrobiales bacterium | reverse complement strand
GCCATCGTGCCGTCGGCGTTGGTCGGATAGATGTCATTCGCGTGAACGATGACAATGCCGTTTGGCTTCAGAAGCTCACGCAGGCGGTTGCGGTTGCGGACGAAAAAATCGGCGGGAATCGGCTCGTATCTCACGGCCGGAACTTCAGCCTATTCCTTCCCTCCGGGGCAACCCGCAAGTGACGGAAACTTCCGATCTCCCACCCGACTACGGTCACCTCAATCTCCGGCGTTCCGGCGGAGCCCCAGCTTCTTTGCCCGCCTTCGCTCGCGCCTCCGCCAACACTTGTTCCAACTCGTCCCCAGCGAGTCCGCCCAGTCGATCCAGAACCCCAGCGCCGGAATCCGTTCGCCGCTCTCCGCCCGCTGCGAGGCAGACCGGTCCAGATCGCTGGTGCGCGAGAGACGGTTCAGGCTCACATCGAGATCGATCCGCTTCGCGAGCAGGAGCCCCGCGACCGCGCCAGCCAATCAAATGAGACTGGAAGAATCTGATTTTGAGTAGATCTTTGTGAAGAATCAACCACGTTGCATCCATGCGCAGAAAAGTATTCCCCGCCATTCTTTCGCTATTGCCAAGCTTGTTGGTAGCCGATGGCATGCCTTATGTCGATATAGTTCCTTCGGAAGGCATGTCATAAGGGGCGTGCCAGAGAAAGATGAATCCATCGAAATTTCTTTGGAATGGATTGAAAAAATCGGAATTGATTCTGCCAATCTTGCGAGGCGCAGCGAGAAAAGGAACCACTACGCCGTCCAACAAGGAGGAACCAGCGTGGGATGGTATGATGCGAATCTCAAAATGGAGATGAAAGTGCCCTCGTCGATCAGGCTGAGCTTCGCCCAGAAGATCGGCGACCACACCGCCTATTGGCACGGCATGGGAGGCACGGTAAACGTGGACGCAGCCCGCGGCGCGATCACCCCGCCGCCGGACAAAACCCGGGAATAAGAAGCTCACCGAAGCCATGAAACCATATCTTTTCCTCATCACCGCCTGTCTTTGCCTCAGCCACGCGTTTGCCGGATCATTCGATCTGGAAACGGACCGGCTGGTGCCGGATGAAATCCGTCCCAAAAACTCCGGAGGCCCGGACGAGCTGGACTCCTCCTCCGACTCATGTGGAACTCTGCAACGTGTGGGATAATCTCGGAGCGAAAGCAACCGGCGAACGACCAAGCGGGGGCGGCTGGTTCCGCACGCCCTCCGTCTATTTCGAAGTTCCCGGAGAGTTGCCGCATCATTTCGTCGGCCTCCGTGATACATGGGAAGTCGAGCCTCCCGATGTCATGGCGTTCGTGGCGGAGCTCGCTCCGCACTACGGCGGGTGGGAACTCGCCATCCACGATTCGAAAGGGAGGAAAGTGCGCACCTGGAAAGGCGAAACCGACCGGGAGCAGGGCTCCTCGCTGTTCATCCCGACGGACGAGCGCGGCGATGACGGGAACTACCTCCCGGGAGGCAAGGGAGGCTACGAAGCGAGGCTCACCGCGGAATTCGAGTGGCAGGGAAAGAACGTTCGCGAGTGCATCGCCCGGCTGGAATTGCCTTCATTCGGACGGTTTGAGAGGTAGGACATGCCGGGTACCGGAACCGAGGAAGAGAAGCAGTTGAAGAGAATGATGGCCGCTCAATCGTCCACCAGCATCGGATCTCCCGGCGCCACCGCGGAAAGGCGGCTTCTGGCGACCGACAGCTCCATTCCGGCACGTTCCAGTTCGTTCCGTAGCCGTCCCGCCCGGGCCTGCCAGGTTTCGAGACTCCCGGGCACCGAAATCCGGCCGCCGAGCGACGCGTTTGAATCCGCCTCGGCGGTCTGCGCGCTCAGGACATCCACCTTGGCCCGCCAAGCTCTCACCCGGAATCGCAGGGAGCCCAGATCCGCATGGACCGGGGCCGGCTGCCGGGCAGGCTTCGCCGTGGGTGCGGTGCCGGATGATTCCGCCCGCGTCACGAGGCTGCGATTCTCGCGCTCCCGCGCGAGCGCCAGATGCCGCTCTTCGGCATCCCATTGGAAGCGGTCCTGAAGGGCCCGGTCGAGATCCGGCCCCTGGATTCGCGCCAATCCGTCCGCATGGAGAATTTCCAGGCCGACGGTGCTCACCCGTTTGATCTTCGCGTCCCGATACTCCTTGCCGCCGCGCAATCGGAGGTTGCCTAGGATTTCCCCTTCTGCTGCCGCCCAAGTGGTCCGGCGGTATTCCGCGCGGTATTCGCGAAACTCCTCCTCCAGCGAAGCGATTTCAGCCGCCAGCTCCGCGGACAAGACGGACAGATCCGCTGTCGCTTTCTCCAGTTCTTCGGTCTTCTCCATCCATTCTCCGTAACTGGCCTGGGTCTCCCGCCCGGTCTGCGATTCCAGAGTCCGGGTATGGCGGTCATGGCGGTCCCGCAGGGTTTCCAACACCAAAGCATCGGCCGCGAAATCCTTCTCCATTTGGCGGCTGCCGCTGGAGAACTGGAAGCGGCGGTCCACCAGCAGTGAAAGACCCACTGCGGTCATCACCAGCACGATAAGTCCCACGAGGGCCGAAAACACGGCCGGATGGTCTTGCGAGTAAAACACGGGCGATGACTGGTCAGGGATTCGCCTTCAAACGCAGCAGGACTTGCCGGAGTTCAGCCATCTGCCTTCGCTTGGCATCCAGTTTCCCCTGCAGCGGCTTTTCCTGATCGACGTGCATCCGGCCGGCGGCCCTCGCGGACGAAGCATTCGCGCGGGCGCCATGAACTTCCCCTTCCAACTGGCCGATCTCCCTGCGCAGGGCCGTGAGCTGTCGCTCCCTCGTCGCGATTTCCAGCAGGATCCGCTCCCGACCGGCAAGAGCTTCCTGATTTTCTTGATCGTCGCGTTCCGCTCCATCCATGGCGGCCGCGGCGGCCACCGCCTCCTCATGCCGCCGATGCATCTCCCTCTCGTTGCGGATCGCGATGGCTTTCAACTCATCATTGAACTGGAAATGGTCGATCATGTCCTCCGGCAGTTCCTCGAACGGAAT
>JBBSJY010000352.1:0-3038 GCA_038256845.1 Verrucomicrobiales bacterium | reverse complement strand
GCTCTTCGAGCAAGACCTGATCCGCAACGAGGGCATTCGCGACGAAGTCGAGGAGCGAAAACAAAGCGGACGGGGAAGACCCACAAACGCCGTGTCAGGAGTTGTGGAAACCCTCCGGAACTTCATCAATTCAGCCATCACACGAGCCACCCAGAGAACCCAGCGATTCATTCGATGGGTCAGGGGCCGGATGTATCAACGAACTCCCTGGAGTGAATCCCTGGCCCGCCTGCGCGAACTCTGGCTCCTGAAAAGTTAAGAGTTTTCCACACCGATCCTTGTGCGTCCCTTGATCTTGTGGTCGATCAAAATTCCGCCTCGAGTCCCGAGTGGAAGTCCCACGACCCACTCCTCCTGAGTGCGATCCGCCGGCACCCGGACCACCCGGACGTCGGGCTGCCCCGGATCGGCGCCGACCGCGAGCCGGCTGATCTTCTGCGCGGCGTTGATGTAGCGGCTCAACAAGGTCGGCGAAAGGCTCCCCACGGTGATGTTGTCAATCCCGTGGCTCGACTCGTCCGGCGGCAGCATTTCCGCCACATCGAGGTCCACCTCCAGCAGGTCGCGGATCGCGTGGCGGTACTCGGTGCGCGTCATGCGGCGCATCGCCGGCACATGCCCCGGCTCGGGATCGCGGGCGGCGAGCGCGTCGAAATGCGCCTCCAGGCTTTTGATCACCTCGCGGTACGTCTCCTCGTCCGGCCGCTCCTCCTCAGGTGGCGGCATTTGCCGTGCGCCCATGCGGCGGATGACATGTTCCCAAATGTCACGATGCGCGCCGACGTCCTTGCCGCCGATCGCCTCCAGATCCAAGCCGCCACGCTTCACGCCACCGTCATGACAATCAATGCAATACCGCCCGATGAATGCGCCCATCTCCGGTGCCGCCGAGGCATTCGCCGCGCAAGCCAACACCAGCACGAAGGCCCCGCATCGGAGCCGCTCCATTCGTCCGGGTTTCATAGGATCCAGCACACTCGCACCCTAGCCGAACTCGTGTTCGGCATGCAATCTTTCACCGCTGGGGCGACAGAACGGTCAGCTGGTTGGGCTTCGCGGTGAGGGTGACGCCGTCGGAGAAGGTGACGGTGCGGGGCTGCGGGGCATGGTTGTAGACGGCGTAGGTCCGCTTGCCGTCTTTGACGAACACATTGAAAAACGGGGTGTCGGCGGTGACCGCAGCGTCGTTGATGCCAAGCCGCTCGAGCGTGTGGAGCCAGTGGTGCATGAAGGCGCGGGTGTTTCCGCCTTCGAGCTTGCTGTTTGGATTCGCGTCCGCCCAGGCGGCGGCGCTCTCGGGCTCGGCGAGGCCTTTGAACATCACCACCAGGTCGCCCCAACCGTTGTTGTAGTCACTGCCTCCCTCGCGCTGCTGGACGATGCGGTCGTGGTTCTTTTTCACGTAGTCGGGAAAGCGTCCCAAATACACGGAGGCGGGGGTGAATGGCAGCCAGTTGATGCCGTGGATGCAATCGATGTCCCCGGAAAACCAGGTGCCGAACGCACCCTTGCCACCCCACACCATGCCGAGGGCGACGTGCGGGAAATCCTCCGGGAAATTCGTTCTTGAGACGTCAAACCAATATTCCTCGATGGCCGTCCGCTCGGTGTTGAACAGAAAAATGCCGGTGTCGCGGAGGGCGGTGTTGCCGGTCGCCTCGCCCCAGAGCATCAGGCCATACCAGGCGTTCATCGACTCGCTCGAAGACTCCAGATTGTTGCCATCGAGGAAGTCGGCGTTGCCGGAAGCCCACGAGTGGCCGGCGTAGGTGTCGAAGCAGCGAAGGCGCGGGAACATCGGGTCCTTGGCGTCGGTGGAGGCGATGTCGCGGATCAGCAGCTCGACCATCGGCCCCCAATCCTTGGCCCAGGCAGCGTCGTGGTGCGCCACTTCCGCGGCGGCACGGATGAAGTAGCCGTAGTGGAAGTGGTGGTCGTTGAGGCTTTCATCGCTGCCGTAGGAGGGCTTGCTGCCGATGAGGGTTCCCCAGTTGGCGTCGTGGTAAAACACGGGTGAGTCCTCTCCCGGCTTGGCGGTAAACCACGCTTCGAGACGCCGTTTCACTTCAGCGAGGAAGCCTTGTTGCAGTTCGGCCTCCCCCGCGACTTCGGCGATGCCCGCGAGCGTGGCGAGCTTGCCGAGGTGCTTGCCTTCCCAGTAGGTATCGGCAAAACCGGGCGGCGTTTTGGCGGCTTCTTCCTTGAGGTTGGCGACCAACCGATCACGGTCGGCGATCCCCTCGGCGGGCAGGACCGGCAACACGCCTTGGATGGGCACCTCCGTCTGGAAGCCCTTCCCCTCGCCCACTTTCATCACCCCGCGGACCGAGTGGTAGGTCCAATCGGTGAGCTTCCCGGAAACATATTTCCACTGGTGGGGATAGAGTGCGTAGAGGGTGTCGGAGCCATTGCCCTCCATGGGCTTGGTGGCAAACTGGTAATCGGTGCGGAGAATGCCGCTCCGGATACTGGGCACCACCTGCGTGGCGATGACATGGTTGTGGGCATGCTTGGCGAAGTGTTGGAGCGTGGCCGGCTGGTCATCCGGCAGCAGGGCGATGGAAAAATATCCCTTCCCGGCAGTGAGGGTGAACGTGGCGGTGCCGGTCCCCTTCCAGCTCGAGCCGGTCGCGCCGAAGATCCCGTAGTGGTGATCTCCCACGGACAGCCCGATCACCGCGTCATTCTCCGCGCCGGCCCAAAGCTTCGGTGGCGAGGTGAAACGCAGCACCGGATCGCCGCCGGAGTAGGTGGTGAACACGAACGGGCTGCCGTGACCGAAGCTCATCCGCAGCTTCTTGTCCTGCTCGGCGAACTCGACGCCGATGAACCAGTCCGAGGCGGTGTCCGCGTCGGCACGGGTGAATTTCGCCACCTCCGAATGGCCGATCTGGAAATCACCGGTCCCGCTCACGCCTCCGCCCATGATGTGCCCCCCGCCGCCTTGAACCCGGCTGCCGGGATAGGTCACCGACAATCCCTCCGGCACACACATCATCCCGAGCGGATGGGCGAACAGCGGCTGGGAAAAAGGTTTC
>JBBSJY010000351.1:0-3092 GCA_038256845.1 Verrucomicrobiales bacterium | reverse complement strand
GGATGCTCCGCTCGTCGCGCGGAACGAGGGCGGCATCGGCGTGGAGGACCAGCTTTGGCCGCCGTCGTCCGAGCGGAGCCATTCGACCGGAGTGAGGGCTCCGGCCAAATTCCCGCGATTAGTCGCGGCCTGTCCTGCCGTGGCGAAACCACTGCGGGGTTGGATTGCAGGATCGTTCCACCACTGCGGATCACCACATGATAGGTGGCAAAAGTCGATCCGGTCACCGGGCTGAGGCGCAGGGTCGATCCTTCCGAAAAGGGAATGGCTGCGCCGTCTTTGAACCACTGGAAATGGATCCCGGAGGTGGCTGCCGCCAGCACGGCGAGTTCCACCGTCTCTCCCGGCAACGCCGCCACATCCGCGGGATGGCTGAGAATCGCGATCTCATCCGGCCCCGTGATCGCCAAGGTGAAAGAACCGGCCGCCGCCGGAGTCAGGGGGATCACGAGCAGCGCGAAACTCTGGCCAGCCGCGACCGTCGTTGATCCTGAATGAGATCGGACATTTCATAAAGGGCGGGAAAGGTCGGCCGTCCCGCGGTATCCAGCGGCAGGATGAAGACGGCGTGGTCGTCCGAGACCGTCGCTTTCACGATGCCTGCGGAGCCGGACGTCCATTTGTACCAGATGCTGCCATGTGTCAGGAACAGCCGGTGCGGGCGGTCTTGCTCAAATCCCTCGATGGTGGCCCCGAGCGAATTTCCTGAAACGCTCAGCGGGATGCCGGCCAGCGTCGCAGCGTCCTGCCAGTTGTCATCGGGCGGAGGCAGGTGCCAGCGGACGCTCAGGCCCCCGTCGATCGGAACGTCGGAATCGAGCATCCAGAACAGCCGCTGCCCGGCGGTGACGGCGGTCTCGAATGTCGTGCCGGAGTTCGCGGTGCCCAGCAAGTTTCCCGGAAGGGTTCCGGCACCATCGAACAAGGCCAGCCGGACCGATTGGCCCTCCGCGAGCGCCTCGATTCTCAAAAGCCCGTCGGTCGGCGCCGTCCACTCGAACCAGAGCGTGTGGAGCGGTGCGGGAATCAGGCCGAAATTCAGGTCGTTCGCTTCAACGCCGGCACCGGAATTTCGGCCGGTCCACTGGCCGACGGCGTCGGTCAGGATGCGACGGTCGTCGAAATGGTCGTGCGGGACGGCATCGCTGCTGTCGGCGAGCATCTTGCCTACATTGAGACGCCCACCGGTCGTCATTGCCGCCGCGCCGCCGGGCAGCGGATCGACGGTTTCCAGCATCCGCCGGAGGACCTGCAACGGCGTGTCCGCGGGAAATTCCGCGAGACCCAGCGCCAGGCCTCCGCTGACCAGGGCGGCGGAAAAGCTGGTCCCGCTGGCGTAGCGGACGCTTCCGGTGGGATTCCACGGCTGATTCGAAAGCGCGACCGGAAGCTCGATGCCGGGGGCGGCGAGATCGATTTTCTCCGTATTGATTACGGAGAACGGCGCGACGGTGTCCGCGGGTGTGGATGCCGCCACCGCGACCAGATGCGGAAAATCGAGCGAGGCGGGTGCCGGCACCGGTGCGGCGAACCCGGAGTTGCCCGCCGCGCAAACCATCAGGATGCCCTCCGCGTCGCAGCGGCCGATCACCTCGGCGAGCAGCGGCGCTTCGCCGAAATAAGACCAGCTTAAATTGAGGATTCCGGCCCCTGCCGCGCGGGCGTAATCGATGGCATCAATGGCGTCGGACAGAGCACCCAAGCCATTTCGGTCGAGAAACTTGCAATTCAAAATCGACGCCTTCCAAGCCACGCCGGCGGAGCCGAGGCCGTTATTGCCCGCGGCTGCCATCAGGGCGGCGCACATCGAGCCATGGCCTGTCTCATCCTCCGGGTCCGGGTCGTCGTGGACGAAATCGTAGCCGAAAACGTCATCGATGTAGCCATTGCCATCGCTGTCGAGGCCATCGCCGAAGGTTTCCCCGGGCATGAACCAAATGGATTGCGCCAGTTCCGGATCGCTGGAGGCGATGCCGGAATCGATCACGGCGATCAGCACCCCGGACGCGTCCGTGCGCCGGTCCCAGGCCATGGCAGCGCCGATGTCCGCGCCGGCTTTGTATCCGGCCAACAAGCCGAGATTGTCGAGATGCCACGCCGCGCCCGTGCCCACCAGGGGGTCGGCGGGAAGGGCGGCGGCCTCGATGACGGCGTCCGGCTCGACGCCACGGAGGGAAAGTCCGGCCAGTCGGCCGGCCAACTCGGGCAGCGCGCCGATCTGGCGCGGCTGATCGACAGCGACCCGCATGTATGCCGGATTCCGTCCGGCTTGCGCGGCGATTCCATGGACTTCGAGAGCGTCGAGGTGGTCGGAGGAAACGAGCAGGTGCCGGGCGTCCACCGCTTTTTCGATCACCGTGCGGATGATGCGGATGCCATCGGGCGTGAGTTCCACTTCCACCTGTTCCTCGATGCGGAGCAGCCCGCTTTTGTAGGTGGTCTCGACAATCCGGACCCGCGGATGCCAGCCGGCGCGGCCGGGGAAACCCTCCGGCCATTCCTCGGCGACCGTTGCCGTGATTTCCAGCCGGTCGAGCGGGCGATCGGCCGGGGCGGCGTGGTTCTCCCCGCCAGCCTCAGCGGCCACGGCCGGAGCGAGTGCGTCGGCTCCCGGGAGGGGGGCGAAAACCTCCGGAGAGTAGGCAACAGGAACCTCTTCGGGCGCGGGGGCGGATTCGGTGGGACCGGAAACGACGGCGCCCGGGGCGAACGGTTGCGGTGCCTCAACGGTCGGAGCGAGCGGCTCTCGCTGAAGCTGCCACGTTCCGACGGAAGTGATCGCCAGGAGCGCCAGTAGTGACATGCGGCCGAAAGCCTGTTTGCGGACCGCAGGTTCCTTCATGGGGGTGAAGCGAATATACCGGCCCGCTTGGCGAAGGACAAACCGGTTTTCAGATAAAACGCCTCAATGAAGAACCGGCAGTATGCGCGGAAGACGGATCGAAAGGCCTCAGAGTTGATCCGGGAGGCGATGGAACTCTACCGGCAGCAGTACATGCAGCGGCCCACTTCGTTGAAGGATCGGCGGCCCGCGAGCGTCGGCGGGCCGATTCAGGCGATCACGACAGAAGACGATATTCTGGGAGGCATGC
>JBBSJY010000350.1:0-3129 GCA_038256845.1 Verrucomicrobiales bacterium | reverse complement strand
CGGACCCGCTGAATCCCGCGATTTTGGCATGATCCGGGCTTGAACCGGTTGCCGCGAGCGCCCAAGTTCCGCAGCCCGGCACCGTCCGGACCCACAACGAGCGATGGCCTCCCCGATTCAGATTCCCGATGACGCTCCGTTCACTCCGGAGCAACGCATATGGCTTGGCGAATTTCTCGCCAAGATGCTGGCAGTCGCCAACCCGGCCGCCGTTCCCGCAGGTCCCGCCGTGCCGGTTACCGTCCTTTACGGATCCCAGACGGGAAATGCCGAAGGCCTTGCGAAGAAACTGCTGAAGACTCTCAAGAAAGGCAATTTCGAGCCGGAGATCCATGACATGGCGGTTTATGATCGCAACCGGTTGCCAAAGGAGAAAAACCTGCTGGTGATCAGTTCAACCTACGGGGATGGCGAGCCACCGGACCCCGCGATTGATTTTCATGGCTGGCTCCTGAGCGACCAGGCTCCGGCCCTCGAGGGAGTGAGCTACTCGGTCTTGGCCTTGGGCGACACCAGCTATCCGGACTTCTGCAAGTGCGGAATTGAATTCGACACACGCCTCGCGGAGCTGGGAGCCGTCCGAATTTTTCCCCGTGTGGATTCCGATGTCGATATCGACGCCCCCTTCGCCGAATGGTCCTCCGCGGTCCTGGCGATCCTGGCACCTTCGGCAGCAGCGGTCGCTTCAAATGGCGCGTCGGTGGTCGATGCCACCGAATCCGGATATACCAAGCAGAATCCTTTTCCTTCGCCGGTTTCACGCAATTACAACCTGAACAGCGGGGGCGAAAAGCAGACCCATCAGATCGAATTCTCACTGAAGGATTCCGGACTTTCTTACGAGGTCGGGGATGCCTTGGGCGTCTATCCCGTGAATTGTCCGGCAATCGTCGACGAGATCATCGCGAACCTACCGTTCAAGGCGGGGGAGGTGCCTACGCCGGAGGGTGGTGAAACGAGTCTGCGCGACGCGCTGATCCACCATTACGATGTGGGCACGCTGAACAAGACGCTGATCCAAAAATGGCAACAGCGGAGTGGGTCGCCCTTTCTGCGATCTCTTGTGGAGGCCGATGAACGCAAAGCGTGGGACGATTTCTGCTGGGGCCGTGACTTGATCGACCTCGTCACGGATCATCCCGCGGATTTCACCGACGGTGAGGATTTCGTCTCCATTCTCAAGCGGCTGCAACCGCGGCTTTACTCGATTGCCTCCAGTCCGAAGGCGCATCCCGATGAGGTCCATCTGTGCGTCAGCATTGTCCGCTATCACACCTATGGCAGACAACGCGGAGGCATCTGCTCGACCTATCTGGCGGACCGCTTGGGATCCGGGGCCGCCGCGGGAGTTTACGTTCATACCAACCATGCCTTCCGGCTCCCGACCGATGGAAACGTGCCGATCATCATGGTGGGCCCGGGGACGGGTATCGCGCCATTTCGCGCTTTTCTGGAAGAGCGGAAGGCAACCCATTCGAAGGGACGGAATTGGCTGTTTTTCGGCAATCCGCACCGCTCGTCCGATTTTCTCTATGAGGATGAATTGAACGGCTATCTGGCCGACGGGACGCTTTCCTCAATGGATCTCGCCTGGTCCCGCGACCAGAAGGAGAAGCTCTACGTCCAGCATCTCATGATCGAACGGGGTGCCGAAATGTGGTCGTGGCTACAGGACGGCGCCGCGTTTTACGTATGCGGCGATGCGTCCCGGATGGCCAAGGATGTGGACGACGCTCTCCATCGGATTGCCGCGGAGCACGGCCAAATGTCTTCGGAAGAAGCGGCGTCCTTCGTTTCCTCCCTCAAGAAGGAGAAGCGCTACCTGCGCGATGTCTACTGACCGAACGCCCGCCGAGCCCGTTCGTCGAGGAAGATCTCGGCCAGGCGGAAACACCGGCGGGACAGCTCTTTGGCATCGTTGTCACCGATGAGCGCCACACCTTCCTCGCTGACTTCCGAGAGAAAGATTTTCCATGCCTTCTTCGCGAGAAGGTCAGGATCGACTTTACGCCGGGGAGAAGGTGGTGGCGAGGGCCGCGGTTCTTCCGGCGGCCGGGCAGATTGGCCCGGCAGCGGCTCCGACGGTGCCTGATCGGTAACCAAAGGATGAACCTCCTCAGGAGAAGCGTTGCCTGTGCTGTTTGACGATCCCTTCCCTTTGCGGCGGCGGCGCTTCCTCTTGTTGGGTGGCTCTGCAGTCGCGGCAGGATTCGTCGCGTTCTCCGCCTCCGGCCATTCCCCGACGGCCGCCCGTTGCGGGGGAGGGGCTTGATCTTCGGTCGCGGGGGCCTCTTCTGCGACGGGTGAAGGGGGCGGTTCCGACTCGGGTTCCGCAGGTTTTTTTGGTGATGCCGCAGTCTTCTTCGCGCGCGCGGAAACCGCCCGGCGAGGTCGGACCGGAGCTTCGGCTTCGGTTTCTTCAGTAACGGGTACGGCAGGTAAATCGTCGCTCATGTCTTGGAGAGAAAAGAAGCCCGCCGATGTGGCGGGCGTCGAGAGGAAAGAAAATTAAGGGCTGGAAGGCCGGGATATGATCAGAAATTGCGAACGTCGTCCTTGTTGTCGGGATGCTCGGGATCGAAGGGTTGGGAGGTGTTCGTGACGCCATCTTTGCCCACCGACCAGAGATCGAAGTCCGGGTTCTGGGTCGAGGGGTTGGTCGATCCCGAAGGATCGTTTCCCGAGCGGTACCGGTATTCGTTGCCCCATGGATCGACAATTTTGTAGCTGTCGCCTGTTTCCTCGGTCCAATTCTGACTCCCATCCAAAGGGTCCAACTGGGAGATATAGATCTTCCGGTCGTCCTCTTCCGGACGCTTGATGCCTTTTTCATCGGCTCCCCAGAACAAGCGGTCGAAAAGTTCGGAAGTCAGATCCTCGCCGGAATCTAGGTCTGAAAACTGCGGATAAACGCCATTGTCCAATTTGTATTCCTCCAGAGCGTTTTCCAAAAGGGCGATCTGGACCTTCGCGGTTTCCCGAGCCTGGCGATCGGTGACATATCCCATGCCGCCCACGACGAGGCCGGCGAGAATCACGATGATCGTGATGACGGCGAGCATTTCCACCAGAGTGAAGCCGGCGGTTCGATTCGATTGGATGGCTTTCATGGTCGTGGGTTGTAGGGGT
>JBBSJY010000349.1:0-3190 GCA_038256845.1 Verrucomicrobiales bacterium | reverse complement strand
GAAATCCGTAGGCGAGCGTGGCCAGCAAGATTGCCTTGTGGGCAGCGTCCCAGCCGTTGACATCGAGCGCGGGATCCGCCTCCGCGTAGCCGAGCGACTGGGCCTCGCCCAGCGCCGCCTCGAAGGTCAGGCCGGCATCGGTCATGCGGCCGAGAATGTAATTGGAGGTGCCGTTGATGATTCCGGAGAATGACAGGATCCGGTTGCCGATGAACGAGTCCTGCACCGTGCGGATGATCGGGATGCCACCCGCCACGGCAGCCTCGAAGTGGATCGGAGTGTCCATTTCCCGGGAAATGGCGAACAACTCGACGCCCCGCTCGGCGAGCAGTGCCTTGTTTCCCGTGACCACCGGCTTTTTCGCGAGCAGCGCAGCGGCCACGATTTCAAAGGCATCGGTGGTGCCGCCGATGAGTTCGACGACGATGTCCACCGCCGGATCGGCGACGAGCGCGCGCCAGTCGGTGGTGAACATCTCCGCTGCGACATCGCCGGTGGTGGCGCGGGATTTCGCGAGGTCGCGGACGAGGATTTTCGCGATGTGGAGGGTCACGCCGCCGCCGGTGCGGCCGGTGATGAGGTCGCCGTTACGCTGGAGGGTATTCCAGACGCCGGAGCCGACGGTTCCGAATCCGGCCAAGCCGATGCCTAAGGAGGAGCAGGGGTTCACGCCGCGGACGGTGGCGGCGTTTCACCGGTTTTCCAAGCCGGAAGCGGGGGAAATTCCGTGACTTCAGACAGCCTCGCCGGACTGGCGCTCGGCCTCCAACCAGTCGCCATGGGAATCGCCTGGCAGGCCCTGCTCGACGCGGCGGCGGTAGTTCAGATAGGCGGCGCGGGCGACGGCATCCAGCGAGGGTTTCGCAGCTTTTTTCGGCGCAGCGGCGGCGTCAGGGGAGGGGGTGGGCTGTTTGACAGCGGCTTTCTTCGCGGTCTTCGCGGCTTTTTTGGCGGCGGGCTTGGGAGCGTTTTCCGGCTTTTCGGCGGCAGATTCGGGGGTCTTCTTCGCGGTTTTCTTGGCGGCCATGGGGATTGGGGAGGTTAAATTCGGATTGAGCACTGCAGGTGCCAAGCGGACGCTAAACAGCGTTTCCGGTGATTGCCAGAATTTTAGACCGGGCTATAGTCCGCGTGTGGCGGACAGTTATACATGGAGCGCATCGCGCGGTGGCGGCTACCGTTTGCCCGGCCCGGACCATCTCGGCTGGTGGGCGGCAGTGGCCATGCTGTTTTCGATCCTGCTGCATGTGGTGGTCTTTTTGGCGTTGGACCGCATGAAGATCGCCTTCCAGTTCGAGGCCGCCAAAGAGCTCGCCACGCGCCCGATGAATGTCCGGCAGGTGGAATTCCGCCCGGCGGATGCGGAGCGCTCGTTGCCACCCGAGGAAGTCGTCAAGCCGCCGGTCGATACCGCTTCGCTGCTGGAGGACATCGAGATTCTCGACATTTTACCGAAGGATCAGGAGATCGACATCAAGCCGGAAATCATCGAAGCCGAGTATGCCATCCGCCTGCAGAATCCAGCGCGCGAGGGCAGTCCGGAAGCGGTGGCGTTGGAAATTTCCTCCGGCTTGGAAATCGTAGCCGATCTCCCTGAGCTCGGTCTTCAGCCGGAATCGATCCGCCCTGCGGAAGTCGGCCAGCTCACCGTGGACCCCGGCGCGGTCCAGTCGGACGATTCGAACATCGGGAAATTTACCGAGGACATCATCCGCCGTGGGGCGAACGGCAACGTCGCCGAGGGGAAGCTCGACGGCATGACTTCGCTGGAAAACATGCTCGACCTCCCGGCCAACATCCTCGTCGGCAAGAAAACGATGCTGCCCAGCGATCTGCTCTTCGAGTTCAACAGCTCCGAACTCCGGGAAAGCGCCAAGATCGGCATCATGAAACTGATTTTCCTGATGGATAAGAATCCCGGTCTCTTTTGCTGGATCGAAGGTCACACCGATCTCGTGGGCGGAGACGAATTTAACTTGGATCTCTCAACCAAACGCGCCGAAGCCGTCAAAACCTACCTCGTCCGCACGGCTGGCATGAATCCAGCCAAAATCATCACCCGCGGCTTCGGTCGCTACGAGCCGCTGGTCGTCACCGGCACGCCTGAGGACCAGTCCGCGAACCGGCGGGTGGAAATCCGCATGCGCAAGACCCCGCCGACCAAGGAGCAGATGCGCATCGAGCCGCAGAAAGCCGCTGTCATCGAGGAAGTCCCCGCACCCCGGGCGGTGCTCGTGAAGCCGAACCGCGCCCTGCCCGTCGAGGAAGCTCCGCCGCCGCCGAGGGCAGCACCGGTCGAGGAAATGCCAGCGTTGCCCGCCGTCCCGCGGGCCGCGCCTGTCGAGCCGGAAGTGCTCCGCGCCCAACCGGTCGAGTAGGGGCTCCCTTCGGCCCGAGCCCGGGCTTTACACCGTCCCCGGCCGTCCTGCATCTTCCCGGCCCTTTCCGCCAATGGGAATACCCGCGACCATGACTTCCGCCGAGATCCGCCAAAGCTTCCTCGATTTCTTCAAAGAGAAACAGCACACCATCGTCCCCTCCGCCTCGCTGCTCCCGCAGTCGCCCGGCCTGCTGTTTACCAATGCCGGGATGAATCCCTTCGTCCCGTATTTCCTCGGCGTCGAAAAAGCCCCCTACAACCCACCGCGCGCGGCCGATACCCAGAAATGCATCCGCGCCGGCGGCAAGCACAACGATCTCGAGGATGTCGGCTACGACACCTATCACCACACGTTCTTCGAAATGCTCGGGAACTGGTCGTTCGGAAACTATTTCAAAAAGGAAGCCATCCAGTGGGCCTGGGAACTCGTCGTCGAACGTTGGGGCCTCCCCGCCCACCGGCTTTACGCGTCCGTCTATGCCCCGAAACCCGGCGATCCCGGAAACTTCGACCAGGAAGCCTACGACCTCTGGGCCGCCCTCTTCATTTCCAAAGGCTGCGACCCCGCCGTCCAGATCGTCCACGGCAACGTCAAAGACAACTTCTGGATGTTGGGCGAAACCGGCCCCTGCGGCCCTTGTTCCGAACTCCACGTCGATCTAACCCCCGAGGGCGATCCCGTCACTGGCCGCAACCTTGTCAACAACGACTCCGACCTCTGCATCGAGATCTGGAACCTCGTTTTCATCCAATACAACGCCGAGGCCGACGGCACTTTCCGCGAGCTCCCCGCCAAACACGTCGATACCG
>JBBSJY010000348.1:0-3193 GCA_038256845.1 Verrucomicrobiales bacterium | reverse complement strand
CGCATCCGCAACAACCCGCGCATGGAAATCGTCGAGGAAATGCCGCTCACCGCAGCCGATCTGGCGGCTGGCGTCACTTGGCAAGGCAGGGTGAAATTGGGCGAGAAATGGCAGGGCGAGCCGATCCGTGTGGTCAAGGTCGAGGTGGACGGCAAGACCCTGCTGCTGGCCACCGACCTAGAAATGGAGGCCGAACTCATCGCTCTGATCTACCGCTACCGCTGGCAGGTCGAGCTGTTTTTCAAATGGCTTAAGAGCATCCTCGGCTGCCGTCACCTGATGGCCGAGTCTCCCGACGGCGTGGCCATCCAGATCTATAGCGCGTTAATCGCCGCGCTGATGTTGCAACTTCTCACCGGCAAACGTCCCGGCAAACGGGCAATGGAACTCATCCAGCTCTATCTGATGGGCTACGCGGAACTCGAGGAAGTCATCACCCTGTTAGCCCCGAAAAAAACAAAAGCCTGATCCGCTGCTCCTGACCCTAAAAGAGCAGGAAACCATCGCCACTATTGATTCATTCACGATTTGAAAATGTGGTTTTGAGAGCTGGGCTTCCAGCGGCTCGCGCCTTATCAATTCCCCACCGCCAGCCGCACGCTGATCCGCGTGGAAGAAACGCGACCTGCATCGTCCATGGCCTGCACTTCGTAGTCTCCCACGATGGGTGCCCATGGCAGGGGTTCGGCAGGGGCGCTGGCGCCGAGGTAGCGGCGGTCGGCGAACCAGTGGATCTGGCGGGTATCGGGGGCGGAATTAGCTTCGAGAAGCAAGCGGTTTTGCTCCAGAGCATTTTCCTGGATGTAGTAGGTCAATGCGGACTGGGGACTGACAATCCTCGGGGGCGGACCGATAGTGCTCGTCTGATGCGGGCTGTCTTCGTCAGCAAGCTGCCGGGAGTTGGCCCGAGGAAAGCCCGCATTGCGAAACTGCTCGAGTCGCTCGGCGGGCCAAACCTCCACCACGGCATCCCCGGATTTCTGGTGCACTTTGCAGGAGGTGATCGGGGAAACTCCACCGATGAACCAGCCGTCGCGGAGATTCGGACACAGCTTGCCAGCAAGACTTCCGGAAACAGTGCATACCGGGACTTGGACGACATCCGGCGGTCGGGAGTCTTCGGAAGGTCGCGCGGTAAGTTTAAGCCGGGTGGCGGTTTGCCAAAGCAATGGTGCCGCCGTTTCGTGGGCGAACAGACCGGGCATGCCGCGACCACTGAAGTGACCCACCCAAACGCACAGCACCCAGTCTCCCATGACGCCACAGGCCCATGCATCGCGGAAACCATTCGACGTTCCGGTTTTGCAAGACAGTCCGATCGGGGCGCCGGGTTCCCTACAGCGCAGGGCGTTTAAAGTGAGCCAGCACGCCTCCGGGGATAGTCTGCCCTGCTCGGGATGCGCGAGTTCCGCGTAGAGCTTCGCCAAATCCTCCAGCCGCATTTCGGTGGCTCCGATCGCCAAGGCCAAGCCGTGGCTGCGCTGCGGCAGATCCACACCGGACGACCTCAGGAAGGCCTCCAATCCCCCGCCGGGCAAACGGTTCGCCAGCTCGATGGCCGGGATGTTTCTGCTACGACGAAGCGCCTCGCTCGCGGCGATCGGGCCGAGGAACTCGCGATCGCTATTCTCGGGATTGTAGCCGGCAAAGCGCCTCGGGGCGTCATCGAGCAAGGTCTGCGGCTGGATGAGGCCGGAGTCCAAAGCGAGCGCATAGATGAAAGGCTTGAGAGTAGAACCGGGTGAGCGCCGCGCGCGGGTGCCATCGACTTGGCCGGAGATATCGACATTGTGGAAATCGGCGGATCCGACGCTAGCCCGGATTTCTCCGGTGGGTGCGTGCAGCAACACTGCGGATGCGTTGCGCAGGCCTTGCGAGTGCCAGCGGCTGAGAAAATCGTGAATCGACTGCTCCACCACATGTTGCTGGGCGAGATCGAGAGAGGTGGCAACCGTCAAACTCCCGGGATCTTCCCGCAACCGACGCCGCGCCAGATGCGGTGCCTCGCGGGGAATGGCGGTCGGCACTAGGTTGAACTCGATATCCAGCTCGTTTGGCGGCTCGCCATGCTTGGCGCGCAGGCGGGTCATGAGCCGGGCTTGGGCTACTGCTAACAGAGGATTTCCATCGGCACGTGGTCGGCGGGCGGTGGGACTTTGCGGGATGGCACTGAGGCTGGCGGCTTCGCGCAACGTCAATTCCGAAGCATCCTTCCCACACCAGCGGAAACTCGCGGCGCGCACCCCTTCCACGTTTCCACCATAGGGCGCGATCGTGAAATACGCGGCGGCGATTTCCTCCTTAGCGTAGTGGCGCTCCAATTGGATTGCGCGGAACATCTGCGCGCACTTGCCCCGAATGGAGCGGGTGTGAAGGCTCCAGCGCAGGCGGCTCAATTGCATGGTGATCGTCGAGCCACCGCCAAGCTTTTGTCCCGAGACCACGCCCCATCCGGCCCGCAACAAAGAACGGCCATCCACGCCCGTATGGCTGAAGAAACGCCGGTCTTCCATTTCCATAGTCGCCTCCAGCATTGCCGGGGCGATCTGGTCCATCATTGCCGGAAGCCGCAGCATACCGTCGCTGGTGGTCGTCAGGAAGATCACATCCCCGTCGCGGTCGAGAACAGTCCGAGAGTATTCCAAGTCGAGTGGCAGAAGATCCGGCTTCGGCAGGCAGGCATAGCCAAGCGCTAGCAGACCTAACAGAACCACACCGGCTTTAAGGCCGCGGAGATAGAAGGTCTTTCGCTTGGACTTCATATAAGGCGATGGCCACGATTATTCCCGTGCGAGAATGATAATTTTGCCGGCGGCACCGTTCGCCCGAACCTTCGCCTCATACATGTCCTCGGCATACGGCGGCGGAACCACGAAGGTTCCGGTGCAGGTCGGACGCAGCGCGTATTGCAGAGTGAGTGAACCCTCGGCGCGCAGCCCGAGATAGACCAAGGCCCGGTCTTCCCGGATGTCGATGTAATCGGTGCCCTGACGCGTCGCGAGTCCGGGACGCAGTGAGTCCGGTTCACCCGGAGGCGCGTATTCGAAACCGCCGGGCAGCATCTCGGTGATCGCGAGATTAGCCATGTCGGTCTTGGTGAGGTTGCGAAGGGTCAGTTTCGCGAACAAGGTTTCACCCAGTTTGCTCTGCGTGACCGGTTGTCCGTCGGCATCGACCAACTCGCGCAGCACTT
>JBBSJY010000347.1:0-3210 GCA_038256845.1 Verrucomicrobiales bacterium | reverse complement strand
GGGAGGAGGTTGCGGGAGCATGATGTTAGAAAGTGTCCCGACTGTCTCAGTCGGGAACGGTGCCGCCCGAAGACCCGGCTGGGACAGCCGGGACACGTTCTCCTAACACACGGGTCAAAAGCCCGATCATCGTTTGCGCCGCTTGCTTGCCGGTTTCCAGAACTTCGCGATGATCCAGATGCGCGGCGGTGATGCCAGCGGCCCAGTTCGTCAGGCAGGAGAACGCGACAACCGGGATTTTCAGCGAGCGGGCCTGGATGGTTTCCAAGACGGTGCTCATGCCCACGGCATCCGCCCCGAGGGTGCGCAGCATGCGGATTTCCGCTGGCGTTTCGTATTGGGGACCGCGCAGGCTGGCGTAAACGCCCTCATGCAGAACCATGCCGGAGGACTCCGCCGCGGCGCGGAATTCGGCGCGCCAAGGCGCATTATAGGCCACGCTCATATCGATGAAATCCGCACCCTCCAACGGCGAGGTGCCGGTGAGGTTGAGATGATCGGTTAGCATCATCCAGGTGCCGGGGGCGAAGTCGGGATGGAGGGTGCCGGCGGCGTTCGTGAGGATCAGTTTTCCGATCCCCTGCGCCGCCATCCAGCGCACGCCCGCCGTGACGAGCCGGGGTCCATGGCCTTCGTAAAGGTGCACCCGGCCTTTCATCAGGAGGACAGGCGTGCCTGCGAGTTTCCCGAAAACGAATTTCCCGGCATGGCCGGGCACCGAGGAGACGGGCAGGCCCGCATCGGCGAAGGAAACCTCGCGCTCCACCATCACCGCTTCGGCCAAGGGGCCGAGGCCGGACCCCAATACGATTCCAATCATGCGGCCATGGTAACGGTCGGAACGAGCGAGGGAAGTC
The DNA here is from genome assembly GCA_038256845.1 of Verrucomicrobiales bacterium. GTDB lineage: Bacteria > Verrucomicrobiota > Verrucomicrobiia > Verrucomicrobiales > Akkermansiaceae > Luteolibacter. Next base: position 2,353 of record JBBSJY010000347.1, on the reverse strand, counting down.
CCATCCTCTACGGCCGGTCACGCTCATCCGGCCGCAGCAAAGGGTCGCCGGGAGCCAAGATTGAGAGATCGGCTTTTGCAGCGGCAAAAGCAGCTTGCGCCCGGGCCAGATCGCGGCCGAGGCGCTCGGACTTCGCGGCCCAGGTTTCCAGGCTGCCGGGGACAGAGCTTTGCCGCCCGTTGCTGGCGCGGGAGGTCGCATCGCTCCATTCGCTGCGAACCGTGGCAACCTTCGACTTCCACGCGGTTACCTGGCGGCGGAGGCGGTTGAGTTCCGCCGGATCGGTCGGATCGGTCGGATCGGTCGGATCCGAATTTCCAACAACGTTCTTAACGGCCTTGTCTTCGAGCCGCTCGGCTTCTTCCTTGAGCCGATTCCGGCGTTGCTCGTCGTCCCACTGGAAACGGTCTTGGACGGTCCGGTCGAGATCCGGAGCCTGCACCCGGGCGATGCCGTGCTCGTGGCGGATTTCCAAACCGACATCGGTCACGCGGGTGATGCTGGCCTGCAAATACTGACGCCCGCCGCGGACGGTGAGCGTGCCGAGCGACTCACCGACGGCAGCCGACCAAGTTCGGCGGCGGTAGTCGGTGCGGTAGTCCGAAAAATCCGATTCCAGCGCCGCAACGGAGGTTTGGAGCTGGCTGCGATTCGCTTCCAGTTCCGTTTGGCGCTGCCGGAGGGTTTCCAATTGGGATGAAGCTTCCCGGTGGCCGCGCGTCGCGGCATGAAGGCGGGTGCCGGACGCCGCTAACTGGTGACCGCGCTCGTCCGCGCGGCGGGTAAGCTCGTCCAGCTCGGAGGTCTGGCTAACGATGTCGCGGCGGATCTGGCTGGCACCGCTGGAGAATTTAAAGCGGCGGTCCACCACCAGCGAGAGGCCCACGCCGGCCATGACCAAAACGATCATGCCGACCAGGAAGGTGAAAACTCCGGAATTCTCGTCGTTAGAAAACATGCGGCACCGGTTCCGTCAGAGACGGCTCTGCAGACTGGAGATCTGCGCGTGCAGCTCGGCGAGTTCCCGCTGCTTTGCCGTAAGCTGCCCGCGCATGATGCCAGCCCGGCTGACGGTTTTATAAGCTTCCTTCTCGATGGCCTCTTCCATCCGCTCGATCTCCTCATCGAGCGACTTGATGCGAGCTTCTTTCTGCGCGATGGCGCGTGCCGTATTCCTTTTCAACGCCTCGGCTTCCTCGGCCCGGCGGACGGCCGCCTGTTGGTCGGCAGCTTCTTCCGTGACGGCCACGGCAGCCGCCAGTTCTTCGTGGGCTGCGGTTTCCTGGGCGAGGGCCTTTTCCTTCTGCTTCGGATCGAATTGGAAATGGTCCTTCATCGACTCGGGCAGGTCTTCGAACGGAATCCGCTTCTGTCCGTCGTCATGGCGGATCTGGATCCCGACCGCGGTGACTTCACGAATGTTGACGTTGGTGTAAACGGCCCCCGTGGTGGTCTCCAGTTTGGGCATGATCTCCCCTTTGGCCTTCCCGCGGACCAGGGCGCGATATTCATCCTTGTAGGCCTCGGTCGCCGCATTGCGGGTCGCAATGGCCGCCTTGCCCGCTTCCACACCGGACTTGAGCCCGGCGATTTTTTCCTGCATCGACTGTTCCTCGCGCTTCAGGCGGGCGAGTTCCTTGGCATTCACCACGCGGACGGGCGCTTTTGCGAGCGTGGTGAGGTTGCTATCCCGCAGCGCTTCCGAGGCCACGATGTCCTTGGCTTGGTAGGCAATCACCGACTCGATGGATTGGTCCCCTCCCTGCGCGCCCTCGTCGAAGGCGAACATGAAGAGCACGCCGAACCCGAGCAGGACGATGAGCGCCATGATCATGCCGATCACGCCAGGTCCCCGGCCGCTCGACATTAAATCCGTAAATGACATTTGCGTCGTAGGTGGTGGGTTATTTCACCTGATACTTGGCTTGATACGCCTTGAACTCGCTCTCCAGCGTGCGCTTGCGCTCCTCGAGACCGGTCACCTCCGCTTCCAGCGACGCGACTTCCGCAGCCTGCTTCGCAGAAACCTGTTTGGCCTCCGCCAATTGTTCGGTCACGTCAGGCGGTAGGTTTTTGAGCTTTTCGTCAAGAAGGGCGATTTCGCCGCGGAGGCGGGCGAGCTCGACTTTCTGCTTCTCCCGTTTTTCGACAAGTTTCGGGTCATCGCTGCACGAGGCGCAGCCCAGGGTGAGGAGAATGGCCAGCGAGCCATTGCGGAATAGGGAAGTCATGGAATGGACGGTAGGGTGGTATCAGCGAAGGATTGATATCTGGGCACACTGGAAGGAGCCACGTAGCCCGGGGCTCCCGAGCGTGCGCCATAGCGGGTGAGGACCGGGCGGGCGGCGCTGTG
>JBBSJY010000346.1:0-3298 GCA_038256845.1 Verrucomicrobiales bacterium | reverse complement strand
TTCCCAGACAAAATGCGGAGATTTCGGATTCCCGCGCTCCTTGGGCAGTTTGTCCGAAAGCTTGCGCGGTTATTGAAACGGGGGCCGGGTCCGTTTCCAACGGTCTCCACGAGTCGGCGCGGGGAATCAGTCCTCCAGGTAGAAGAGCAGGTCGCTGAGGTTGTCGAGTTCGTCCTGGAGGGATTCCCAGTCGCGGGATTCGATGAGTTTGGGAATGCCTTCAAGCTTGGCGCGGAGGGTGTCGGCGTCGGTGTCGGCGACGCCGCGATCGAGCAGTTTCCCGGCGCGACCGCGCAGGCTTTTGGCGGAGGCGATGAGATTGGCGGAGGATTCGGAGGGGCGGACTTCGATGGCTTCGTCCTCGTCGGATTCGTCCGGCTCGAAGGCGGATAGGGCCGGATTTCCCGAATCGTGCTCTTCGAAGAGGGCGGCGAGATTGCCGCGGGCGGTGTCGAGATTGATGCGGTGCTGGCCGGCGGTGTCGATGGTCACGGATTTCGCCAATCCGGTGGATTTCTCGGTGGCGGTGACGGTGAGCAGGCCGCTGAGGTCGATCTGGAAACGGACGACGATCCGGTTGCCCGCGGCCGACTTGCTGAGCCCTTCGACCCAGAATTCGCCGAGTTTCAGGTTCTCCTCGGGATCCAGGCTTTCGCCTTGGTTGACCACGACGAGGACCTTTTCCTGCTTGTCCATGACGGTGGAGAAGACGTCGCTCTTGGTGACGGGAAGCGGGGTGCCGCGGCGGATGAGGGGGGCGCAGATGAGTTCCGGGCCGAAGATCCCTGAGCCGGTGTCCGCCGTGACGCTGTAGGTGTGGGCGGAAATATCGACGAGGATGGCGGGGGCCGGTTGGCCGGCGAGCGCCGCGCCCTGGATGGCGGCACCCATGGCGACGACGAGGTCGGGGTCGATCTCGTGGCGCGGCTCGATGCCGAGTTTGGCGTGCAGGAGTTCAAATACGGCGGGGGTGCGGGTGGCACCGCCGACGAGCATGACCTTGTCGAGCTCGCGCGCGGTGACGCCGGCGTCGGACAGGGATTTCTGGAGGCAATCGAGCGTCTTGTGGAGCCAGGGGTCGATGAGTTCCTCATAATCGGAGCGGTCGATCTCGGTTTCGAGGTGGCCGGTTTCGGTGAGGTATTCCTCGCGGACGCTGGCGAAGGGGGCGTCGGAGAGGGTGATTTTCGCCAGCTCCATCGCGCTCTTGAGGCGGCGGTGGGCGGCGGGAGGCAGGGGGTCGCCGCTGCCGAAGCGCTCCTCGCCGAGCCTGGCGAGCGCCTCGTCGAAATCGTCTCCGCCGAGGTGGACATCGCCGTGGCTGGCGCGGACTTCCACCACGCCCTCCTCGACGCGGACGACGGAGACATCGAAGGTGCCGCCGCCGAGGTCATAGACGAGCAGGGTCTGGCCGGCGGTGGCATCGCTCTGGCCGGCTCCGTAGGCGAGGGCGGCGGCGGTCGGCTCGTTGATGATGCGCAGGACGTCGAGACCGGCGAGCTTGCCGGCGTCCTGGGTGGCGAGGCGCTGGCGCTCGTTGAAAAACGCGGGCACGGTAATGACGGCGCGTTCGACCGGGTGGCCGAGATGCTCCTCCGCGGCGCGCTTGAGTTCGCCGAGGATGATGGCGCTGATTTCCTCCGGGCGGTAGGATTTGCCGCCGAGATCCACGGTTCCGTCGGTGCCCATGAGGCGCTTGACGGAGAGGACGGTGTTCTCCGGGGCGGAAATCGCCTGGTTTTTTGCGGCGCGGCCGATGACGAGCTTGCCCGCCGGATCGATGCCGACGGCGCTGGGCATGGTCCGCTCGCCGCGGACGGGGATGATTTCGAGTTCGCCCCCGCGGACGACCGCGACGGTGGAATTGGTGGTGCCGAGGTCGATGCCGATGACGGTGGGGAGATCGTTGCTCATGGGAGGAGATTTGAGATTTGGAATCTGAGATTTGGATTCTGAGATTTGAGATCAGTCGGCGGGGCGGCGGGAGACGCGGACTTGGGCGGGGCGGATGAGTTCCCCGGTGGCGGTGCGGCGCCAGCCGGGGAGGAGTTCGTCGAGGACGGTGTGGTCGGGCTGGTTCGCATCCGGCGCGGATTCCACGGCGGTCATCACGGCGGGGTCGAAGGGCTGGCCGGTGGTCCTCAGGCGTTCGAGTCCGGCGCGTGTGAGCAGCGAATCGAGGTGGCTGTGGAAAATGCCGAGCGCGTCCGCCTGCATGGCCCATGCCTCGGTCCATGCGGCCTGGCACTTGCGCGAGGCGGGCCACCAGCCGCCGCCGGATGCAGGCGGGCGGGAAAATCCGTCGGAGATCCGGGCAACACGGTCCGCCATTTCCACCATCGCGAGCGCCCACTCGCGCGGCAGGGCGTCGTCGGCGGCGCTTGCGGCACCGGTGGTGCGGACGGTCTTGCGGGTTTCCTCCATCATGGCGGAAAGGGAATCGAGCACGGTGCCGAAGTTTTTCAGCACGTCGAGCGTGCGACGGTTCCCGCGGCGGGCTTCGGAGGTGCCGGCCATGAGTTCCTCGTGCAGGGAGTCCAGCGTCACGCCGGATTCCACCGGGGCCGCCGAGTCGGGCGTTCCGCCCTCCATTTCAAATTCTTCGTCGTAAGGCTCCATGAATCAGCGTTTTCTCGCGGGTTTGGCGGCATCCCGGCCGGCTGCGGCGGCGCAGGATTTCAGCAATGCCAGGAACGGTTTCGCCCCCGGCGGGCGCATCCTGGCGGGCAATTGCGCGAATTCCTCCAAAGCCTCCACCGGCCCGCTCCGCTGGTCCTTCAGGTGGAGCAGCTTCCAGCGCCAGCGCTCGCGGGAGGTACGCAACAGGCCGTAGGCTTCCTGGATTCTCTGAAACTGGTCAGGCCGGTGCTCCGGCGGGTATTTCCGCAAGAGCCGCTGGTAGGCGGAGCGGACGTCGCCATCGCCGGCGTCCGGCGGCAGATCGAGAACGAGGTAGGGATTCATAGGAAAAAGTCCATCTGGTCGCCGCCGACGTGCTTTTTCCTGGCGGCGGATTTCTTCGCGGATTTCCCGGAGGCTCCGTAGATTTCCTCGTCCTCCGTCGACTTCATCGCGTCGGCCAGCATGTCCAGCAGGCTGGGAGGCGGACCGCCTGGTCCGGAATCGTAGGGATCGGGTGCGCGAAACTGGCTTGTCATTCGCTCGCGTAGCGCGCTGACCTTCGCCAGAAGGGCGGTGTCTCCGGATTTCTCCGCCTGAGCGGCGACCAAGTCGAGCCGCTCGAAAAACGCGGTTGGCAACACGTTCAGGAATGCGCCGCTAGCTTCCAGCGCCAGCA
>JBBSJY010000345.1:0-3330 GCA_038256845.1 Verrucomicrobiales bacterium | reverse complement strand
TCCGCGTCCTTCGTTGACTGCGGCGGGTACACGCCGCCCATGATATCGAGGCGCTTCACCTTCCGCTCCACCAGCTTGGCACCGTCCAGATCGCTGGCCGCGTCCGGGCCGGATTTGAGCAGGTTGGCGATGTTCCGCAGCGGTCCCACCGCGACGATCACCACGCTCTGGTCCGGCTGCGCGGCGAGCACCTCGCGGTAGAGCCGCACCGCGTCCGGGTAGTCCTTGCTGCTGGAAAACCGGCTTGGGTAGCGTTTCGCCAGCTCCTCCGTGTAATGCGGCCCCTCCAGCAGTCCGGGGTCCTTCAAGGTGCCGACCGGGATCCCGGGCCGCCCGAACCAGGTGTTGATCCCGTCGATGGCCGGCGCGATGGCGTCCGAGGAAACGCAGCCCATGGTCGCCAGCAGGTTCACCTCCCCGCGCTCCAAGGCCCCGTGCAGGACAAACAGCGCTCCGACATCGTCGCAATCGCCCCCCATGTCGGTATCGAAGATCACTCGCACGGGCGCTGCGGGTAGTGACAGCAGGCCGGTGGCGAGCAAAGCGAGCGCCGCCCGGATGGCGAGGCGGGGTGGTTTGGGAATGGGTGAATCCATCGGGTTTTGTTAGTGCGTAATCAAATTTCTCGTTGTGCGTTACCGGCGCGAGCCGGCGTTTGCCTTCACGTCTTGGAAGCAGGGCCGGTCACCGGTGAGGATTTTGGTCAGATCTCACCGCGCAGCCGCCGGATTCCAGCGATGCAGGAGATTCTTGCTGCGCCCGTCCTCTTCCTGAAGAATCAAATACTCGCCGTTCTTGCGGCGGTGAACGCTGAGGCATTCCACCGCGTCCATCCAGCCGACACCCCAGTCGGCGGGCGGCTCGATGTACCCCACGATCGCACCCGTCTTGTTGTGATAGACGCTGATATGCCCGCGTGAAATCTCACGTTCGCCCACCTTGCCCCGCTCGGCATTGGCGACAAACACATAGTCCCCGGCGACATCGAAGGAAATCGGCTCGCAATTGGAGTCCGGCTGATGGGTGCAAATCACATGCCATGCCGCGGTCCGGTTGCCCTTGCTCCAGTTGTCATAGCGGCACACGTGGACTCCCATGGATTTCCAATGATGGGTTTTGTCGTCGCTGGTTCCGGCCAGATACATGACGTCGTTCTCCACATCATAGCGGACGCGGCGTATCCCGGTAATCGGTTTCGGAGCCTCGATGGTGGAGAACTCCGGGCCGTATTTCGGGACCCCGTGCTCATCAATGCCCTCGTAGGTGATCTTGCGGAGCGGCCCCCAGCAGGTCATCCAGATGTCGCCGCGCACATCGATGAAAGCACTGTTTCCGCCGTAAGCGTCGTGCACATTGGTCTTGGTGTATTCGCCCGCGTCGAACTGGCCGTCACCATTCGCGTCGCGCCACATCCAGTTCCCTTCAGGAGCGTGCGGATATTTCGTGGACTTCGACCAGACGACGCACGGGATCAGCACCTCGCCATCCGTTTCCGGAGCCAGACGGTAAATGCAGAACGCCGATTGTCCTGAACCCATCCCGGTGGTGATGACGAATTTCCTGTCATCGAGCGTGCGGACATAAACGCCGGAATTGTCGTATTCCACGAAACGGGGGTCATGGGGATATTTGTAAAAATTGGCGGTGAATGCGCTCAGGGTCGCCTCCTGTCCCGGCGGCTTCGACAGATCCACGTCATAGCGCTCCGTCATGCCATAGAACACCTCCCCGTCAGACACGGGATCGACAGTGCTGCTGTCTGTGAAGACGACGCAATGGCGGCGCCAGACCATGGTGCCGTCGGGCGAGTATTTCTCAAGCCAGATACCCGGACCCGTGGTGCGGTACTGCGTGTTGGCGATGTAGATCGATCCCTCGGCATCCACCCCGATGCCGCGCACCTGGCTGAACTTGAGCGGCTCCATTGCGCCGGGTGTGCCGGAGAAGATCCCTCCCTTGGTGCCGAAGGTTCCGGACGGCTTGGGCTTGGTTGTGATGTCCGAGTAGATCAGCACACGCTCGTCCTGGCCCACGTCCCCGATCAGCATGCGGCCTTTTGAATCGATGCAGAAACTGCCCAAACGGCTGCCTGCGGGCAGGGTGATCGTCTGGGGGAGGCGCTTGCCTTTCGCATCGTAGCGGTGGACTTCGGTGGCGTCCCAGCCAATGGCCACCCAGAGTGCGCCTTCACCGTCGAGGGCGATCTGCCACGGGTCTTTGACCTCCCAGTCACGCTTCAAGGTCATGTCCTCCGCATCATAGACCCGGATGCGGTTGTCGTAGCCGGAAGCCGCAAACACCTCGGTCTCGTTGGCGCAAAGGGCGCGGAGGGTTGCGAGATTTTCGTTGGTTGAAACATCGACCTCGTGGACAGGGAGGAAACAGCCGGCCGGGCTGTCCTTTCCGCCCTTTCCTCCTGCAAACGGGGGGCCGCTGCCGATATTCTCGCGGGAGCGGCGGCTGATGCCATACCAAGTCTTGCCTTCGGGGGGCCAGTTGTCCGCATTTTTCAGACCCCCGCCCTCATTGTTAGTCTGCTGGGAGAAATAAACGTATTTCGAGTTCGCAGCCACAGCCCTTCCCCCGCTGCGGCCCCAGCCGTGGTAGCCCGGCTGGTCCGGACGCGGGTGGACATCACCCTCGGTGCCGATCACCGCCACATTGCCGCCGCCTTCTTCCCAGAAAATATTGGTGAACGTGGTGCCATCCGATGACACGAACATGCCCTCGATCCCCTGCGGCATGAACCGCTTGTCGGCGTGCGAATTGGCGAACCAGGAATGGGTGACCGACAGCCGTGGCCATGCCTCCCCGGCGCCGCCCGAACCAATGTCCGCGCTTTCCGCCCAGGGCGTGAGGATGGCGAGGAATGGTAAGACGATGAGGCTTGGGACGGTTCGGGTCATGGCTTGAGGCGAGGTTTTTTTTGAGGGGGGTGAGCCGTTGGGAAGAGAACCTTCCGGAAGGACCAGACTATTCCTGTGCAAACGTGCCGTCCGGCGTGATTTTATCGATGTCTTTCCCCGGCCCCGGCGGGGAGGGGGCTAAAAAATTGCTTTTTTCTGGAGGTTCTTGAAACCGCCGTCGGTCCGGACCGGCTTGCCGGTATACTGCCGCGCGTCATGATTAGTGAAATGGCGAAGCCGCAAAGGCAGGGACCGATCTCCGAGCGGTCCGGCGCGTGGCGCGAGAATGAAAAAGCGAATGTGCGGCGCGCTGGCACCATTCATTCGCGGATCATTCGCATCCCACGCGCCGGACGCCCCGGAGGTGCGTCCCTGCCATCCTCGCAGGGCGACGAATGAACGATCCCGTTTTTCACAAAACCTC
>JBBSJY010000344.1:0-3332 GCA_038256845.1 Verrucomicrobiales bacterium | reverse complement strand
GTTTGGGAAACTCGTCGTACGTCTGGCCGTTCAGCTCGCGGCCGTGGCGGCTTTTTTGGACGCCCCCCCATTGTTTGAAGAAGAAGGGGACCTTGGCTGCGCTGCATTGCTCATGGATGGAAAGAACCCAATCCTCCTCCAGCGGCCGTGCACCCGGGCCGCTTTCGCCGCCGACGATGACCCAGTCGATGCCGTTCAGATCGAAGGTGCCGAGGTCTTCCAGCAGCGGCTCGATGGAGAGGAATTTCATGGCGGCGCCGGTGCGGCGGAGGGCGTCGATGCGGGGCAGGCCGTGCTTGCGGTTTTCCACGGTCACGCCCCACCAGATGTGCGGTACGAGTGCTGCTTCGCGGAGGCGGCCGGTGAGAAGTTTTTCCATGCGTTCGGGGCGCTTGGTGAGGATCTGGTAGGTGTGCCAATCGGCGAGGCGCATGACCGAAGCGACATGGGCGATGTAGTCCTCCGGGATGTCTTCATGGAACATGTCACTCATGGAATTGACGAAGATCCGGCGCGGGGTTTTCCATTTGAGAGGATCGGGGAGTTTTTCCGGCACAAGGCGGAGGTCGAAGCCGAACTCGAACGGGTGGCCTTTGATGCCGCGCCAACGTTCGGCAAAGGTCTCGGCGTAGCAGTGCTTGCAACCGGCGCTGACCTTGGTGCGGTCCCGGACGGGGTTCCAAGTGGCGTCGGTTCACTCGATCTTTGAATTGTTCGCCATGGAAAGACACTAACGGTGAAATTTACTTTGGGAATCCTAATCTTTGGCGCTGTTCATTGGGCGAGTTCGTTTGAGTCTTTATGAGCGTCGGAGCGAATGAGGTGCCGGATAGCGGAGCGCTTCGCGCGATTCCTTGGCATCGGCGCTCATAGAGACGCCGCTACAAGGCCGTGCTTTGCTCCAGAACATAAGGGAAGCGCGTTGAGGAGATTCGAGAGAGCGGGGTAGCCGGAAGTCTCGGGATTGCCCGCGCCGAGGGAGGCGCGAAGCTGGTGAGATAGGCTTAGACCGGATGCATGTGATCTGCCCAATGGGTGGGGGAAGGAAGTGGCAGCTTTTTTAAGCATGAGTTTTTCGTGGACAAGAACGCCATCGCCGCCGGTTTCGATCCCGGCCTGACGGACGAGTTGATCGAGTCCCTGTGATTGTGAACCTCGGACTGCGTGCAGCCTGCTGCCGCTTTCCCGGAGTCGGCCTGCCGGCCCGGATTCGCAGCGGGCTGCGAATCCCAATAGCGGCAGCAAGCTGCCGCAGTCCAAGTTGGAAACCGGGTTTCTGAATCGACATTCGATGATGAAAACCTATCTCTCTGAGTTATGGCTGATCTTCCCGGAGATGACATCTGTGCCAAAGGAACCCAACACTGGCCACACGCCCCGCCTCATCGTCTGAGCCAAGGCGGGGTTTATTTCCTCACTGCCCGTGCTGCCGAAGGTCGGCCGCTTTTGTCCGACGACGACATGAAGGACTGGTTTCAAGATACGCTTTTCACCGTTGCAAAAGATTTCGGATGGACGCTCGAAGCCCGGGCGATCCTGTCTAACCACTACCATCTGATCGGCCCCAGCCCGAAAGGCCCTGACGGAGCCAAGTCCCTCCGGGACATGATTCGCAAACTCCACAGCCTGAGAACCAAGGAACTCAACCGCCGGGAGAACCAGGTGGGCCGCACCCGTCTCTGGCAGAATTTCCGGGAAACCTGCCTGACTTATCAGCGCAGCTACCTCGCGCGGCTTCACTACGTCCACCAGAATGCGGTGCATCACAAACTGGTTTATGTGGACTTGCTCGGAAATAAACTTGTCGATACCAACACCAAGAGATTCCCATACCCGGGGTGGTCGTCGCGATGCCCGCACCGCCGAACTTCTCGCCCCCAGCCCAATCGCGTCAGTTTAGCGCATAAATCGTTAGCTGTCAGCGATTTAGACTGAAAATTTTCTCAATAAAAGCTTGACAACAGTGTTGGTCCGGCAAAATCGGTATGTCAAAAGCCATACCCGCCGGCCCCTCGAGGCCGAGCCTGCCAGACCTTGATTCGATCGCATGCCGGACCAAGCTGATCATCCGGCAGTCCCGCAAGTTTACCGCCGGAGGGTTCCTCCAATCCCTCCTCAGTTGCGTGGCCACCGGGCTGGCGTCGTTGAACCAGATCGTGGGCGACCTCAAGGATAGGAACCATCCCGGGATGGCGCGCCAGTCGCTACACCAACGCTTCGGCACCCGCTCCACGGCTTTTCTCATGGGCGTGCTATGCGATCTCATGCAACAGCGCTACTGCGCCGCCGCCTCTGCCGCCGCCTTTAACGGCAGCGAAATTCAACGCATCCTCATTGAGGACGCATCCGGCCAGGTCATGCCAAAGTCCAACGCCGAAAACTTTATCGCCCACGGCAACCACCATGGTAAAACCGCCGGGGTAAAGATTGATCTCGCCTTTGATCTGTTAACAGGTTCGATCGTTTCCCATACTCTCCAGGCCGCCACCGAGCAGGACAAATCCATCGGCAAGGAGTTCGTTGCCGGGGTCCGGCGCGGCGATCTTGTCCTGCGTGACATGGGCTATTTCGCCATTGATGAGTTCACTGCCATCGAGTTGCGCGGTGCCTGGTGGCTCACCCGCCTGCCGTTGACGACCGGCCTGAGAACCGCAAGCGGCCGAACCTTGGAGAGATTTCTCAAAACCTTTAGTGGAGATATCATCGACACCGAAGCCACCGTCGGGGAACAAGGGAAGAAATGTCGCCTCGTCGCCATGCGGGCGGCTCCGGAAGTCGCCGCAGCGCGGCGGGCGGAACGACGCAAGAAAGCGCGGGAGTGCGGGAAAACCCCTAGTCCCGTGGGTCTGATTCGTGATGGCTGGCATCTCATGCTGACTAATTTGAGCAAGGAGCAAGCGAGTGTTGGCCAGCTCATCGCCATTTACCGCGCCCGGTGGGCGGTGGAAATCCAGTTCCGCGCATGGAAGCAAGCGCTCAACCTTGGCAAGGCTCTGAACCGCAAGAGCGGCGAACATCACATGCAGGCACTAGTCCTTGCGGCAATGATCGCCCACCAGCTCGGAATGAAAATCGCGCAAAGAATCGGAGGCGTGGTGGGACGGGCGAGACTGAGCTACGAGAAGCTATATGACCTGCTGGCGGTGCGCCTGATTAAAGCCGGCACACTCGCGGAGGTGGCAGCCTTTGATCCAGATTGGAGGCATGTCCAGCGGGACAAGCGAACCCGCAAATCCCCCATAGAATCAGGCATCATGGCCTTAAGCTGACGCGAATGGCTTTCCACCCAGATCCTCGCCGGCATCCCGCCCGCCCTTCACCTGCCGTGGATC
>JBBSJY010000343.1:0-3337 GCA_038256845.1 Verrucomicrobiales bacterium | reverse complement strand
GCCCCGGCGAAACCGCTTGTCGAGCGGATGGGCGAGCAGGATTTGCGCGAGACGGCGGAGGCCCTCGATGCCCGCCTCGCCGTCCTGCGCGAGGAGTTTCCCGACCTCCCCGCCAAGATTGATCCCACCCCCGCTTCCATCGAAGCCGCCAAGGCTGCCTTCCACGAAATCGAAGGGGCTTTTTCCAAATCCAGGGCCCGCTACCTCGAACAGATTCTCCCCGAAGCCTACGCGGTGGTGAAGAACGGCGCCCGCCGCCTCTGCGGCACCCAGATCGTCATGAACGACCAGCCGGTGGACTGGGAAATGGTCCACTTCGACGTCCAGCTCCTCGGCGGCGCCGCCCTTCATCGCGGCATGATCGCCGAAATGCAGACCGGCGAAGGCAAAACCCTCACCGCCACCCTGCCGGTCTACCTCAATGCCCTTACCGGACTTGGCGTCCACATCGTCACGGTCAACGACTACCTCGCAAAACGCGACTCGGAGTGGATGGGCTCCCTTTACAAATTCCTCGGCCTCACCGTCGGCTGCATCCAGAACCAGATGCCACCATGGGAACGCCGGGCGGAATACGCCTGTGACATCACCTACGGCACCAACGCCGAATTCGGCTTTGACTACCTGCGCGACAACGGCATGGCCTCGACGAAGGACGAGCAGGTCCAGCGCAGCCACTACCTCGCGCTGATCGACGAAGTCGATTCCATCCTCATCGACGAAGCACGGACGCCGCTCATCATTTCCGGCCCGTCCCAGCAATCCTCCCACCAGTTCGACAAATACAAGCCCCTCGTCGAGCAGCTCGTCAAACGCCAGACCCAACTCTGCAACGACCTCGCCGCCGAGGCGAAAAAGCTGATCGAGGAGGGCGACATGGCCGGAGCCGGGCGCTGCCTTTTCAAGATCAAGCTCGGCCAGCCGCGGAACCGCCAGCTCATGCGCTTCATGGAAGAGCCGGACATCCGCCGCCTCATCGAGAAAACGGAGCTTTCTTTCTATCAGGACGCACAGAAGAAGGAGCTTTTCGCCATCAAGGAGGAGCTCTTCTTTACCATCGATGAGAAAGGCCACGACGCCGACCTCATGGAAATGGGCCGCGAGTTCCTCTCCCCCAACGAGCCCGAATCCTTCACCCTCCCCGATCTGGGCACCCTCTTCGCCGATATCGATACCAACCTCTCGCTTTCGGAAGAAGAAAAGATCAAGGCCAAGGATCAGGCGCAGGTCCGCATGGATGCGCAGGCGGAGAAAATCCACAACATCTCCCAGCTCCTCAAGGCCTACTGTATCTTCGAGAAGGACGTCCAATATGTCGTCAAGGATGGCAAGGTGATCATCGTCGATGACAACACCGGCCGCGAAATGCCCGGACGGCGCTGGTCCGACGGCCTCCACCAGGCGGTCGAGGCCAAGGAGGGCGTCGCCATCGAGAAAGAGACCCAGACGTTCGCCACCATCACCATCCAGAATTATTTCCGCCTCTATGAGAAGTTGGCCGGCATGACAGGCACCGCGGAAACGGAAGCCGCCGAGTTTCATGACATCTATCGGCTGGACGTCCTCCCCATCCCGACCAACGCGCCCAATGTGCGCGTCGATGAGAACGACCAGGTGTTCAAAACCCGCCGCGAGAAGTTCAACGCCGTCATTCAGAAAATCGAGGAAGCCCATGCCAAAGGTCAGCCGGTTCTCGTCGGCACCGCCTCCGTCGAATCGTCGGAAACGCTCGCCCGCATGCTCAAGCGCGCGAAAATCCCGCATGCGGTCCTGAATGCGAAGTTCCACCAGCAGGAAGCCGAAATCGTCGCCCGCGCCGGCCACACCGGCTCGGTGACGGTATCCACCAACATGGCCGGACGCGGCACCGACATCAAACTTTCCCCGGGCGTCGCCGATGTCGGCGGGCTGTTCGTCATTGGCACCGAACGCCATGAGTCCCGCCGCATCGACCGCCAGCTCCGCGGCCGCTGCGCCCGCCAGGGCGACCCCGGCCGCTCGCAGTTCTTCATCTCGTTCGAAGATGATCTGATGCGCAACTTCGCCGCCGCCGATCGGATGACTTCCATGATGGAGAAGTTCGGCATGAAGGAAGGCGAGGCGCTCGAACACTCCTGGCTCAACCGCTCGGTCGAAACCGCACAGAAGCGCGTCGAGCAACGCAACTACACCGGCCGCAAGCGCGTGCTCGATTTCGACGACGTGATGAACAAGCAGCGCGAGGTCGTTTACGGCTACCGCAACGAAGTCCTCACCACCGAGACCCCGCGCGATCTCGTTCTCGAAATCATCGAGGAAACCATCCCCGCCAAGGTCACCGAATATCTCGAAGAACGCGACGATGATTCGCCCGACTACAACGAACTCCTCCATTGGGTGAACTCCACCCTGCCCATCCGTGTCACAGCGGACGAGATGAAATTCGAAACCCGCCAGCCCGACCAGATTTCAAACTTCCTGGTGGGCAAGGTCAAAGAGGCCTACGACGTCCGCGTCGGCGGCCTGCCTCCCGAGGTGCTCGACCAGGAAGAGCGGCGCATGGTTCTCGTCGCCATCGACAAGCAGTGGCAAGCGCATCTTTACAACATGGACGCGCTCCGCGAAGGCGTCGGCCTCCGCGCCCAAGGCCAGAAGGATCCGCTCATCGAATACAAGAACGAAGCTTACAACCTCTTCGTCACCCTGATGGATTCCATCAAGCAGGAGGCCCTCCAGAACCTCTTCCGCTCCGCCGCGAATCTCGAGGCATTCCTCAAGCAACTCCACAGCGCGCCCCAGCGATTGCAGGGCGGCGAGGAGGCGCTCACGCGGGACAACGTCGGCATCTCCGGCAGCTCCGGAAACCTCGATCCTTCCACCGTGCCGTCCCCAGAGGGTTCCGCACTCAAGTTGAATCTCCCGAAGCGGAAACCCAGCTTCTCGATCGAAACGACCGGACGCAACGCGCCCTGCCCTTGCGGTTCCGGCAAAAAGTATAAAGCCTGCTGCGGCAAAGACGCTTCATAGGCAATCGACGGGAGGGTGCGTGCCCGCGCGGGGCGCATCATCCCACCCATCGGTTCAAACAGAGACGACCTGCGGATTTCGTTCCCAATCAAAGGGTGATCGGCCGATGGGAGGGTCACGTGGAATGCCAAATCGGAAGGCGGCCGGCGCGAAGCGCGGAATTTCTTCACGACAGGTCTTTTTTTTCTTGCGGAAAATGGGGTGTGAATGTCAAAGAGTGATCTTTCTTAAACCCATAAACCCTATTCAATTGTGAAAACCCGTATCCTCCCGGCGGTATTCGTCGGGCTTCTTGGACCATCCGTGGCTCAGGCCGATCTCCTGATCGATG
>JBBSJY010000342.1:0-3338 GCA_038256845.1 Verrucomicrobiales bacterium | reverse complement strand
GCGGAAAGGAGGATTTCCCGGGTAGGGTAGCCAATTCTGACTTCCTTTCACCCTTGGAAAACAGGCTTCACCACGTGTCGCTCAGAGCTTACCGAGTGCTAGCAGCACGGGATTTTTCACCGGACTTTTCCACACCGATCCATTTATCGCAAAGGGACAGACCTTATGCGGAGAATTCGCTAGACATGTACGGGCGAACATTTCAGGTTGAGGCATGAGACGCGCACGGTGGATCGCCCCCTGGAAGGATTCGGAGACGAAACCGGCCATTTACCACTGCATTTCGCGGGTGGTTGATCGGCGGTTTGCCTTTGGGGTGGAGGAAAAGGAGAGGTTTCGGACCTTGATGCGGATCATGGAGAATTTCACGGGGTGCCGGGTTCTGTCCTACTGCCTGATGTGCAATCACATACACATTCTCCTGGAGGTTCCGGCTATGCCGCAGGATGGGATTTCGGACGGCGTTTTCCTCAAGCGGCTGTCGGCGATCTACGGAGAAGCCTTCGTGGCGGATGTGGCCGGGCAGTTGGATGCGGCACGGATCGAGGGTGGCTTGGAAGGGGGGAATCCGGAGCGTGTTGAGGAGATCAAAGGGCGTTTCACCTACAGGATGCATGATCTTGGGGAATTCATGAAAGGGCTTTTGCAGCGCTTCACCCAGTGGTTCAACGGTCGGCACAAGCGGACGGGAACCCTGTGGGAGCAAAGGTTCAAGAGCGTGATCGTGGAGAGCGGGACGGCGGCGCGGACGATGGCGGCTTACATTGATCTCAATCCGGTGCGAGCGGGGATGGTGGAGGATCCGGCGGAGTATCGCTGGAGCAGTTACGGGGAGGCTGTTGGTGGAGGCGCTAAAGGGAACGGGAAGAAAGCCAGGATCGGGCTGATTCTAGCAATTCAGAATCCAGAGGCCAGAGACCAGATCGATGTTGCTGGATGGAAGGATGCTTCGCGGAGATACCGGCGTTTGCTGGGGATCGCGCTGGAGCGGAAAATTTCAAACTCCAAAACCCAATCTTCAAGGAAGAGTTGTGCGGCGGACGGGATGAATGAGGCGGAGGCTTTGGCTGGGATGAAGGGAGGAGAAGGGGAGGCGACTGAAAGTCACCGCTACCTGCCGGATCTTTCGATGGGGAAGATGCTGAGGCATCGGGTGAGGTATTTTACGGACGGTGCGGTGATCGGGAGCAAGGAATTCGTTAATGAGATCTTCGACTCCGACAGGGAGAGATTTTCCGGAACGAGAAAAGATGGAGCCCGGCGAATGCGTGGGAATGCCGCTGCCGCGCGGGATCTCTGGAGCATGCGAGCCTTGCGGGTTGGAATCGAGTAGCTGTAATGTATTTCTCAGTTAGTGGGCGTTGCCGAATCAGAAACGTGACACTTACAAGAATCCCAAAAACTGTTCGGAAGAACCCATGAAACGAAACCCGATCAACCCCCACCTGCATCGAGATCCGTTCCGGAGCCGGAGGGCAGGCGCTTGGGCTGGAGATGGCGGGGTTTGAGGCATTGGCGCATGTGGAGAACGACAGGCACGCGTGTGCAACCTTGCGCCAGAACCGGCCGGGTTGGAATGTGTCCGACGGGGGATGTGCCGGGATTTTCCGCAAAGCAATTCGAGGGGGTGGAAAAGGGGACCACACGCGCCGTCGCGTGTTGTTTGCGGCGCCCTCGCCGGAAACGCGCTCGAACCTCCTGGCAGCGCCGACACAATATCCCAACGCGGTGCAAACCTTGAATCCAGCCGCCGGGCAGCGAGGGCGCAGCCCGGAACACGCGGCGGCGCGTGTGCTCCCCACCGGCTTCGCCGCCGATCTGCCCACCACTTTCAGTGTCATCCGATTCCACCGACCGACTTGACAAGAATCCCAAAAACTGTTCAAAAGAACCCATGAAACAATTTGAATCCATCGAACTCTTCTCCGGTGCCGGAGGTCTGGCGCTAGGGCTTCACGCGGCGGGCTTGCAGCACCGCGCCCTCTACGAATGGAACGCTTCCGCCGTCGAGACCCTGCGCTACAACCAGAAGATGGGGCAGGAGTCGTTGGACGGTTGTGAAATTTCCCGGGCGGATGTGAGGGACGTGGATTTCCGGAAGTATCGCGGGGTGGATCTGGTGGCGGGCGGCCCGCCCTGCCAGCCGTTTTCCATGGGGGCAAGGCGGCGGGGATGAACGATGTCCGGGACATGTTCCCCCAGGCGATCCGCGCCGTCGCCGAGGTTCAGCCGCGTGCCTTCATCTTCGAGAACGTCCGCGGCTTGCTGAGACCCGCCTTTTCGAATTACGTGGAATACATCCGCCTCCAGATGGAGTTTCCCGAATTTCCCCTCACCGAGAACGCGAGCTGGGATCAGAACCTCGCCCGCCTCCAGCGCCAAAAGGAGCGGAGCGGCAAATCCCGCAAGGAACTCAGATACCGCGTCCACATCCATCAGGCGAACGCCGCCGACTACGGAGTGCCCCAGCAAAGGCACCGGGTCTTCTTCATCGGCTTCCGCTCCGATCTCACCACCGACTGGTCGTTCCCCAAACCCACCCACATGGAAGGCGAACGCCTCGCCAAGCTCCACGCGAAAGCCGGAGGGGTAGGGGACACCCGCCTCAAGGGAATTTCCCCATGGGTTCCACTCCAGGATGCCATCGGCGATCTCCCCGCACCCTCCGCCAAAGCACCGAAGAAGTGGCAAAACCACATCCTCCAGAACGGCGCGAAATCCTACCCCGGCCACACCGGCAGCCCATTGGATAGACCCGCCAAAGCCCTCAAAGCCGGAGCCCACGGCGTCCCTGGCGGAGAGAACATGATCCTCTATCCCGATGACACCGTCCGCTACCTCACCGTCCGCGAAAGCGCCCGCGTCCAAACCTTTCCCGACAACTACGTCTTCCTAGGAAGCTGGACCGAAGCCATGCGCCAGCTCGGCAACGCCGTCCCCGTGAAGCTCGCGGAGATCGTCGGCAGATCCGTCGCGAAAGCCCTTGCTGGACAAGCGCCGAAGAAGTCCCAAACTTCCAGCAATGAAGCCCTACAATCCTCTTGAGAAAGAGAACCTCGGCAAAAGCGTCGCGGATTCCCTGACGAAGCAGGAACCAGTCCCCCTCGGCTCCATCATGAGTTTCGAAGGAGCAGGCATTTACGTCATCTACTACACCGGAAGTTACGAACCATATTCCAAGCTCGGGGAATTGAATCGCGGCGAGGACGGCCCCACCGTCCCGATCTATATCGGAAAGGCAATTCCCTCCGGAGGCAGAAAAGGATTGGCCGACCCCGAGATCTCCGCAAAAGGCAAGAAGCTGTTCGAGCGGCTTGAGATGCACCGCAAATCCATCG
>JBBSJY010000341.1:0-3348 GCA_038256845.1 Verrucomicrobiales bacterium | reverse complement strand
GTGACCCGCGCGGGGTGGAACCACCCGGTCCCATACCGACCCCGGAAGTGAAACGCCGCAGCGCCGTTGGTAGTTGGACGACAGGTCCTGTGAGAGTAGGTCGTCGCCAGGTATATGCCCGGCCCCGAGAAATCGGGGCCGGGCACTTTTTTGGGCCCCGGAGCGGAACCGCGGGCTGCGGCGTCCCGCCATGCCGGAAGCCCCGGATTGCTCAGGGATTCAGAACCCGCAATTGCCTGGTGTCCGCGCGAAGGGGATGACGTCGCGGATGTTGGACATGCCGGTGGCGAACATCAGCATGCGCTCGAACCCCAGGCCGAAGCCCGCATGGGGGACCGAGCCGTATTTCCGCAGATCGCTGTACCATTCGTAAGCAGCCGGATCGAGGTCGTGCCTCGCGAAGTTGCCGAGCAGCACATCGAGACGTTCCTCCCGCTGGTCCGGTTCTTACTCGCCTCCTTGGGCGCCGTCTCCGGGGAGAATCTGTTTGACAAGGCGCTGGATTCCGGCGTCCGCCTGGTCGCTGGTCGGGTGGAGACTACGGGCTTTGAGGTACCAGGATAAGGCGCTGCCGGTCTGAGGGGGCGTGCGATTTTCGAACTGGCGGGCTTTGTCGAGGGCGAGGGTGAAGTCGGCTACTTTGGGAGCGAGGAGCTCAAGCTCGCGGCCAAGTTTGGGGTCGTCGGGGAATTGCTCGCGCATTTCCTGGAGTTGTTCCCAGGCGGCATAGCTTTGACCGACTTTATTGAACTCCTCGGCCTTGCCGAGGGCGGCTTCGATTCGAGTGAGGTTGTTGATGATTTGTTTGAAGGCATCCTCGCGGGTGGCGTCCCCTTGGATGGCGGGGGCGAATTCGTATTGGCGTCGAGCGATCTCGCGATAGTTTTGTTCGGAGAGGAGGCGGTCGAAGTCGTTGCGGGCGGTCACGATCCCGCCGGACTGGCTGACGAGCTGGCGGAACTCCGCGAGCTTGGGATTGGTGGGCCAGATTTCGGTGGCGGATTTGATCTTCTGCGCGGCTTTGTCGTTTTCGCGGGCAAGGAGGTGGGCCTTGGCTTCCTCGATGGCGAGATCGGAGGCAAGGGTGTAGCCGGCGATGGCGCTGTCTACTTTTGAGGAGGGGAAGTCTTTCGCGTTTTCCTTGAGCCGGGCGGCAAGAGTGGCGGTCTTGGTGTAATCGCGGGCCTGCAGAGTGCCGTAGAGTTCGTGGAGGTCGCGGACGTATTCAAGGACGCGGCGTTTTTTTTCCATGGGTAATGTTGCCACGGGCGCGAGATACTCCCCAAGCGCATAGGCTTCCATGAGGCGCTGGGAGGCGGAGTGGAGATCACCGCGATCAAGAAGCATATCGAAAGCCTCCACGTATTTTTCGACCTCGCGGATGGCTTCGTTGGAGAGAGAATCGAGGGACGCAACGGTGGGGGAAACACCCACCGATTGGGAAAAAAGTTTGGAGACATCCGAGTCTTCGTTGATGCGGAGGGTGGAGTCGCCATCTTTCCAGATCTGGTTGTAGAATCGAGATGCCATGAGGACGTGTTCGTAGCGGCGCTGGATGAACCACTGGATCATGCTGACCTGATATTGGGCTTTGGTCTGGATCGTCTGGGCTTCGGTGCGGGCGATGTTGGCTTTCTTGAGGACTTCGATCTCGGCGATGCGGCGGAGGTTCTCAGCATAGCGGAGGGAGTTGGTGCCTTGACCGGCTCCGCCGCCGCCCAGACCGGGGACGGGGGTGGTGGCCTGCTGGGGCTCGCCTTCGCCATTGGCGGGTCGGGATTCACCGAGGGTCTGGGCGCGTTCGTGGCGGGCGCGCCAATCGGCCTCGGCGATGATTTTCTTTTTTTCGTCCTCGATGGATTTGTTGAGTCGCTGGAGGCCGTTGACGTCCCGTTTGGCGAGGGTGGCCATGTAAATGGACTCGGCGAGGGACTTGCAGAGATTGGCGTCGCCTGGATAGGTGGAGGCGCGGGGAAGGAGGCGGAAAGCGGCGTAAAGATCGGGGCCTTCGGAGCGGAATGGGGAGACGGTATCCAGAATCTCGCCGATGGTGGCGCGATATTCGGCCGCGGCTTCGCCGTCTTCGGGGGGCTGGCTGAGATATTTCTCAAAACGGGCTTTGAGGAGGCGGTTGTCGCCAAGGGGGATGGCAACGCCGCCGACCGTGATCGTCTCGGCGGAAGGGTCGAGCATGGGAACATCCTGCCCAAGGAGGCCGGGGGAGGAGGAGTCGGAAGCAGGCGCGGCAGCGGTATCAACTGGCGGATCGGGCGGATCGGGCCGGGTTTCACCGGTTGCGGGAGGTGTGTATACCTGTGCGGCAGCGGGCAGGATGAGACCGGAGAGGCAGAGGGCGAGAATGGAGCGGGTTTTCACAGTGGGGAATCAGAGACGGTTGATGCCGGTGGCGACTGGGATGCCACCATCACGGATGCGGATCTTGAAAGAGTAGCGTTGTTGCCGCTCGATGTTCATGCCGGTGAACTCCGGGGTGATCTCGATGGGTATGAACTCGTCGTCGCCGCCAGAGGGCGAAACCCGGAGGCTGATGATCTGGCCGCGGTTGGCGGAGCGGAAGAATTTCTCGTCGACCTCTCCCTCGACCATGTATTCGCTGTCTCGGAGGCTATTGCCGTTTTCGAGAAATTCTTCGACGCGGAGCGGCTGGCCATCTGCAAATCCGGCGGATTTTCCAGCGATCAGGGATTTTCCCGCAACGATGGCGATGATGATGGCGGCGGCGGCACCAATGATGAGGCCTGGGTGGAGACGTGAGCTGGCGCGACGTGCCATGGTGGAAATGGGGTTGGGGTTCCGGGAAAACATACCCGCTGGAAAGAATGGGTGCGAGAGGGAATTGGGCTAGTCCCACTGCGGACGGCGGGCTCCGATCCATGCGGCAATGAGCGCAACGACGATGTGTGCGCCGAGCGTGTAGAGGGAGGCGGTTTGAGAGGACAGGCTGGTATCGATGACCGATTTCACCGCCTCATGGACCTGTGCCTGGAGAGCTTCGACAGACCCGGACCATGCCCAATAGGCGGAAATGAACGGACGGGTGAAAACCTCGATGTTTTCGGGAAGGGCTAGCACGGCACCCGAAAGCGGGAGCTGGAAACCCACGAGGTAAATCGAGAGCAGCGAAGCCTGTTCCGCAGTGCGCATGAGCGACGAGATGGCCAGGCAGATCGCCGTCATGGAGGCGTTGATCAATAGCAAGAATCCGGCGTGTTCCATGAAATCGCCGCGGAATGTGCCCACGAGGTTGACGAAAAACGCCATCCAGAGCGACTGTGCGATCACAAGGCAGGCGAGAAACGCAATCTTGGACGCGAGATAGGCGGATGG
>JBBSJY010000340.1:0-3380 GCA_038256845.1 Verrucomicrobiales bacterium | reverse complement strand
TCCACGCTGCGGATGCCGCCGCCGACCGTCAGCGGGATGAAGCAATGCTCGGCCGTCCGTCGCACCACATCCACCATCGTCGCGCGGTTGTCGGAAGAGGCGGTGATGTCGAGGAACACCAGCTCGTCCGCCTGCTGCGCGTTGTAGGCCAGCGCGCACTCCACCGGATCGCCGGCATCGATCAGATCGACGAAGTTGACGCCCTTGACCACGCGGCCGTCCGTGACATCCAGGCAGGGAATGATTCGTCTCGCGAGCACGCCCGGAACATTGGAGTTCGCCACTCCGGAGGCAAGCCATTCGCCGGTGCGGGCTCAATCGAGCAGCTTTTCAAGCGCGGGCGGAAACGTTCCGCCGAGCTGGACTTCGAAATCGGCCTTGGATTTGAGGCCGGCCAGTGCGTGCGTGCGGGCAGGTCCTGGCGGCAGGGAAGCGGCCCATTTGATGGAGCCGTCGCGATCGCGCTCAAACCATCTGGAGGCGACGGAGCGGGCTGACTGGGGGGCGATTTCCGGCTTGGCAACGAGGGCGGCAGCTGCGGCGGCGTAATCCTGACGGGCCCACTCGCTGTAAGTGGCTTGGACCAATGCGTCCCGTCGGTCGGGAGGCAGCGAAATGGCCCAGCCGAGCGTGGAGGCGGGATCGCTGCCGGTCCACCCGTCAATGGCATAGTAGGCCAAACCGGCAGGGAAAGCGGGCTGACCGGGATCGGCCAAGCGGGCGCGCAGCGAGTCGGGATCGCTTTCAAACCACAGCTTGCCGAGTTGTCCGGCAATGGAAACGCCACCGCTGCGGGCGGCTTCCGCGGGATCGGCCTGCAAAAGCCACCACGCAACCGCGGCCGCGGGGTCGATGGCGCTCCACGCCTTCGCGACTTCCGCGGCGGCGCGGTGCAGCAGGTTTCCCGGAGGAAGTGCTTCCACGATGAGGCGCGCTTGATCGGGATCGCTGGCGAAAATCTTCGAAACCACCGAAGCGGTGGCGTTGGCAAGCGGCCCGGAAGACAGGTTTTCGGAAGCCCATGCGAGGGCGGCGGCCGGATCCTCGCGCGCCATCCAATCGACCAGCGCGGGGCCGCAGCGGGCGCGGTCCGCGGGGCTCGCTTCGTTCTGGATCCAAGCAGCGGCGGCAGCGTGAGGTCGGGCCCGGGAAGTGGAAAACGGACTCAGCGCCTGCCGGAAAAAATCCAGCAGCACGGCATCGCGCTGATCCGTGGGCAGGTTTTCCATCCATGCACGGGCGGCGGGAATGTCCGACTCCAGCCACCGGGCCGCGAACGTGCGGGAGAGGACATCGCGCGAACGGCCGGGCGGCAGGGACAGGAGGAGGTCGCCGCCGCCTTCCTCCGGTTTCGGGAAGAAAATATTGCTCGGATACAAGTCGGCGAGCTGGACGAGACCGTCGAGGTGCTTCCGGGCTGCGGCTGCTTCGGCAACGTCCTTGCTACCCAACATGCCAATCAGGTCCCCGGCGATCATCCAGTCGTGGTAGTCCAGCGGCACAGGACAGGCTGCCCCTCCGTTTCGCTCCAAGCAAAACGCCCGGCCGCGGTGAGGCGGGCGGGCGTTTTGGAGAAATCGGGAAGGTTCCGGCGGATCACTCCGCTTTCGGCTTGCCGACCCGGCGGACGGCGCCGAAGCGCTTCTGGAACTTGTCGATGCGGCCTTCGGTGTCCACAAACTGGGCGAGGCCGGTGAAAAACGGGTGGGAATCGGAGGTGATGCCGATGGAGATCAGGCTGTGTTCCACGCCGTCGATCTCCTCTTTTTTGTCGGAGGTCTTGGTCGAGCGGGTGACGAAGCGTTTGCCGGTGGTCATGTCAACGAAGACGACCGGGTTGTATTTCGGATGAAGGTCCTTTTTCATGGGAATGCGGTAGGCCGACACGTTTCCGACGCGCCGGGGCGGGGAGACTGGCGAAAAATGGTCCCCTGTCAAGCCGGCTTCTGAAGAGGGAGGACAAACTTTCACGGGTTTCTTCTTATTTAGTTCTTGCAGAATATTAATGACTGCTTTGGATCATCCGCTTTTTTTTGGGTCGCTTTTGTAACGGAGGGTGGTAGTATCCCTTCGTTATGGCAACCACCACGAAACGCACCCGGTTCTCGCGCCGGCTTCCCGATCATGTCACCGATGAGCTTGTAAATGTCCTTTCCGAGAAAAAGGTATTTGGCTTCAACGACCTTTTCGAGCGGGTTTTCGAAAATCTCAAACAACGAAACGCGGTAAGCGGCGGCGAAGAAATGCTGCGGCTCCGTGCCTATGAAAAACTCCAGAACTTGGTCACCCGTGGCTTGGTTGAAAAAATTGGCAAGGAATACAAGGGCACCGCCCGCGTCCACGAAGCCTCCAGCGCTTATGCGGCAGCTCAGGAAGCCGCCGCCCAGGAAGAGGCATAATTGCCGGGACCTGAGATTCAAAAGCCCGCGCCTTTCACAAGGCGCGGGCTTTTTTTTCTACCCACCGGTGATGTCGGCCACTAAAAGCATGGCCGCCACCCGCCACCCAAATGCCGCAAGATTATCTTCCCGTTTTGTTCCAGGTGCTCATCGCCATCGGCTTCGCAGTCGTCACGTTGACACTGAGCGTCGTCTTCGGCCGGTCGGGCACGCGGAACGCGATCAAAGACAGTGCCTACGAGTGCGGGATGCTGCCCATCGGCGAGGGTGCGCCGCGCTTTTCCGTCAAGTTCTACCTGGTGGCGATGCTTTTCGTGATCTTCGACATCGAGGTGGTCTTCATGTATCCGTGGGCGGTCCAGTTCCGCGACCTGACCGCGCAAGGACCGGCCCCCTTGGTTAGCATGGCAGGGTTCGCCGGGATTCTCGCGTTCGCCTATGTCTACGCCCTGAAAAAAGGCGCGCTCAACTGGAAATCGTGAGCTCCCGCTTATGATTTACCATGTCGTCTTTTACGAACTCGTTCCCGGGTCGGAGACGGCGGTTCTTGAAGAACTGGTCCGGGGCAGCAGGAGCCTCCTTCTGAAAATTCCCGAGGTGTTGAGCGTTCGGTCGGGCCGCAACGTCGACCCCACCTCCCAGTGGTCTTTTTTCTGCACCATCGAGGTGGAATCCAAGGACAAACTGAGAATCACTCTCGATGATCCGTTCCACCTGAAATTCGTAGAGAAATACATCAAGCCGCACACCTGCAACCAGTTCTCTCTGGATTTCGAGCTCGATCCCTCGCGTGACCTCAAATACTCCTGACGCTGCCCAAGGCATCGGCAAGCCAGTTGCCGGACCCGCTGAATCCCGCGATTTTGGCATGATCCGGGCTTGAACCGGTTGCCGCGAGCGCCCAAGTTCCGCAGCCCGGCACCGTCCGGACCCACAACGAGCGATGGCCTCCCCGATTCAGATTCCCGATGACGCTCCGTT
>JBBSJY010000339.1:0-3390 GCA_038256845.1 Verrucomicrobiales bacterium | reverse complement strand
CCTTTGAAAACCGGGTTGGCCTCGGCGGCGCGCTCGAGTTGGGCGTTCTCCTGCTGGCCCGCCACCCGGTTGTCGATGGCAAGTTTCTGGCGGCGGGTGTTAAGTCCGAGGACGGCTTGCTGGGTCTTGAGTTCACGGAGCTGGACGCGGGCGTCTTCGCCGGATGCTGCGTCGAGCTGGTTACTGCGAACGGCATTGGAAAATGCCTGGGAGGCTTTTTCCTGATCACCTGCGGCCAGCCAGGTGTTCGCCTGGTCGAGCAGGGCGACGGCACTTTGGGAGTCGCTCTGCTTTTTGCTGAAGGCCATGGATTTGTAATCCTCAAGACCGAAGGAGCTGTAATTTTCCTCGTTCTTCAGATCGAAATCCCCGCCGTGGCCTGTCATTTCAAAGCCCTCAGGAATCAGGACGCGCCAGGTAAGGTTTTCCATCGGGACGTTTAGCACGGGACCTTGCAAGCGACCGCCCTTTCCATCCATCGTGGAATAAACGAAGCGGACGGATGCGGGCTGGTCCGGCTCCGGGGAGGGGAAAACGTAGAAGAGCCATTCGCCTTTTTCGCGGACGAGGGTGGCCCCTTCGTCGTTCACGAGCACGTTGAAGAGTTCCGATCCCTCCGGGAGCTTGAGCCGAAGTGTGCTCTTTCCTGTCACCTGCATTTTCAGTTCCACTGCGGTCAATGAATTCCCAACCGGGGAAAGGAGGGTGGTGAGGCTGCCTTTGGAAACCCGGAGTTTTTCAAGGTTTTCCAGTTCGTGGCGTTTGATGGAAACGGGGAGCGGCGCTTCTGGATCGGCAACGCGGAACAGGAGGAGCGGCGCGGTGTTGCCAGCGGCCTGGCCGATGGCGGAGCGGACGACAGCCCAGTCGGCGCGCTGCCAGCCGCGGGGGATTTCCGTGGCATCGAGTTCCAACCGTCCACCGGCACGGATGGCCGCGAAGTACGAGAGCTGGCGTACTTGCTCCAGGGTGATGGCCGCGATGTTTTCAGTGGAGGCGTCCTTGGTGGTCTGCTGGTATTCCACGTCGACAGCCGTTTCCCCGGCGATGCCGCGTTGGAATCGGATTTCATAGAGTCCTCCACCCTCGCCAGAGTCGCCCTCAACCGGGACGAGATCCGCGACGGCTTCGCCGGTGGCGCGGACGGTGGAGGCGGCGGTTTCATCGAGGCCGGGGATGCGGATGCGCAGGGCTTTGAGGGCTGCGTTTTCGATTTTATAGGAGATCGCGACGCGAGTGAGCGTCTGGCCTTCGCGGAGGGTGGTCTCGTGGAAAACCTTTGCGGTGACCCATGGGTCGAGGCGGCTGATGGCTAGGCCTAGGGACCAATCGGATTGGAGGATGCGGTAGGCCAGGGCTCCGGGGCGGGTGGCGGCTTTGGTTGCCTCGGGTTGTGGCGACCGAAGGTCACCACTACCCCCGAGCTCCCTGGGGTCGATTTGGGAGATGTTTTTGCGGTTCACGGCGCGGACCTGGAGGCCGCGGTCGGGAACGATCGTGACGATGCCGGTTTCCCGTGAGGAATCGCGGAGGGCGATGCGTGGCACCTGCCAGTCGTCCAACGCGCCGGGCGGACGGCCTGTTAGAGTGATGTTGAAATCGCGTTTGCCGATAGTTTTTCCGGAAAGGTGGAGGATCAGGAGGCGTTTGCCATCGGTGGTGGATTCCGTCCAGTGGTTCAGTCCCTCGCCGGTGGCGGTTTCGATTTCGAGGCCCTCCGGGATATCGACTTCGAGTCGGAAAACGCCGGAGCGGGTGATGTTCACGGAGAGGTCGGTGGAAACGACGAGTCTGTCGTCGCCGAGGGAAACGAGCTGCCAAGTCTCGGAGCGGAGTTCGGGCGCGACCTCGGTGACGTTCAATTTCAGGGAGGCATCCTCGGAGCCGTAGCGGAAGGCGTGGAGGATCGAAGAGGGCGACCCAAGATCGCCACTACGGTCGAAGTCTTCGGGATTTACCCGGGAAAGGTTCGTTGGCTGGAGGGCTTCGGGTTGGGCTTCTCCACCAAAGGCGAGAGCGAGGAAGCCGATCTCCCCTGCGGAGCCTTCCACGCGGACGGGCGCGAGTGTGAGTTCCACCGGGAGGGTATCTGCTCCTTGCTGTGTACTGATTGTGAAATCGAAGGCGGCGGATTGTGCAGGCTCGATGGGGATTCGGAGCTCTTGTTTCGCTGGATCGAAACGCCAGGTGCCTACCGGGCCGTTGCCAACTTCGGAGACGGTGAAGCCTGCGGGTATTTTTAGGAGAAGGTCGGAAACCCGGCCTTGCGTGGGGCGGATGGAAATGTGGTGGCGGGCGTTGACCACGCCGGGGCCGGGGAGGAAAAGGTTCGAGACTTCGGCGAAGAATTTCGTTTCTTCGGAAGCGATATCGCGCTGTGCGGGGCGGGCGGTGATGGTGACGGGATGGGCGGGGCCGAAGAACATCACGGCTCCGGATTCGCTCGCGTTGAGGCCGGGGAGAGGGGTGGTTTTCGCTGCGGCTTCGGAAACAAATTCCCAGCCGGACTGGTCGTAGCGGAGGGTGATTTTCCGCATGGCGGCGGGGCCGGTGGGGACTTCCCATGGATTGGCGGGGGAGGCGAGGGGCATCTCGTAGGTGGCCGTGGCGGTGAGGGGGCCGGAGGCGGTGGCGGTGAGGATGTATGATTCTTTGCGCTGGGGTTTCTGATCGGC
This sequence comes from Verrucomicrobiales bacterium, assembly GCA_038256845.1. Taxonomy (GTDB): domain Bacteria; phylum Verrucomicrobiota; class Verrucomicrobiia; order Verrucomicrobiales; family Akkermansiaceae; genus Luteolibacter. The sequence goes on along the minus strand of JBBSJY010000339.1, from coordinate 715 downwards.
TTCCGGGGCAGCAGGATGCAGCCCCTCCTTGGTGATTCTTAGTCCCTGGCCGGTGAATGAGGTGAGGGTGGCGGCGGAATCGAGGAGAAGGAAGCGGTCGCCGTCTTCCGCGCGGAGGGTGATGTCCATGGTGGCGAGGAGGCGGTTGTCCTTGATCTGCCAGGTCTGGGTGATGGATTCGGCGGGTTTCAGATTCTGGGCGGGGAGCTGGGAGGCTAGAGCCAGGAGCAGGAGTATCGTGGTGGTCGCGGCGGGCGGGAGACTTGTTCGTCTTGGCATGGCGGATATAATCCGCCGCCACGGGATGGAGACCATTGCGATGAGGGCGAGGATGAAGAAGAACAGCGGTGCGCCGCCACGGATGGAAAGGAAAGATGCGGCGACGAGGGCGAGGCCGGCGAATTTCCAGACGAAGCCTTTTTTGAAAAGACCTACTACGGTTATGGTAGTTCCTGCGAGGAAGAGCAGCCAGACGTTCCATCCGGTGCGGGCTTGCCATTCGGGGAGGTTCGCGATTTTCAGTGAAATGGCTTCACCGGCAGGGACGACCGGGGCGTTGAAGGAGAGGGTTGTTGGGGTGGTGAAATGGGAGGTGCTGGCAGTTTTCAGGGCTAGGAGGATGGCTAGGATGATGAAGATGCTGGCGGCGGCGGTTGTGATGATGGTGCTTGGCATGGCGGTTGAAAACCGCCGCCACGTTGCGACTCCGCCGAGG
>JBBSJY010000338.1:0-3474 GCA_038256845.1 Verrucomicrobiales bacterium | reverse complement strand
GGGCGGGCTATTGAGTCTGCGGGAAACCCGCGATATCATCGCCTACCTCGAATCGCTCAAGACACCGATGAAATCCGAAGAACCCCAACCCGATCCCAAGCCTTTCGATCCCTCCGCCTCCAAAGCCGGGAACTAGCGCGATATCCTCGCGATCCTCCGTAGTTTGTTTGGCTTCTTGCGCCGCGGGAATCTCCTGCCACAATAACGGCTACATCCCTCCTTGGCATCCTTTCATCAAGGCAAGCAGGATCAGGGTTCCGATCACCGATACCACGAGCGAACCCAGGCATCCCATCCGGCTGGAAAAGAAGGCGAACATGGTGATGGAGGATTCACCTGAAAAACCGCGAGCCGAGTGCAACCCCCACCAAACCCGCAGCGATGCAGAGAAAGGTTGCGGGGCTTGAGTTCACCCATTCGAATCGCCGCTGCCACCTCGCCTGAGCCATCTTGCGGGCGATCTCGTCGGTTACGGGAAAGGCCGCGGCAATGTTGAAGCCGGTGGAGGGAGTGAACGCCGAACTGGTTTCCTCTGAAGCGAATATTGGGTTTTCCATATCTCAGGCATCGCAGGAAACAGGCCACGATTGGAATCCATGGTTTCCTTGCCCTGGAAGGCAAATGCCTCCAGCGGCCATCGATCCGAGGTGGGATTTGCAACACGTCCCGTAGCAAATTGCCACCGGCTCGAAGAACGATTTCGGTCTCAATCTCCCTCACGCTCCGCTCTGGCAGAAAATCGGGTCAAAACGATCAGACATTGAGCGGATCGAGCGGTTTCGTCCCGTAGCGACCGGTCGCGTCGCTTTTCCCGCGCCTGCCTTGTTCCGCCGCTTGGCTTTCTCCTCCGGGGCCGGAAGTCATTCTCGGCATCCGCTTCAGTGAGGCAGTAAGTGGCGCTGGAACGTGCGGGGCCTGCGACTGTCCACTGGGCGCGGAGGATGAGAGAGCGGCTTGGAGGAGTTGCGGCGGTGCGCGGTGCTTGGGATTGGCGGAGAGTTCGCGCTTGGCGATAGGTGGCGGGGGCGTTGGAGTGGCGAATGGCTGATCGGAAACCCGGGTGGGAGGCGCAGAAGAACCTCGCGCGGATGATTCTGCACGACCGTCAGGAGCGGCGGAAGGTGCTGTTCCGGATGGTGATGACCGCCCTGCTGATGATGGCGGCGGGCTTGTGGGTGATCGACGGGTGGCTGGAGCAAAACCCGTGGCGGTTCCTGATGTGGTGGGCGGGCTGCGGATTTCTGACGGTGATCGTCCTGCTTTTCGCCCTTTACGATGCGCTGGCGGTGATCCGCGAGGAGCGGGCGAAGTTGCGGAATCGGGATGACGATTGAATTGCGGGTGATTCGCGGCTTTGCACGGGACGGGGCGCCGTGTTTGGGTCGGTGCGATGAGCGAACGCAGCCAGATGCCGGAACAGCCCCGGCCCGTGATCTACCAGCTATTGATCCGCACCTTCGGCAATACCAACGGGACGCGGAAGGTCCACGGAACCCTTGCGGAGAACGGTTGCGGGAAATTCAGTGACATCAACGCGGCCGCTTTGCGGTCCTTGCGGGACCTGGGGATCACCCACCTGTGGCTGACGGGTGTCTTGGAACAGGCGAGCGGCACCGCCTATCCCGGCCGTCCGGCGGACGACCCCGATATTTTGAAAGGTCTCGCGGGGAGCCCGTATGCGGTGCGCGATTATTTCGACGTGTGTCCTGATTACGCGGATGATCCTTTGCACCGGATCGAGGAATTCCGGGAGCTGGTCGGGCGATGCAAGTCGCATGGATTCAAGGTGCTCATCGATTTCGTGCCGAATCACGTGGCGCGTTCCTACCAGTCGGACGTGAGGCCGGAGCTTTCGTTCGGGGAAGGCGACGATCGCGAGGAGTTTTTCCACCGCGACAATCATTTCTTCTATCTCGGGGAAGAGCATCCGGGTGGCGGACCGCCGTTGCGCCTGCCCACGGAAGAACTGCCTGGCTGCGACAGCTTCTTCGAACTGGAAAGCGACCATGGCCGCGTGACCGGCAACAACGTGATTTCCTGGGCACCGTCGATCCATGACTGGTATGAGACGGTGAAACTGAATTTCGGCCATGACTTCACGACCGGCCGCGACACCTCCCACCTGCCGGGGCCGGACGCGATGCTCTTCGAAGTGCCGAAGACCTGGCGGACGATGGACGAGATCATGGCCTACTGGGAGGAAATGGGGGTGGATGGCTTCAGGGTGGATATGGCACACGTCGTGCCGATGGAGTTCTGGCGCTGGTTGATCCGCAGGGCGCGCGGACGCAATCCCGACGTATTCTTTTCCGCGGAAGCGTACGATGACGATCCGCAGAAACTCACGGACGAGCATGTCCTGACGGAGTTGATCGACTCGGGATTCGACTCGGTTTACGGGCATCCGGGCTACAAGATCTCCATGGCGATCCATGAGGGCGGGAGCTGGGCGAACGATCTCGATGCCATCTATGACGAGGGCGAGCATTTCCATAACTCCGTTAGATATGCCGAAAACCATGACGAGGTGCGCCTCGCGAACCCGCATCACTGGGGAGGCCATGGAATGAAGGCCGGGAAGCCCGCAACGGGCGTCTTGTTCGCGATGAGCCGCGGACCGGTGATGATCTATCACGGCCAGGAGGTCGGCGAGCCGGGTGATGGTGAGGCGGGCTTTAGCAAAGATGACGGACGGACGACGATTTTCGATTATTGGTCGATGCCCGCCTTCATTCCGTGGGTGAACGGAGGGAAATACGACGGAGCAAAGTTGGACCCCGCCCGGAAGTCATTGCGGGAGTGGTATGGGAAAATGATCGGAGTGACCCAAGCGGCGGCATTCACTCACGGCGAGTTCTATGGATTGAACCATGTGAATCAGGCGAACCCGAACTTCGGGAGGCTGGGACATGAGACGGTTTCGGGGCACTGGGTGTATGCCTTCCTGCGGCATGACGCGACTTCCGGGCAAACGTTTCTCGTGGTTGCGAATTACCACGGGGCGAAATGCTTGCAAGGGGTGCGGGTGCGGATACCCGAGCACTCGTGGGGCTTTACGGGTCGGGATCGCGACGACGTGTGGACATTCGCCGAACGTCTGGAGGATGGCTGGACCGCGGAAGCGGAGCGGGAGAGCCTCGCGGAGGACGGACTGGCACTGCCGGACCTGCCGCCGTGCACGGTGAGGATGATCGAGATCGGGGCGGATTAGTGATACTGCCGCACATCAGGATCTGTGCAAAGGCAATGCAATTTTTCAGCCCCCCAAAGGGGCGGAATTCGACAGCCCGGGGCGATGCCCTTATCTTTCTACACATCTCCGCATTGCCGCTGTCTATACTGCCGCGCGTCATGATTTGTGAAAAGGCGAAGCCGCAAAGGCAGGGACCGATCTCCGAGCGGTCCGGCGCGTGGCGCGAGAATGAAAAAGCGAATGTGCGGCGCGCTGGCTCCATTCATTCGCGGATCATTCGC
>JBBSJY010000337.1:0-3559 GCA_038256845.1 Verrucomicrobiales bacterium | reverse complement strand
TGCGAATGATCCGCGAATGAATGGAGCCAGCGCGCCGCACATTCGCTTTTTCATTCTCGCGCCACGCGCCGGACCGCTCGGAGATCGGTCCCTGCCTTTGCGGCTTCGCCATTTCACAAATCATGACGCGCGGCAGTATAGTCCCACGCGTTCCCTCCCCGACCTTCAGACCTTCCGCCCCCCCCATTTCTGCTGCACAGCCGCCTCCCATGCCATCTCCCATCTCCAGTCCTCAATCTCCAGGGGCGCGGCCGCCCCTCACCTTGGCAAGGCGTTTGGGCACCACCCACCACCTTTCACCCCTCCTGTTGAAAGCGAAACGCCTTGGCATCAACAGCTCCGAGGATTTGGAACGGCTGGCAATCTCCCGGGGACTGCGCTACTACGATCCTTTTGGCGATTCGGCCGCATCCTTGGCGGGGCGATCAGATTCTCAGGATGCCCCGGGTCGCGATATCTTTACCAACGAAGAACTTGCGGTCGCACTGCTCTCGCCCGCCGCGCCCTATTCGATGCAGCGCCTCCGCATGAGCGCGGCCATGATCGCCGCCGATGGCAACAATCCCGACACCATCGCCCGACTCGCGAAATGGGAGCGGTCCGAATCCATCATTCGACATCTTGCAACCTGTGGCCGTCAGGCCGAACCCGAGAATCCGTTCTGGAACGAACTGATCGCAAGATTGCCGGAATCCTCCCCACATCCGGCCGACCGACTCCCACATCTCTCCCGCTTCGTGGCCATGACCGGGCTCACCCGCTCCGGCAAGGGCCCCGAAATGAAGTGGGTCCGCCCGGTGGCCGGCCGCAACCCATGAGCACCGGCACTAACAATCCCACGGAAGTCCTGCTCGCTCTGGACCGCGAGCTGGACCATGAGGTTTCCCTCGTGCTATACGGTAGGGCCGCCTTGTCGCTTGGCTTCGATGACGCGCCGGCCGAATTTGCCACCACTCAGGACGTCGATGCCATCATCACCCTCTCCCAACTTCCGGAATTGATCGCCGACGTGAAATTTTGGGAAGCGCAGGAGCGGACCAACCTCCGGCTCCAATCCAAGGGTCTTTATATCACGCATCTTTTCAGCGAGGATCAGGTGTTCCTCCGCCCGGAATGGCAGCAATTCCTCGTTCCCATCAAGAATCCGGTCACAAGATTTTTGCGCCTATCCCGACCCCATGCGATTGACCTGATCCTCACCAAAATGATGCGGGGCAAGGATCCTCAAGACATGGATGACATCGCCTTTCTCATCCGCCATGGTGGAGTCACCTCAGGGCAGATGGAAGCCGCGTTTCAATGCGTCCGCATCCCCGATGTCCAGGAACTCCGTGAGGCGTTCGACCGAGCCCTCCCCGAAGTCCGCCGCCTCTTGCTCAGCACGGAGTCGCAAGCTTGAAAATGGCATAGCCGACCTCCGACTTGTCCCGCCTCCGACCTTCCGACCTTCCGACCTTTTCGTCTTTTGCCCTCTCAGTCCCCTGCGCTACCCTCACCGAGTGAAAGCCGATCAACAAATCTCCCGAGGCAAGCCGAATTGGCGGAAGCGCCAGATCGAAATGCCGATCGCCGAGAAAGTTGAACTCATGGGTCGCCTGATTCAGGAAACCCGCGAACTTGCCCGAATTCGCTCCCATGCAACAGGTCTGCGACATCCTCGAAATATTGGTCCGTGACGGTGTCATCGCCAACTATGGCTTGGGCGGCGCAACAGCGGTTGGCTTTTACGGCGAACCTCTTGCCACCAGAGACATTGATGTCTTCGTCTTCCTCAATCCTCCCTCAGGTTCACTTCTTGTTTCGCTCGACCCCATCTTCCACTATCTTGCGGAACGAGGCTTTGATGAGTTTGAAGAAGAAGGACTCCTCGTTCATGGATACCCCGTCCAGTTCCTGACAGCGCGTCCCGGTCTTGAAACCGAGGCTTTGGAGAATGCACGACGGATCGAGTGGGAAGGCCATGCCGTCCGGGTCATGACTCCCGAGCATCTTGCCGCCATCGCGCTCACCGTCGGCCGCCCGAAAGACCGGGCCCGAGTGGTCCATCTGGTTTCGTTGCCGGGGTTTGATCGTTCGGACTTCCACGGAATTCTCGACCACCACAATCTCACACCTACCTGGTTAAGCTGGTCGAAAGCCCTCGGCCTTGAGAACGACTGATCGCGTCTCAAAAGTCCGGCGAAGCCTCTAGCATCCCCATGTCAGACTTTCAGCATTCCAGTGTTTTAGCTTCTTCCTCATGAAACTCCTAGTCACCGGTTCCTCCGGCCTCATCGGCTCCGAGGTCTGCATCCACTTCGCCGCCCTCGGTTGGGAGATCCACGGCGTGGACAATAACCAGCGCGCCGTCTTCTTCGGCCCCAGGGCGATACCCGCTGGAACCAAGGCCGGCTGGCGAAATGCTTGGGCTCTTCCTTCATCCATCACGAACTCGACATCCGCAACCGTCAAGGTGTGCTTGATCTTCTCCAACAGCTCAAACCGGACGTCATCGTCCACACCGCTGCCCAGCCGTCTCACGACCGCGCCGCAGCCATCCCGTTCGATGACTTCGATACCAACGCCGTCGGCACTCTCAATCTCCTTGAAGCCGCCCGCCAGGCCTGTCCGGAGTCGCCGTTCGTCCACATGTCCACCAACAAGGTCTATGGCGACCGGCCCAACACCATCGCGCTGAAGGAACTCGAAACCCGCTGGGACTACGACGACCCCGCCTACGCCAACGGCATCACCGAGGAGTTCTCCATCGACCAATCCAAACACTCCCTCTTCGGAGCCTCGAAAGTCGCCGCCGACGTGATGGTCCAGGAATACGGCCGATACTTCGGCATGCCCACCGCCTGCCTCCGCGGCGGCTGCCTCACCGGCCCAAACCACTCCGGCGTCGAACTCCACGGCTTCCTCTCCTACCTCGTGAAATGCAACCTCGAAGGCCGCGAATACAAGGTCTTCGGCTACAAGGGCAAGCAGGTCCGCGACAACATCCACTCCCACGACGTCGCCCGCTTCATCGAGAATCCATCAAAGCTCCCCGCGTCGCCGAGGTTTACAACATCGGCGGCGGTCGCGCCAATTCCTGCTCGATCTGGGAGGCCTTCAAAATCGCAGAGCAATTCTCCGGAAAGGCGCAAGTCCATCAATACGTCGATGACAACCGCATCGGCGACCACATCTGCTACATCTCAGATCTGACGAAAATGCGCACGGAGTAACCCGCCTGGGACATCACCATCTCGTTGGAAGAGACCATCCGCCAGATCGTGGCGAACTTGCAAAAGCGGTAGGGACTGACCCGCCGGGCGGTCCCACTTCAACTTCTTCCGCCGGAGGCTATTCTTCCGGGTCCAGCCTCACCCCGCTGGCGACAAGTCGGTGGGCCACGGCAACAACGACGAAGGCTTGTAGTCGTTTTGGACAGGAGCTATACTGCCGCGCGCGAGGTTTTGTGAAAAACGGGATCGTTCATTCGTCGCCCTGCGATGATGGCAGGGACGCACCTCCGGGGCGTCCGGCGCGTGGGATGCGAATGATCCGCGAATGAATGGAGCCAGCGCGCCGC
>JBBSJY010000336.1:0-3583 GCA_038256845.1 Verrucomicrobiales bacterium | reverse complement strand
TGCGAACGATCCGCGAATGAATGGAGCCAGCGCGCCGCACATTCGCTTTTTCATTCTCGCGCCACGCGCCGGACCGCTCGGAGATCGGTCCCTGCCTTTGCGGCTTCGCCATCTCACAAATCATGACGCGCGGCAGTATATCGGCGCATGGGAGCGTCAGGCGGCGGGGGTTGCCGCCGGGATCCCAACTTTCCCTTTTCGGAACTGGAAGAAGAGCGGAATCATGCCACTGTTTGCCCCGATGATCTGGCAGACAATCAGCTCGCTGTTCTCCGGGAAGGAACGGGTGGAAGAAGTGTTCAAGGAGGAATGGAAGGACCTTCTGGTGGCGAATGTGCCGGTCTATTCGCGGCTGCCCGAGGAGTTGAAATCCCGCCTGCACGAGCAGATCGCGCGGTTTATATCCGCCACGCGCTTCGAGGGCTGCAACGGCCTCGAGCTGACCGACGAGATGATCCTGACGGTGGCGGCGCAGGCCTGCCTGCTAGTCCTGAACCGCGATGGAAAGCCCTATCCCGCATTGACGACCGTCTACCTTTATCCATCCAGCTTCAGCTCGGTGATGAAACGGCGGGACGGGATCGGAGTCGTGACGGAAGGAGAGGTCCATCGTCTCGGTGAATCCTGGGACCTGGGCACTGTCGTTTTGTCATGGGAATCGGTGAAACAAGGTGCGCGGGACCCCGATGACGCGCGGAATGTGACGTTCCATGAATTCGCCCACCAGCTCGATCACGAGAACCCGGCCAGCGACGGAGCGCCCGCGCTGGCCGGTCGGTCGGCTTATCAATCGTGGGCGCGGGTTTTCAATGAACACTACGCGGACGTCCGGGAACGGGTGGAGGCCGGGAAGCGGACTCTTCTCGATCCCTACGGGGCGACGGAGCCGGCCGAGTTTTTCGCCGTCGCCACGGAAACCTTCTTCGAAAAGCCCCGCCAGTTGCACCGGAAGCGCCCGGAACTCTACGAGGAGCTCAAGGGGTTTTATGGCGTGGATCCACTGGAATGGATCGAATGAACCGCGCGTCGCACGGCGCGGTGGCGGAACGCCGGGAGGAGCTTTCGCTTCCACTTCCGAAGTGGCGGGCGGAGGCTTCCGGAATGAAAACCGTCGTCGTTCCACTCGCATTGCGGATGGGGCTTGCCGTGTCTTCGGGCGGGCCGGCGCCGGGAGAGGCGGGCGAGCAGGAGGCCTGGATGCTGTGGTCTTTTCGCAAGGGGAATCGAGGTTTGGACGAGGTCGCTGTGGTTTTGTTCGGAGCTGGGCGGATGCGATCCGCCGCCACGGCCGCCCGTTGACAGGCGGGTTCTCCTCAGCATGCTTGGCGCACGCCATGCCCACCCGTTTCCCGAGCCTTTTCCGCCCCACCGCGGCCGCCGTTTGTCTCATGTTCGCGGCGGCGGGCATTTCCTCAGCCACCACCGTGCTGATCCTGGGCGATAGCCTTGCCGCCGGTCTGGGCGTGGAGCGCGAGGAGGCGTTTCCCGCCCTGTTGGGAGAAAAGGCGAAAGCGCAACGCCCGTCCGCGGAAGTGATCAACGCCGGCGTGAGCGGCGATACCTCCGCCGGCGGCCGGGGCCGGATCAATTGGCTGCTCAGCCGGAAAATTGACGTCCTCGTCCTCGAGCTTGGCGCGAACGACGGCCTCCGCGGCATTTCTCCGGAGACCACCGCGGCCAACCTCCAGGCCATCGTCGATGCGGCGAAAAAGAAGCTTCCTGACATCAAGATTGTCGTCGTGGGCATGCGGATGCCGCCGAATCTCGGCCCTGATTATGGTGAGGAATTCGAACGGATTTTCCCGAAACTCGCGGCGGAAAACGACGCCCACCTCGTCCCCTTCCTGCTGGAAGGCGTGGGCGGCGTCCTCGAAATGAACCAGGGCGACCGCATCCACCCCAACGCCCGCGGCCACCGCATCCTCGCAGACAACGTCTGGGCGGTTCTCGGCCCGATTCTGAAGTCCATGCCTCAGCCAACCTCCGCCGAATGACCGCGCTTTAGGCACTCCTCGTCCTGTTTCTCATCGCGTGGTCGGCGCCAGGATCCTGTCGCTGGTGAAATACGAGGCGATCTTCGGTCCGCACCGGGACGATCCCTCCGAATCGCCCGGTGCCCGCTCGCTCGGACTCGCCCATATCAGTCGGCCGGCACGGAGTTTTCGCGCTGTCGGTGTATTTCCTGATCGCCTCCTGATCCCGCGATCACGCCCACGCGATCACGGCATTCCATCGTCGGGGAAAAAGGGTATCGTCTCCCTGTCGTTGCAAACGCTTCCCCCCGGAGCACCAGACGATCTCCCCCCCGAGAAAACAGTCGGCGGATGCCGGAAGCCCCCCTTCCGCCATCCGCCGATTTCCTTTCCAGCCGGCTTCCGCGGAAAAAGGCTGTCCCCCGCGGCCAGAGAGCCTAGAACCGGTGGAAATCCCACCGCTGCCATCCCATGGATCTCACCCGCCTCGACACCACCTCCGGTCCCCGCTGGGCCGCGGACGGACAATTCCTCGCCTCCTCCTTCACCCTCACCGGCTTCCTCTCCGCCAATTCGCCCGACGACTACCTCGGAACCCGCCGGACGGAGGAAACGGCCGGCGGAAACCTCCTTTCCCCCGCCGAGGACGCGCAGGAAATCTGGGCCAGCGGCGTCACCTACCTCAGCAGCCGCCTCGCCCGCGAGGCGGAGTCCCAGGTCGCCGATGTCTATCAGCTCGTTTACAACGCCGCGCGACCGGAGCTGTTTTTCAAGGCCACCGGCTGGCGCAGCAAGGGCCCCGGAAATCCCATCCGCATCCGCAAGGACAGCGTTTGGAACGTGCCCGAGCCGGAGCTTGCCCTCGTCATCCACCGCAGCGGGAAAATCCTCGGCTACACCATCGGCAACGACGTTTCCTCCCGCAGCATCGAGGGCGAAAACCCGCTCTACCTGCCGCAGGCGAAGGTTTACAACGGCTCCTGCGCCCTCGGGCCCGCGATCCGCCTCTGTTCCGCGGAGGCCATGGCCGACCTGCCGATCACCATCGAAATCCGCCGCAAGGCAGTTGAGATTTTCGCAGGAGAAACCCGCAGCTCGCAGATCAAGCGCCCGCTCGAAGAACTCGCCGAATACCTTTTCCGCGAACTCGCATTTCCCGACGGAGCCTTTCTCATGACCGGCACCGGCATCGTCCCCACCGAGGATTTCACCCTCCAACAAGACGACCTCGTCCGCATCCGCATCGATGACCTGACCCTGGAAAATCGCGTGGCATGAGCGCTCCATCGCTCGAATCCATCCTCGGCGACGGGGCGTTGTTCGCCGCCACCCGCACCAGCGGCGAGGGCCCCGTCGGCAGCCTGCCGATCACGGAGAAAATGCTGGAAGAGGAGCCCAGCGGCAACCTCTTCGGTCTCACCCAGAACGCCGGTATGGGCTGGCCCTCCACCGAGATCGGCCGCGATCCGTTTCTTATCATCAGCACCCAGGGCGGCCTCCGCGCCCCGGACGGCAGACCCATCGCGCTCGGCTACCACACCGGCCATTGGGAGATCGATCTCCTCGTCAAGGAAGCCGCGGAAATTTTCCGCAGCCACGGCGCCCTCCCC
>JBBSJY010000335.1:0-3586 GCA_038256845.1 Verrucomicrobiales bacterium | reverse complement strand
GCCGGCTTGGCATTATGCCGAAATGAGACAAAAGTTATCGCCGGACCTGATGGCTTACGGAGTGGCAGAGAGCTCTGAAGGCCTTTGATCATGGAGGTCCGGTTCCACTGCTCCAAACGGGCGAGGTCATCGGGCAAAAAGTCAAAACATAGCGTGTTGGAAATTTGCGAAACTCTCTGTCAGGTGCTGCGAATGAACCCGCATTACGGCGTCACAGTGGCCAAAAATACAGCAGCGCCGGCACGCTCACCCCCACCACCAGCACCTCCAGCGGCAGGCCGAGCTTCCAGTAGTCGCCGAAGCGGAAGCCGCCGGGGCCGAGGATCAGCGTGTTGTTCTGGTGGCCGATCGGAGTGAGGAACGCGCAGGAGGCGCCGATCGCCACCGCCATCAGGAACGAGTCCGGCCGCGCGTTCAGTTGCAGCGCGGTGCTGATGGCAATCGGACACATCACCGCCGCGGTGGCCGCGTTGTTCATAAAATCCGAGAGGGTCATCGTCACCACTAGAATCAGTGTCAGTGCGACGACCGAGTTTCCTTGGGCCACGCTCTCAAGAAGAAACCCGGCCACCACGCCTGCCGCGCCAGTGGTTTCCATCGCACCCGCGACGGGGATCAACGCCCCCAGGAGCACGATCACCGGCCAGTCCACCGCGTCGTAGATTGTCCGCAGCGGGATCACTCGGAAAGCCATGCAGCCCAGCACACCCGCGGCAAAGGAGATCGCCGCCGGCAGCAGGCCGAACGCCGCCCCGGCCACCGCTGCTGCCATGAATGCCATCGCCAGTATCGCCTGCCGTTTGTCGGGAATCCGGATCGCCCGCTCGGCCAGCGGCACACAGCCGAATTCGGCGGCGAATGCCGAGATCGCTTCCGGCGAGCCTTGCATCAGCATCACGTCACCCGCCCGGATCTTGAGCGACCGCAGTCTCCGGATCGACCGGCTGCCTTGTCTGGAGAGGGCGAGGAAATTGATCGCATAGCGGCTCCGCAATCTGATGTCCGTGGCAGACCGCCCGATCATCCCCGCATCCGGCCTCACCGCCAATTCCATCAGCACCACGTCCCCCGCATCCGCGGTGGACTTTTCCTCGCGGGCCTTCTCCGCCGGCTCACCGTCGCCGGCCGCCGCCTTCTTCTCCTCCTCCTCCTCCTCCTCCGGTTCTTCGGTGTTCCGTTTCACGTCCTCCACCAGAGTCAGCCGGAGGGCGGACAGCGCCGAGGCAAGCGATTCCGGCTCCGCCTCGATCACCAGAATATCGCCGACCTGGAGGATGCGGCCGGGATTCGGCGCGGAAACACGGAAAGCGTTCCGCACCATCCCGACCACCTGCGCATCTGCCGTTGCCAGTTGGGGCCCGATCTCCCTCAAGCTCTTCCCCACCACCTTGCTGTCCTCCGTCACCCGCGCCTCCGTCATGTAGGCGCCGGTCGCAAATCCCTCCACGCCCGCCCGCTCCCGCGTCGGCACCAGACGCCACGCCACGGTCACGAAGACCACCCCCAAGCCCGCCACCGCCAGTCCGACCGGGGTGAAATCGAACATCGAAAACGATCCCATCCCCGCTTCCGCACGGAACCCCGACACGATCAAGTTCGGCGGGGTGCCGATCAGTGTCGTCATTCCCCCGAGAATCGAACCGAAAGCCAGCGGCATCAGCACTTTCCCCGGTGGCAGCTTCTGGCGGGTCGCCATCTGGATCCCTACCGGCATCAGCAGCGCCAGCGCTCCCACGTTGTTCATGAACGCGGAAAGAAGCGCCGCCAGCCCCGCCAATGCCGCGATCGATACCGTCGGGCCGGCCGCGGAAGGCAGCAGCCGCCGGGTCAGAAGATCCACCGCGCCCGTCACCTGCAAGGCCCGGCTCAGGACCAGCACGCACGCCACCGTGATCACCGCCGGATGGCCGAAACCCGCGAAAGCCCCCTCCGCCGGCACCAGCCCCGCCACCACGCAGGCCAGCAGCGCCGCCATCGCGATCATGTCGTGCCGCCACTTTCCCCAGATGAACATCAGCACCGTCGCTGCCAGAAGAAAGAGGATGACGATCTGCGAGGGGTCCATCTGGGGGAAAGATCTAACGCCCGGGAGGCCGTCCGGCCATCCCCATTCAGCCGAAATCCACGCATCGGCCCAAATCCCCGCCAATCCGGAAAACCGATTCCAAGATGCGCTTCAATGAGGTCATGCGGCGCTCCAAATTTCCTCCATTTTCGCATTGCCACCCCCGCGCGGCCTCCCTAGCTTCCGCCTCCCGCGAACTTTAACCTCATCCCGCGATGTCCAAGCACAACAGTCTCAAGTCCAGCGCCACCGTCGGCGGCAAACGCTCCGTCCTCAAGCGCTTCGAGCGCGTAAAGCTCCTCCGCGAGCGCGGCGAGTGGAAGGCCGGGCGCTCACCCGTCGGCCTGCCAAAGACCAAGCACGAGGGTTGATCGCCCGTTTCCGGCACTTTCCCATGCGCGCATCCCGGCGGGATCCGCGCCTTTCGCATTTGCACCCGCGGCCATGAAAGAAGGCATCCGACTCAACAAATTCCTCGCCTCCTGCGCCGTCGGCTCCCGCCGCGCCTGTGACGAGCTCATCAAGGCCGGCCGTGTGGAAGTGAACGGTAGCCCGTGCCTCAACATGGGCACCCGTATCGGCGAGGGCGACCACGTGAAGGTCGATGGCAAGCGCGTCACCGCCAAGGAAACCGTCATCATTGCCTTCCACAAGCCGCGGGGTTTCGTTTGCACCCGCGAGGACGAACTCGGCCGCGACACCATTTATTCGGTCCTCCCGCCCGCGCTTCACTCGCTCCACCACGTCGGCCGGCTCGACCGTGATTCGGAAGGTCTCCTGATCCTCACCAACGACGGCGACCTTTCCCAGCAGCTCATGCACCCGTCGAAGTCGGTGGAAAAGGAATACTTGGTCACCTCCAACCAATCCTTCGAGAACCGCCATCTCGACCAGTGGCTCGAGGGCGTCTACACCCCGGAAGGCAAGCTGAAGGCAAAAGCCATCGAACGCCTCTCACCCCGCCGGATCCGGATTGTGCTCGATCACGGCGCAAAACGACAGATCCGGGTGATGTTCGACACACTCGGATATCAGGTCATCAAGCTCCTCCGCATCCGGATCGGGCACCTCTGGCTGGGCGATTTGGAACCCGGCGCCTGGTCCACTCTCAACTCCCAGGAAGTCGCCATGCTGCTGGGCCAAGGAGCCCCCGCGACTGAAACAAGGGGACAAAAACCTCCGCGCAGTTCCGCTCCCGGCGGGGCATAGGCTTTCGTTTCACTCCCGCCCCGCGAGGCGGTGGTTGAGAGCAATCGAGCGGCGTAGCGCCCGCATGATCGAGACCAGTCCTTTTAAAGGTTTCGCCACTTTGGCACACGCGGGGTCCATTTGGACTTGGCGGCTGATATGGCGGCCCACATCGGTCTGGAGCAAGTGCATCTGGGAATCGAGCAGGCCGATCTCCGCCCGCAGACCCGAAAGTTCCTTGTTGGTTTCTCCAATCGCGTGGAACGCCTCCGAAGCTTCCGCCCGATGTGCCTTCTTGCGGCGGTTGAGCTGTGTGTCGAGGACGCCAATCCG
>JBBSJY010000334.1:0-3602 GCA_038256845.1 Verrucomicrobiales bacterium | reverse complement strand
CGGAGGAGGAGGGGCAGCCCTACACGCCCCCCGCGAATGCGGTCGCAAGACAGTTTCCCTTGGAAATCACCTTCACCGGCACCGAGAAAGCCGCTCGCGAGTTTCTCTCCTCCATCGTCAAGCAGGATGACCAGTATATCGTGATCCGCTCGCTGCGAATCACTAACATGAAAAAGGATCCTCCAAAGGCGGAGGATGCCAAGTTCGACAAGCCCGCGGAAGCCAAGCCCGCGGCCGGTGCTGCGGACGCCTTTGGCGGCGGTTTCGTCCTGCCCGGCGAGGAAGCAGCCCCAGCGGCGGCACCCGAAGCCGCTCCCGAGGCACCGAAAGCGTCCGACTCCAGCCGCATTCTTGCGCAGGTTCTTGGAACCGAACAGGTGATGGTGGTAGTCCGTCTCGACCTACTGCAATTCCTGCCTGCCAAGAAGATCAATTAACTCCCGCCAACGTCCATCTTTCCGACCATGTCCTGGTTTTCCAAGAATTACGAAAAAGCCGCCCTCGGCGGAGCCGTCGCCATCGCCTTGGGCATCGCCTATATGGGCTGGTCCAAATACAACGGCGTAGAGTCCGAGTTCAATACGGACCTTAAAGGTAAGGGAAATAACAATGCAGCCGTCCGCGATGCCGATTTGATCCCCAAGGCTCTCTCCTCGATGAAACGGGACCCGACTTGGAATCAAGCGATGCTCGGCGATCGTGAGGTGGATTTGTTCACCGGCATCGCATTGTTCGTGCCAAGTGCCGCGCCGGAGACCACCGTGGATCTGAGAAAGGATGCGCCGATCCACGATCCGATCCCTAACACTTGGTGGTTGACGAACCGTCTCGATCCCGGCTTCGCCGATTCTCCGGCCCGGGATCCCGACGAGGATGGCTTTTCAAACATGGAGGAATACCTAGCCAAGACGGATCCTAACGATCCGAAGTCCATTCCCGCACTGATTGCCAAGCTCATGTATGTCCGCGACGAAAGCCTGACCTGGGTCATCCGCCCAAGCTATGGCTCCGACGGCAAGTTCCCATTCAACTATCTCGATTCCAACAAGAGGGCAAACAAGACCGGCGCGGCCGACATGATCGAGCCGAACGGACTATTCTTCCTCAAGGAGCCCATGAAGAACCGATTCAAGTTCCTTGGCTCGGAGGTTCGCAAGGAAATGAACCCGAATACCAAGGTCGAGATGGAAGTCACCTATGTGCGGATCGAGGACCAGCGCGCGAACAAGAAAGGGACTGTCTATGAGTTTCCCGCACCACTCTCCGAGGATCGCATTAACGAGCACCAGAAATTCGACCGCACCGCCGTTCTCTCGCTCGAAGCGCTCGGACTGGGTGGCAAGGAATTCAAGGTGGAGGAGAACACGAAGTTCGCCCTCCCTCCCGGTTCTCCGAATCAGGATTACCTGCTCAAAACGGTAACTCCCGGGTCGGTGGTCGTCGAATACACCAACGCTGCGGGTGCGACCAAAACCGTCGAAATCAGCAAGGGCGAAATGGCTGCCTCGGCTGAATAAGTTCCTTTAAATATCCCTTTCCAAAACTCGAAAACATCGCCAGAAAACCTCAGCTCACTATGCAAAAAACGCCAATCTATCGATCCAGCCGCTCTGCCCTCGCGTTGATGGCGGTGGCATCCTCCATGCCGGTAACTGTCACGGTTGCCACCGCCGGTGAAGGCGGTTCCGGCCTTAGCGGTCTTGCCCAACGCGAAATGATCCGTCGTCAGGATGCGGTTTCCGAAGGCGATGTGCTCCTCAACGAAGGCCGTGCCGCCTATGCCAAGGGCGACTATCAGCAGGCCGTCGATAAGTATCGGCAGGCGCTCGACCGTTTGCCGGACGCGCCCATGGTGTCGGACCGTCGCCAAGTTTACATCTCACACCTCAGCGACGCCAGCGTCGCCCTGGCCATGCAGCACCGCAGGGTCGGCAAGTATGCGGAAGCCCGCATCTTGCTGGAAGGCGTTCTGGCCGTTGATCCTAACAATGGCGATGCGAAGCGTGAACTCGGGTATTTGGATGATCCGATCCGCACCAATCCGGCGCTCACTTACGAGCATACCCAGAACGTGGATAAGGTCCGCCGCGGCCTCTACACGGCGGAAGGCAATTTTAACCTCGGTAAATACGAGGACGCCAAGCGCGAGTATAACAATGTGCTCCGCATCGATGCCTTCAACTCAGCCGCTCGCCGTGGCCTGGAGCGCGTGGCTGTCGCCAAGTCCGACTATTATCGTGCCGCTTATGACCACACCCGCGCGGAGTTGCTTGGCCAGGTGGATGTGGCTTGGGAACTTTCCGTGCCTGCGGATGGTCCGTTGAACATCGAGTCAACCGTCGGCGGTGGCGTCACGGTAGGCGTGCAATACATCACTGAGAAACTCCGGAACATTATCATTCCGCGGATCGACTTTGAAGATACGACAGTGGAAGAGGCGATTGATTTCCTCCGTCTCCGTGCAGCCGAGCTCGATACCCGGGAACTCGATCCGGCCAAAAAGGGCATCAACTTCGTGATCCGTCGTCCGCGGGCGACCGCTCCTGGAGCGGCGGCCCCCGATGCCGGTCTCAACGCGGGTGGAGCTGCGGAAGCGCTGCCACTCGGCGGAAGCGATCCGGGATCCCTCCGTGTCCGCGAACTTCGCGTCCGGAATGTGCCGCTGGCGGTTGCTCTCAAATACATCGCGGATCAGACAAAACTCCGCTACAAGGTGGACGATTTCGCGGTCACTCTCGTGCCGCAGACCGAGGGCGGTGAGGACATCTTCACCCGCACCTTCCGGGTGCCGCCGGATTTCAACACCGCGCTGGACACCGGCGGTGACGGTGGCGGCGGCGGTGCTGCCGATCCATTCGCCGAGCCGAAGGCTGGTGGAGCGACGACTCTGACGGCCCGCAAGCCGATTCTGGACCTCCTCAAGGCGGCGGGGATCAATTTCCCGGATGGCAGCTCGGCGACGTTGAGCAACTCGGGAGTCCTGCTCGTGACCAACACCCCTTCGGAACTCGATAAGGTGGAGCAGTTGGTTCAAACGCTGAACACCGCGCCAAAACAGGTGAAGATCACCACCAAGTTTGTCGAGATCTCGCAGGAGAACAACGATGAACTCGGCTTCGATTGGATCGTGAATCCTTTCGGTCTTTCCAACACGGTCTTCGCCAGCGGTGGAACCATCGGCAATCAAGGCGGCCGCACCGGTGCGGATTTCATCAGTCCGATCAACGGAACTTCGGTCGATGGCATTCCAGCCACGCCGACCCAGTTCGCTGAGAACAATCTCGCCAACGGCCTCCGCAGCGGTGACCAGGCGATCAACCGCAACAGCATCGACGCGATCCTCAATAATCCGAGCCGCACCGCCCAACGGGCGAACGTCGCTCCGGGCATCGCGGCGCTGACCGGACTTTTCACGGACGGCCAAGTGCAATTGATCATGCGCGGACTTGCCCAAAAGAAGGGCACCGACCTCATGACCGCTCCATCCGTCACCGCGAAGTCGGGACAGAAGGCGACCATCGAAATCATCCGGGAGTTTATCTATCCAACTGAGTACGAACCCCCGGAACTTCCGAACAGCGTTGGCCAGACGGGCTCCAGCT
>JBBSJY010000333.1:0-3612 GCA_038256845.1 Verrucomicrobiales bacterium | reverse complement strand
TGAACCCTTCCGGCAGGTCGATGATGCCGGCCGCGTCGCTGAGGAGCGGCCCGAAGGGTTCGATGAGGCGGGATGTGGTTTCGGCGGCGGCATACCGTTGCAGGCCGAGGAATGCCAGGCCGGTGGTGCCGATAAACGATCTTCGGGTGATCATGAGTTGGAGAGTGAGGTTTTCCGGAATTCCAGGTGAGTTTGGATCGGTGGCGAATTTGTAACCCTATCAATTCACCGCCGTGCACGGCGCCAATGGCCGCCAGCGGGAAGATTGGAGGTCGCGTTTCAAAGCCGTCGCCTTCACGGTAGCGCCGTTTAGTGGCGGATGTTGGAAATGCGATGATCCAATGACCATTTTCCCGCCCCGACGATCAGCAGGAAAAGGGAGCCAAGCACCATGCAAGTGTCGTTGCGCGAGTCGTGCGCCACTTTCCAAAAGCCTTCGTCCAGCAGGATCGGCAGTTTGGTCGAGTAGAGCGCGACCGACATGATGACAAGCAGCGGCAGAACGGCGAGCCGGGTCAGAAAACCCGCCAACACCAGCGCGCCAAAGACAATCTCGCCGGCGCCCACCAAAGGACCGAGGATTTCCGGTGAAGGCAGGCCGATCTTTGCGAAACGTCCCGCACCCACTTGATCGGCGAAAAGGAATTTCTGGATCCCTTCGGAAAGGAAGACTCCACCTACCATCAGGCGAATCAGCAGGGTCGAAGCGGGAGCGGAAGTCGCTGTGAGGCATGGCGGGAAGGAGATCATCGGGCAGGTGTTTCTTTGGGGGAGGGTGAGGATAAGTGGGAATTCCTCTTGGTTTTCATTTCTTTTCGATCCGTTCGCGGAAGAGTTTACTGGCTTCCGCCAGTTGCCCGGCAGGTGGGTATCCCGATCCCGGCCATCGCTGCGGCGGATGTCAGAGGATTTCCCTGACAAACGGCTCTTTCTGGAACATGGCGAAGGCTTCGGGTTCTTCGCCGGTGCCGAGGAAGAGGGGGGGGATTTTCAACTGGTCATAGATTCCGACGGCGATGCCCCCTTTGCCGGAGCCGTCGAGCTTGGTGACGATGAGGCCGTCGAGCGGGCTGGCCTTGTGAAATTCCCTGGCCTGCTGGAGGGCGTTGCCGCCGGTGGTGGCGTCGACGACCAGCAGCGTGAGGTGCGGTGCGGTGGGGTCCTGTTTGGCGAGCGTGCGCCGGATTTTCCCCAGTTCCTCCATCAGGTTGTGACGCGTGTGGATGCGGCCGGCCGTATCGCAGATCAGGAATTTCGTACCGGCGGCAATGGCCTTCTGATGGGCGTGGAAACAGACGGAGGAGGGATCGGCGTTGGGATTTCCTATCACCACGGTCACACCGAGGCGGTCGCCCCAGCGCTGGAGCTGCTCGACGGCGGCGGCGCGGAAAGTGTCTGCGGCGGCGAGAATGGTGCTGTGGCCGCGGGACTGGAGCCAATGGCCGAGTTTGGCGCAGGAGGTGGTTTTGCCGGTTCCATTGACGCCGACGACGAGGATGACGAAGGGTTTCCCATCGAAGCGGGGCAGGGGAGGCGGCACGTCGAAGGGCAACCGGTCCATGATATGGCGGCGGGTCGTCGCCACGACATCCTCGGCGGAAACCGCGCGGCCCAGCTCCCGCAGCTCGTCGATGATGGCGGTCGTCATTTTCACTCCGAGGTCGGCGCTGATGAGATCCGCCTCCAGCTCGTCCCAGTCGATTTCCGCGCGGTTGGTGACCTTGTTGAGAAGCGATTTGAAGAAGTCGGCCATGGGGGCGGGCAGCCTAGCGGGAGGCGGAGGCCGGTCAACCGGGGATTGGGTTTGGATAATCGGCGGGCGGGGCTTTAATCCGCCCGACCGATGCCGAAGATCCGCGTGCTCCCCGACATTCTCGCCAGCCAGGTGGCGGCGGGCGAGGTGGTCGAGCGTCCGGCCTCGGTGGTGAAGGAGCTGGTGGAAAACAGCGTGGATGCGGGGGCGCGGGAAATCCGGGTGGACGTCGACCGCGGCGGCACGGCGCTGATCCGGGTGAGCGACGACGGCTGCGGCATGAGCCGCGAGGACGCCCTGCTTTCGTTGGAACGGCATGCGACGAGCAAACTGCGGACGGCGGGCGATCTGGCGGCGATCCGGACCTTGGGTTTCCGCGGCGAGGCGGTTCCGAGCATCGCCAGCGTGTCGCGATTCCGGATGGTGACTCGGGCGGCGGACGCCTTGGCGGGGACCGAGATCATCGTCGATGGCGGCACCGTGCGCGACGTGCGCGAGGCCGGCTGTGCGCCGGGGACGGTGATCGAGGCGAAGGCGTTGTTTTACAATATGCCGGCGCGGCGGAAATTCTTGCGGGCGGAGAGCACGGAGGCGGCGCATGTGGAACACCAGTTGCGGCTGCACGCGCTGGCGGCCCCTGGCGTGAGATTCCGCTTCCGCCGCGATGACCGGGAAATCTTCGATCTTCCGCCGGCGGCGAAGGCGGTGGACCGGGTGCGGCAGTTGCTGGGAACGGAGCTGTCGCGGGAACTGGTCGCACTGCCGCGGACGTTGGGAAACGGAATCTCGGTGGAAGGGTTCGTCTTGCCGGCCTCTCACGCGCGGAAAGGGAGGCGGCATCAGTCCGTCTTTCTGAACGGGCGACCCGTCGAGGACGGGGTGATCTCGCGGGCCTTGGCGGAAGGTTTCAAAGGAGGCTTGGCCGCCGGACTTTATCCCGCGGCGTGGCTGTGGATGGACCTGGAGCCGGCGCTGGTGGATGTGAACGTGCATCCGGCGAAACGCGAGGTGCGTTTCCATCGGCCGCTGGACGTGAGGGATGCGATTTTGGAGGCGGTCCGGGCGGGACTCCGCGTCGATCCGCCAGCGATCCGCGCGGCGGTTTCGCCGGGCCTTGCCGGCTTGCCCGAGAGAATGATTCCCTCCCCCGAGGCGCCGTCAGCACCCGCAACGACCCCCTATCGCTCTCACGACGTGGAGCCGCTGCTGCCCGCGATCACGAGGGAGTCCGGTGTGGCGGACCCTCATGGCGATCGAAAGGGAGGCATTCCGAATTTCCGGGTGATCGGTCTTCTGCACGGACGCTTCGTGCTGATGGAAAGTGAGGATGGCCTTGTGGTGTTCGATCCTGCGGCGGCCCATGACCGGATTTTTTATGAGACGCTTCTGCGCGCCCAGAACGGTCCCGTTGACAGCCAGGGATTGTTGATACCCGTGCTGCTCGAGCTGGATCCCCGCGATCTCGATCTGGTGCTGCGCGAGCGGGTCGCCTTGGAGCGGATTGGGATGGAGGTCGAACCGTTCGGTGGAAACACCCTGCGTCTGACCAGCCTTCCCGCCTGTTTGCCAATCGATAATCCGCGGGCGTTTGTCGGGGCTTTCATGGACGAGGTGCTGCACGGGGCGGCTCCGTCGGCCCGCTTCGCGATGGATCGCCTGGCCCGGGTGCTGGCCCGTCGCGCCGCGGTTGGAGTCAAGCCGCGTCTGGCGGAAACGCATTCGTTGCTGACGGAACTCTTCACCTGCGAACTGCCATACTGCACCTCCGACGGGCGGCCCACCCTGTCGGAATTCAGCCTTGCCGAGCTGGATCGGCGGTTTGGAAATTCCCGGGTGTGATTTTGTAGAAGGAACTCGGG
>JBBSJY010000332.1:0-3648 GCA_038256845.1 Verrucomicrobiales bacterium | reverse complement strand
GGAAAACACCGCGACTTCGCGATCCGCGCGGCAAAGACAGGTAAGCATGTGATCTGCGAAAAGCCGATGGCGCCGACCGTGGAGGATTGTACGATGATGATCGATGCGGCGAAGGAAGCAGGAGTGACCTTGCAAATTGGATATCGTCTTCATTGGGTTGGTCGAGCTATGGCCGGTCGGGCAACTACATCCGCGCGGAGGTGGAGAAGGGGACCTTGGAAATCGAACCCGCGTATGGCTACAGCGGTCAGAAGGGCAGGACGCCGGAAGGTCCCATGGAGTTCCAGCATGTGAACCAGCAGGCCCGCCAGATTGACGGGCAGGTCGCGGCAATCCTCGCGGGCGAGCCGGGCAAGGTGCCGGGTGAAATGGGTCGCCGGGACATCCGGGTGATTCGCGGCATCATGGAGGCGGCGGATCATGGGGAAGCCTACGAATACGGGGACTTCGGCTACGAGGCGGGTTGAATGTCCTTTTTCAGAGAAAAATCAGACGGTCCGCGGGAAGTCGGCGGGGGTGGTGATGATGAGATCCATGTGGATGTCGTGAGCTTGGGGGAAGGTGTCCGGGACAAGTTGGAAGGGATGGCAGATTCCTACCTTGAGGCAGCCGGGGCGGGCGCTTGCGAGAAGGCGGTCGTAGAATCCGCGACCACGCCCGAGGCGGCCGCCGGACCGGTCGAAGGCGAGGCCGGGGCAGATGAAGGCGTCGGCGGCGGCGGCGGGGACGGTCGGAAGGGAGAGCACCGGTTCCCGAATTCCAAAACAGCCGGGGACCAGCTCGCGGTCGGGATGGCGGACGGGATGGAGGGTGAGGATTTCGCCATCCACGCGGGGGAAGAGCCATCTGCGATCGGGGTGGCGGGTAATAATCCCGGAGAGGTCCAGCTCGCCGGGGAGGGCGGCGTAGACCGCGAGCGTGAGCAGGTCGGGGCGGGAGGCCAGCCAGCTTTCAAAGGCGGTAAGGACCGCCATGGGACTTTTGACGGAGTGGGCGAGGCGGGCGCGAATGTCCTTACGGAGTTGCTGTTTGCGGAGGACCGGGTCGGGAATTGCCACTTGCCAAGGATCGTTGCTTTCCCATGTTAGTTCCGATGACGAGAGTTTGGCAAGCGGGCGGACTGATCTGCCTCTGCACGGTGGCTGCGTGGGCGGAGAAGCCGGGAAGCTTCGACTGGGAGCCGCAGGAGATCCGCACCCGCGGATTTTCTCCCGCTCTTGGCATGCTGGCGTCCGAAAGGGAGGACTTCGCCACGAACCTCGCCGACCACGCGGCGAGCCGGGTGGCTGAGGCCAAGGCGTCTCCGGCCTCGCTGATGGAAGCAAGACATCTGCTCGGGGTGGCCCTGCACCTCTCGCCGCGGAACAAGCGGGCGGTGGTGGTGAATTTCCAGTTGGGGAAGGGATTGCTCCCGGAAGTTTCAAAAGCGGCCTACAGCGCACAGGCATTTTCCCGCTTGCTGCTTACCCGGGGACAGCTTCTCGCGAAAGAAGGTGGCGGGGAAAATTCCGCCTTGGCACGGATGTTCATCCAGCTTGCGGCGGACATGGACCCGCGGAATGAGGAGGCGGTTTTCGCCAGCGAGATGCAGCGTCTCGATCACGGCCGGGTGGATTGGTCCCAGGTCACCGGCGGGAAAGTACGGTCCGTGGAGCCCTCCGGCCAAACCCCTTGATCCCATGGCGATCGAGATCGAGCGGAAATTCCTCGTGACGGACCCATCATGGTCGGACGGATCAGCGGGCACCCGGATCGCGCAGGGCTACCTATCCAAGGATCCGGACAGGACCGTGCGCATCCGCCTGAGCGGGGAGACCGCGTGGATCACGGTCAAGGGGCGTGGCGAGGGGATTTCACGGCCGGAATTCGAGTACCCGATTCCTGCGGAAGACGCCCGCGAGCTGCTGGACCTGTGCCTTCCATCGGTGATCGAGAAGACACGCTTCCGCATTCCGCATGGCGGCCAGGTGTGGGAGATCGACGTGTTTCATGGTAGCAACGAGGGGCTGGTGGTCGCGGAGATCGAACTGGATGATCCGGCCGACTGCCCGGAGATGCCGCCGTGGCTGGGCAAAGAGGTTTCGGACGATCCGCGTTATTTCAATTCCCAGCTATCGGCCGCGCCGTTCGGATCCTGGGGCCGCGGGACCTGAATGGCGGTATTCTCCAATCCTCCGCTTGCCAGCGCCCCGGAGGCCCTTACCCTCCGGTCACAATTTCACATGAAAATCTGGCTCGACGGCAAACTGGTGGATGAATCTGAAGCGAAGATCTCGGTCTTCGACCATGGCCTGCTTTACGGCGACGGGGTGTTCGAAGGGATTCGGGTCTACAACGGCCGCGTGTTCCGCCTGGAGGAACACATCCGCCGCCTCTTTGATTCGGCCAAGGCGATCGTGATGACCCTGCCATGGTCGCAGGAGGAGGTTTGCCGCTACACCTGCGAGACGGCCCGGGCGAACGGGCTTTCTGACGGCTATATCCGGCTGGTGATCACCCGCGGTCCCGGCGAGCTGGGGCTCAATCCCTACCTTTGTCCGAAACCCTCGATGTTCATCATCGCGGCGACGATCAAACTATACCCGGAGGAGCACTATGAGAACGGTCTCTCGGTGATTACCTGCGCGACCCGCCGGTCCGCACCGGCCGCTCTGATGCCACAGGTGAAATCGCTCAACTATCTCAACAACGTGATGGCCAAGGTGGAGGCGATCCAATCGAACGCCTTGGAAGCCGTCATGCTCAACGAACAGGGTTATGTGGCCGAGTGCAGCGGTGACAACCTGTTTGTGATCAAGAACGGCGCCCTTTCCACACCTTTGATCAGCGATGGGGCGCTGGATGGCATCACGCGTGCGGTGATCATCGAATTGGCTGCTGGGCTGGAGGTGCCGTTCCGGGAGCGATCGCTCACCCGCTACGACATTTTCACCGCCGACGAGTGCTTCCTCACCGGGACCGCTGCCGAGGTCATTCCGGTGGTTTCGCTGGATCGGCGGACCATCGGCACCGGCAAGCCGGGTCCCCAGACCGCGCGATTTATCAAGGCTTTCCATGAGCTTGCAATGAGCACTGGCACTCCCATTGCTTGAGGTGATAGTAAAGATAGAAAACCCCGCCGATGAAATGTGACTTCTGCGAATCCAAGGCCACCGTTTTCCTGACCCAGCTCGTCGAGGGACAGATGAAAAAAGTCTGTCTCTGCGACAGTTGTGCCAAGGAGCGGGGAGTGACGGATCCTACCGGATTCTCATTGGCGGACCTGTTGCTCGGTGGCTTGCCCGGGGGTCCCGGCACCGCATCGACGGGCAGCGTCTCATCGGTCTCCGGCTCCGGGAAAAAATGTCCGACCTGCGGATTCACGCTGGATGACCTCCGGAGGGTCAGGCGGTTTGGATGCGGCGATTGTTACAAGACTTTCCACGAGGAGGTGACCACGATGCTCCGCGGCATGCACAAGGGGGCGACCCATACCGGCAAGGTTCCGGAAGGCCTGATGGCTCAGCAGGTCCGTCATCAGCGGATCGAAGAACTGCGGATTCGGCTTGATCAGGCGATTGCGTCGGAGAGCTACGAGGAAGCTGCCGGGATTCGCGATGAAATCCGAAACCTCGATGCGGTTTCCGGCTGAGTTTTTCTGAAAATTTC
>JBBSJY010000331.1:0-3661 GCA_038256845.1 Verrucomicrobiales bacterium | reverse complement strand
TCGCGCTAGTTCCCGGCTTTGGAGGCGGAGGGATCGAAAGGCTTGGGATCGGGTTGGGGTTCTTCGGATTTCATCGGTGTCTTGAGCGATTCGAGGTAGGCGATGATATCGCGGGTTTCCCGCAGACTCAATAGCCCGCCCATCGGTGGCATGGCGGAAACGGGACTGGTGGCGGATCTGACGTCGGACTTCTTCACCCGCCAGGTGTCCTGACCGACCACGACGTCATAATGTTCGTCCGTCTCTTGAGTGAGGACGCCACCGAGACTGCCTCCGTCGTTGAGTGTCAGGGAAACAATGCCAAAGCCGGGAGAGACGTCCTCACCCGGGATGATGAGCGCTTCGAGCAGGGTCCTGCGGTCGAGACGCTGGCCGACGTCGCCAAGATTCGGGCCGGCTTCCTCGCCGGTCCCGATTCCCGCATCGCCGACCAGGTGGCAGCGCATGCATTGGGCGGTGCCGTGGTTGAAGAAAAGTTTCTCGCCGCTGCGCACGTCGCCGCCCGCAAGCGCGGGGAGCCACGGAGCGAGTGGATCGGAGGCGTCGAGCGATTTCCGATAGGAATCCAGAGCGGTCTTCACAAAGGGTTCGCTTCTTTTTTCCGCCGCTTCGAGAATCTCCACCCTCACGGCGGGGTCGGAGTTTTCGAGGAGTGCGCTGGCGATCATTCGGGCGGCAACCTCGCCGGGAAATCCGGCCATTACCATCCAAGCGGCTTGCCGGCGGCTGTCCGAGGGCGCGGCAAGTGCGGTTTTCACGCCTTCGAGGGCTCTTCCCGGGTTGCTTTTTGATAGCAGGGCCAGCGCTTCGGCAGCGACGGCATCCGAGGGGTCGGCGGAAAGGGAAACGAGAGTTTTCTCAGGATTCCCGGGGCCGGTCGACAGCCAGAGGGCCAGTGCGTTGGTCCGGGCAGCGTCCGGCAGCGAGGGAGTGGTGGCGATCCGCAGCATGGATTCGGCCGACATCGATTCCTTGCCCTGCTTGAGCGCCTCGACAAGTTCCAGAGCGGGAGCCAGCAGGAAATCCCCGCCAGCGAGCAGCGCGGGAATGCCGGCCTCGATCACCGGCGCCACCTCGAGCAGGTTGCGGGCCGGGAGCGGGTCCCAGATGCCGATCGACTGGTCCACCGGATGCGGCTCCGGCCACTGGTTGAGCAGACGGAGCGCCTCGGTGCGCTGGCCGTTCTGCAAGCGATCACTTGCGGCGGCGGCGACCAGCCGTTTCGCGTTGGCCACGCCGCCCAGACGGAAGGCCGTGTGCAACAAGCGGCGCGCGATCATCGGCTTGAGATCCCGGCCGTCCTTTTCCCCCGCATAGGCATCGAGCAGCGCTGCAACGGCGGGACGTGCCGCTTCGATCCGCTCGTCGTGGATGGCACGGATCGCCTCATCCACAATCGAAGAATCGGAATCGGCCAGAAAGCCCGCGATGAGCGGATCCTTCAATCTTCTCAGCGCGATGACCGCCGCCACACGGACCGAAGGGGACGAATGGGAATGAAGTGCGGCGATCTTTTCCCCGCCGGCGGAACCTAGCAGCGCCATGATCGCGGCGTGGCGGAGATAGAGATCCGAATCCGCGTTCCCTTCTAACAGATCGACCGCGGGGTCGAACGCTTCCGGAGCTTTCAGACGGCCCAGCGAAAGAGCGGCAAACGATCTCACCCGCAGCGAATCATCCTTCAGCAACGGAATCAGCGCGGCGGGCGGAGTACCGTTGACCTCGCCCAGAACTTTTGCGGCCTGCGCGCGAACCTCCGCGTCCGGGTCGCCCAGCAGCGCGACGAGTCCGGAGGCGGCGGCAGGATCGCCATGTTTCCGCGCGCGGATGCCAAGGCCCCAGACGCCGTGAAGGCGGACAAAAAGATCGTCATGGCGGGTGGCGGCGACCAGGGCGCTGGTAGCGTCCGGGCGGCCGGCTAGAGTGATGTGGGCGCGCATGCGGACGCGCTGGTCCGCGTGGGTGAAGAGCCTGGCGAGTTCGCCATCGGATCGTTTCTCAAAGCCATCGCGGATCAATGCGGCGGTTTCGGGAGTGAGCCCGGAGTTTTCCTCCTTGTCGGCCGTGAGGTGATAGATGCGGCCATCCTGGTGTGAGGTCCAACCACTGATGAAATCCGCGACATAGAGTCTTCCATCGAATCCATATTCCACGTCGGTGGGAGCGACGCCGGTGTTGAATTTATAAGCCCCGTCATATCTCATGCCGGCGCCGTCCCTCCCGACTTTGAAGGACCAGATGAGTGATGCGGCGGGGCCTGCCTTGTAATCGCAGATGAGGAATCGGCCGCGTTCGCTTTCGAGGAATCCCGATCCCGGGTGATAGGTCAGGCCGGAGGGGCCGTTGCTCAGTTCCCCTACGGGCGGCACGATGAATGCGGGTTGTTGCGCATTGCGGACATTGGCCATTTTCTCGTTCATCCAAGGGCTGATCGGCTTATCGGGAAGGCCGATGTCATCGCGGAAGGTGAACAGCGCCTGATGGTGCATTCTCCAGCCGGAATCCACGCCGTCCATGATGTAAACAATCCGCGAGGGATCCCCCTGGTCGGAATTGTTGTCCACGGTGATACCATTGCCGAATTCATCGAAAGCGATTTCCTTGGGATTGCGCAGACCGGTGTGGATGACCTCGAAGTCCGATCCATCCGGCTCGAAACGGAAGATCGCCCCTTGGTCCGGATAATGATATCTTATCCCTTCGCGGGTGACGGTGCTGAATCCCCGGTCGCCGATGGTGCCATAGATCCGGCCGTCATTGCCGAGCGCGAATCCATTCATATCATGACCCGACAGGGAAATCCTCACGCCGAAGCCGTCGGCCACTTTTCCCTTTTTGTCCGCCACTCCGTCGCCGGTGGTGTCTTCCAGGATATGGATGGTGGGAATGCAGGCGAAGTAAGTCTTGCCGCGATAGGAGAAAATCCCGGCCGCCGTGCCATCCAGCACGTCGTTGAATCCGTCGGCGAAAACAGTCATGGAATCCGGTTTGCCGTCGCCGTCCATGTCGGTGAAGCGGCGGATGACCTCGGACCGCTCCGTCAATTTCACGAGCGGCAAGCGATCCTTCCACTTCTCGTGGAGCGCCCGGCGGTCATCGGTGGTCTGGGCGGCGAGGTCGTCGAAATACCAGTAGCGGTGATCGCGACCGTCCATCACGCCGAAGCGGAAACGGTGGGTTTCCGCAACGTAGAGGGTGCCTTTCTCATCGAATGAGAAGGCCGTGGGGCTGGTCACATGGTGGCTGGCATGATCGGCATAGACCGTGAGGCGGGTGCCTTCCGGCACGTTGTTTCCGGGAATCACGCCGGAGTCGACGAGCTTCGATTCCCGGGCCGCGGCGTCGGGCCCGGGAAATGTCATCTCCTCGGCATCGGAGAAGACGAAGTGGTCGGCGGCGATGAATCCCCAGCCCCCCATTTCCGCATCGATCAGGCGGAGCCGCGCGGTCTTTCCTTCCCAGCGTGTCACATTCCAGGCGATCGGACGGAAGCGCAGGTCGTTGGTTCCGGTGGCTTCGAGCGCGACCTTGTCATCGATGAGGAGTTGGACCGCGGTCTTGCCGGCATGATTGCCTCCGGCGACGAGAAAATGGATGAACGGTTCGGAAATGCGGAACTCGGGCGAGATCAGCCGGCCCGTCGCCTCCTCACCGCCATGGC
>JBBSJY010000330.1:0-3685 GCA_038256845.1 Verrucomicrobiales bacterium | reverse complement strand
GGACCGCTCGGAGAGTCGGTCCCTGCCATCGCATGGGCGGGGACCGTGGCATCGCATGGGCGTGGAACCGTGGCATCGCATGGGCAGGGACCGTGGCAGGGACCGTTCTCCGCAACGGTCCGGCGCATGAAAGGTGAATGGGTCGGCGCATGGCGGACCGCAACGGGGCGTTCCATGCGCGTGGCATTCCCCCGCCATGCTCGCGGACCGCTCGGAGAGACGGTCCCTGCCACCGCTTTCAGTTGCACCCGCAATCGCCGGCGGTCTTGACAGCGCGGGGATAATTTTGCGATGGGATGGTGTCGTGAACGCCCGATACATTCTCCCCCCTGTGGCGGCGCTCATCGCCGTCAGTATTTGGATCGGTATCCAGCGCCGTTCGATGGCGTCGGTCGAGCGGGAAACGGTGGTTCTGCGCGAGGCCATCGCCTCGGCCCGTGATTCCGTGCAATCCTCCGCCGGCCCGTCCGCTTCCATCCCGGAACGGGGGGAAAAGCCCGTTGATGAAAAGGAACCCATCGATTGGAAGGAACTCGCCGACCAGATGGCGGAAATGCAGTCCGGCAGGGGGTCTGGAAACATGCGGACGATGATGCGTCTCCAGCAGCGCCTGTCGGAAATGGACGGGAAGGAACTGTCCGCCGCGCTTGAAGAGATTGCCACGCTCGATCTCTCCGCGGAGGCGCGGAAGATGCTGGAGCATGCGCTGATCGGGATGCTTGCCCAAAAGTCGCCGCAGGAAGCCTTGACGCGTTTCGCCGACCGCTTGCACGACCGGGAGGGCGGTCTCGTTTGGCAGCTATCGAGCGCCATGAGGATCTGGGCGAAAGAGGATCCCGCCGCGGCCATCGCGTGGTTTGATCGCGAGATCGCCAACGGCACCTTTGACAGCAAGTCGCTCGATGGCAAAAGCCGGGCGAGGCTGCAATTCGAGGCGGCGCTGGTGTCCGATCTGGTAGAATCCGATCCGGATGGCGCGCGGGAGCGGGTCGCCGCACTTCCGGCCGACCAGAGGCAGGAACTTTTGCAGCAGATGTCCAACGGCCAGGAGCGGGTGGATCCGGCAAAGTATGCCAATCTCGTCCGGACCAGTCTGGATGACGAAAATCAGGTTTCCGCAACCTTCGCTTCCGCCGCGACGAGACATGTTCATCAGGGGGGCTACGAAGGGGTAGAAAAGTTCATGGATGAGGCCGGACTTTCTCCTGCCGAGCGGGTGGCCGCCGTCGAGCAAGCAGCAGGCGCGAAAATCCAGCAGATCTCCCACCAAAAGAAGGTGCCGCGGGAGGAGATCGAGAACATGCGGGAATGGGCGGGTCAGCATGCCCCCGGCTCGCAGGACAAGCTAACCGGACGGGCGTTGGCGGAATCCGCCCAACAGGGGAACCGGAATCCTTTTTCCGACAACGCGGCGATCGCTTTGGAATATCATCGGGGCAGCGGAAATGACGAGGTGCTCGGCGCATTCCTCGACAGTCATGCGGCCCGATCTAACAGGGAGCAGGCGCGGGGGCTCATTGAGCATATCTCCGATCCGGAACTGCGGGAGAAATTGTCGGAACAACTCAAATAATTCCTTTCATGAAAGCCTCTTTTGCCCTCGCCGCTTTGATTCTTCTCATCGGCGTCACGCTAGGCCTCCGCGACCGGCGGACGCTCAGCTCTCTCACCGTGGAGCGCGACAAGCTCGCGACCGAAGCGGCCGAATTCGGAATCCACATCGATCCCTCGGATCCGGAGTCGGCCGCGGCCCGCACGAAACGGCCGCGGGACGACCGGGACGAACAAACGCGGCTCATCTCGGCGGAGTTCATCGCCCTGATGAAGGAAATGCAGAAAGTGCAGCAAGCCGGGGGGCAGCCCGACCCGGAATTTCAGAAAAAGGCGATGGCGCTTATGGGAAAGCTGATGGACCTCAGCCCGTCCCAACTGAAAGTGTTTATTGATGAAATCAGAAATGCGGAGGGACTTGAAGATGACATGCGGCAGGGATTGGCAAGCTTCGCCATCATGATGCTTGCCGAGGAGAGCCCCCAATCCGCTCTGGCGCTTTTCACCGAATCCTCCGATCTCCTTGCCGATTCGCAAATGGGCGGGCATGTGGTTGCGGGCGCTCTTTCGCGCTGGGCGCAGGAGGACCCGCTGGGCGCGCTCGAGTGGGTTCGGAAGAACGCGGAAAAGCACCCTGGAATTGTCACTGACGAAGCCAGGAAGGCGATCATCGACGGCGCGGCGAAGCAGGATCCCAAACTGGCATTCCAGCTATTGGGCGAACTCGAGCTGAAAGATCCAGCCAACGCCGCGTCAGTCATCATCCGGTCCGCGCGCACTCCGGAAGGCCGCACCGCAAGCATTGAAGCGATGCGCGAACATTTGGCCACTTTGCCGGAGGGGTCGGCCCGCGAGGACATGCGGAGGAACGTGCTTGGCAGCCTCGCCCACACCCTGCGGAACGAAGATTTCGCATCCGCCACGGCATGGATCGAGGAAACCTTGCAACCGGAAGAGCTCGCCGATTTCGGAGACGGATTGCACTACCACGATACCAAGGCAAACAGCGGCGAATGGGTCGGCTGGATGGCCCGGGAACTTCCGCCCGAGAAAATGGGTGGAAAGGTCCAGAACATCGTCAGCCAATGGACCCGCGAGGATTACAAGGCGGCGGGCACCTGGCTGACTCAGGCTCCCGATGACGCGGCGAAAGCCCCCGCCGTGCGGGCGTATGCGGAAACCGTGGCCGAATACGAGCCGCAGACCGCGGAGCAATGGGCGCTCACCCTGCCGCCGGGAAAAGATCGCCAGGAAACGCTGGAAGCCATCCACAACCGCTGGTCGGCGAAAGATGTGGATGCAAGAGCGGCGTTCGCGCGGAGATATGGAATCAAGTAGGCCGCGCTATTCCTTTGTCCAGATCCTCGTGTTAAGATCGAGTTGTTCCGGGATGGGGAGCAGCAAGACGAGCTGGTCGAGAAACCGGGCAAGCGGCTCGATTTGATCGGCGGGGCGGCGGATCTCCGGTTCGAACCAGTTTTCCCGCATCGGAATCGCCAGGTGGAGGCTGGAATCGAGCAGGGCGGCGCGCAGGTCGGGCGACCAGCGGTGGCGGAGGGCGAGGAAGCGCTCCTGTATGTCGGGCGTGAGCAGATAGCGTGCTTCCACCGGATCGCTGGATCGGACTTTGAAGGCACGTTCGAAGTCCGGGCACTCCAAACGGATCAGATCGCTGGAAACCGCTTGGAGCTTGCGGCCCAGCCAGCCGAAGTTGGCCCCCGCGAAGTCCGGCTCGATGGTCATCTGGCAGCGGAAATGTTTATGAAAATCTGCTATCAGATAGATGCCCTTGAACACGGTGACCCAGCGGGTCCGGGTGTTGCCTTTCGAGTCGGTGCTGGTTTCCTTGCGTTGGACATGCAGTTCGCTGAATAGCAGATCGGTGGCCCCCGCCTTGCCGCGGAAGCAGTCTTCACCCTGATAGCGGTCGATCCGCGAGTTGAATAGACCGGACCGCTTGAATGACTCCTCGGGGACCATGGCATCCGGGAAATATCGTTCATTCGTCGCCCTGCGATGATGGCAGGGACGCACCTCCGGGGCGTCCGGCGCGTGGGATGCGAATGATCCGCGAATGAATGGAGCCAGCGCGCCGCACATTCGCTTTTTCATTCTCGCGCCACGCGCCGGACCG
>JBBSJY010000329.1:0-3701 GCA_038256845.1 Verrucomicrobiales bacterium | reverse complement strand
TGCGAACGATCCGCGAATGAATGGAGCCAGCGCGCCGCACATTCGCTTTTTCATTCTCGCGCCACGCGCCGGACCGCTCGGAGATCGGTCCCTGCCTTTGCGGCTTCGCCATCTCACAAATCATGACGCGCGGCAGTATATACGTTCGTGAAGGATCACAAGGACTTAGGCCACATCGGCCGCGATATGCTCGTGCAGACATGGACGCCTGAAAATGTTTTCGAGAATGCGAGCCGCTTTCCCGACAATCACCGCGACCTGCTCGGCTGGTATTGCGTGGCTGCCGCGAAGAAAGAAGAACATCGGAATGCAATGCTTGCCGCCTTGGAAGCACAGCCGGACATGAAAGATGGCGATTGGGCGAAGTTCCTGTTGTTCCGCGAGTGGGGCTACAACGATTTCAGCGCCGCGATCAAGGAAGCGAAAGCAAGGGGATACGAGGATCGGGTAGAACAAATCGTGGAGGACAATCTTCCAAGATCGGCCCATCTTGGAAAGCCTTTCCCCTGCTGATCGCGAGGCGCTGGCAACGCCCTTGGACTGAGCGAACGGAGATTGAAGAGTCAGCGCACATCCGTTGTCTATTCGGGCAACGGCTTGTTGCCATATTCCAGCCAGCGCAACGGTTTCCCGGCCGCCGCCTGATCCAGAGCCCGCTGCAAGGCCTCCTCCGTCCAGCCGGGGTTTTTGTCCGGCAGACCGCTTAGCATGCGCTTCGCATCGGGAGTCTTCGATTCCAAGCCCGTTTCCGGCACCTCTCCGCCCGCGCTCCACAGGATGCCGTTCAGCACCATCTTGCGAGCCGGATCGTTCGCCCAGCTCCAGTGGAAATGTCCGCCGGTAAACCCGAAGGCCCGGCCGCCTTTCGGGCGCGGAAAGGCCCATGCGACATATTGCTCTTCACGGCGCTCGACGACCGCGGCCCGCGCCGTGTCGTTGCCACGATAGGGTGACAGCCCTCCCTCGACCGTTTCCGCCGGCGGCTGCACGGTCCACAGCCGCTCCACCTCACCATGGTCATGCCCGCACTCGCGCAGGTGGAAATAACATTCGTCATATATGGAGAACGGCTCCACTCCCCGCATGACCGGATGATCCGACTTCTCCTTATATTCCGCCGTCCAGAAGTTGCTGATCGAGTGAAATGCCTCGAAGTCCGCGCCCATCAGTTCCCGCCATTTTGCCCGCCGCGGGTCCGCCGCCTGGTCCTTGCTCTCCGGATCCGCCGCCTGGATGCCGGTGGCCCAATGCAGCGCCACGAGTCCTTTCCCGGAATTCATGAAGGCCTCCAGTTCGGCCAGTTTGTCATTGGCAGGATGGGCGTGCCAGCCATCCGCGTAAATCACCAGCGCGGAGGCCCGCTCCAGCGCCCGGGCATCCGGCCACGCGGTAATCACTCGGGCCTCGACACCGGGGGTCTCCAGCAGGGCTTCACATAACAGGTCGCTTCCCGCGATGTGCTTGTGCTGGCCCCACGCATGGCTGTTAGAACCTGCGAGAAAAAGGATGCGCTTGGTTTCCCCGGCGATGGATACACCGGAAAAGGCGAGCGAGAGTGCGGCGATGGTGGTGGTGGCTTTCATTGGGTTTTCAGACAATTGGCGTTACACAAAACGCGGTGATCGGGCGCGGCCTTGCAGTGAGCCGGACGGCGGAAGCTCTTCAAGCGACCGCGCCGCGCACGTCCTGGATAATCAGTTGCAGGGTCGTCCTACCGCGGAAGGTGTTGCGGTCGATGGTAAACGCGATGTCCCACGGCGGATCGGGCAGCGGGTGTTCGCCGCCGCCGAAAAACACCGCGTCCTGCTCGTGATATCCCTGCCGCAGCATGAAGCGCAGGTGGTGGTTCTTCATGTGCAGCGGCGGCCGGCTGAGCCCCACCCGCCGGGCAACGAAAACCGGCTGGGGATTTCCGTTCCCGAACGGCTGCAAAAGATCGTAGCTGGCGAGAAATTCCAGCGAGAGCTGGTCGAAGGAAATCTCCGCGTCGTAGGTGAGTTTCGGTTGGCGCTGCTCCTCATTCGTGTTCTGAAGCACGTAGCGGGCGAAGTTTTCCCGGAAACCATCGAGCTTGGTTTCCGAAATGGAAAGTCCCGCCGCCATCGCATGGCCACCGCCCGCGATCAGGTCGCCATTGCAGGCGCGGATCGCTTCCACCAGTGAAACGCCTTCGATGCTGCGGCCGGAACCCTTGCCGATCCCATCGCCATCGATCGCGATGACAAAGGTCGGCTTGTGGTATTGCCGCATCAGGCGCGAGGCGACGATCCCCACCACGCCGTGATGCCACGAGCGCGATCCGAGCACGATCACAGGATCGCGCGACGGGTTGAAATCGCGGTTGAGAAGCTCCACCGCTTCGCGACGAATCAGGCTCTCGTGCGTCTGACGCTCGCGGTTGTAGACGTCGAGCTTCATTGCCATTTCATGCGCGAGCCGGCGGCAATCGGTCGTTAGAGTCGCCAGCGCATCCTCCGGCACGTCCATCCGGCCGGCCGCATTGATCCGCGGCCCGATCCGGAATCCCACATCCATCGAGGTGGCGTGCCCGTTCATGCCGGTGACTTCCTGCAAGGCGCGCAAGCCGGGATTCAAAGTCCTCGAAAGGTGTTTCAGCCCGTGGCGGACCATCAGCCGGTTTTCCCCGATCATCGGCACGATGTCCGAAATGGTCGCCACCGCCACCAGATCCATCAGGCTCTTGAGATCCAAGTCGGTCGGCCGCGTCTTCAGCAACGCATGCCCGAGTTTGAAGGTCACGCCCGCCGCGCAGAGATACGTGAAAGCGTCTCCGCATTTCGGATTGACCAACGCGCAGCAATCCGGCTTCCCCAGTGGCGATGGCTCATGGTGATCGACAATGACCACGTCG
Organism: Verrucomicrobiales bacterium; assembly: GCA_038256845.1. Taxonomy (GTDB): domain Bacteria; phylum Verrucomicrobiota; class Verrucomicrobiia; order Verrucomicrobiales; family Akkermansiaceae; genus Luteolibacter. The sequence continues at coordinate 829 of JBBSJY010000329.1, read as the reverse complement.
ATCCCGTCCGCCCGCAGCGAAGCAACCTCCGCGATCGAGACCGTCCCGCAATCCACCGTGATCAGCAGATCCGGCTTCGGCCCCTCCCGCATGCATCGCTCCAGCGCCGCCATGCTCAGCCCGTAGCCCTCGGGTCCCCGTTTGGGGATGAAATGCCGCGGATCCAGTCCGTATGCTTGGAGGATCCGCCGCATCAGTGTGATGGATGTCACACCGTCCACATCATAGTCACCGTAGATACAGACCTTTTCGCCGCGATCTGCGGCCAGAAGTATCCGCTCGACCGCCGGCATCATGTCCGGGATCAGGAACGGATCCGCCAGATCTCTCAGCCGCGGTCGCAAATATCCCTCCAGGTCCACCCCCTCCGGCAGGCCGCGCTGGCGGATCAGATGTTCAAGGATAAGGGGAAACGATCCGTGCGAACCATTTCCATTGGTCTGAAACGGTTCGCCGCGGGGAATCCATCGAAACGGCAAAGCTCGCATGAGTGGCGGAAGCTAGCCGCCGAAGCAGGAGCGACACAAGATTTGAAACAGAAAGTCGGATGCGACAGATCCGCTCCGCCGTGTCAGATCGTCCCGCCCGACCGCGTCAATCTGTCTCTAATCTGAGGACCGCCTGCGCACCCCGCCTCCGTTCATACTTCTAGCATGTTGATTGCGTGTTGGTTGAGATATCTGGTCCTCCGGTGGCATATCGCCTGCGATAGGGAACCAGCAAACCTCCCGGCCTCCCGGGCTCACCTAAAACGCAAAATTTCCCATGTCTAAAATTCTCGGAATCGATCTCGGCACCACCAACTCCTGCATGGCCGTCATGGAGGGCG
>JBBSJY010000328.1:0-3714 GCA_038256845.1 Verrucomicrobiales bacterium | reverse complement strand
TGCTCGCCGGGGTGGAAAGATGAGCGAACCCGACGGGTCGAGAGGGACGATCTGCTACCAGACTGGAACTACGTGATCCACCCGCTTTAGGATCATTAATGTCGAATTAATTATCTCCGAGATCCTAACCAATGTCTTTTCACGCTTGCGAACGATCCCGTCGCCCATTCTCACGCAACGGATCCTGAGCGGACCTTCACTATGAATCATTTCCAGCTTTTGCTGATCATTGCGATAGGTTTCTTCAGCTTGCCTTCTTGCCAGAATGAGAAAGAAGTTGATAAGGAAACCGCAGGGAGAACCACACCGGTTCCCATGTACGATCCATTGAGACTGAAAGACTCGGGTGGGCCCGGAGAAGCCGTGGAGAATCGCCTGAAGCGTTGGGATGATTTGGCCGCCTCGTTGAAGGGGGATAAAGCCTTTGCGGCTCGAGAGGAAGTGATATCAGAAGCCTTGTTTTCCCTCGATGGCCCGGCGCTGGGGGAATTCATATTGGGTCTTCACGACCGCCGTGCCGGTGAACCGTTGGATCGGCTGGTGGAGGAGGGATCGAAAAAAATGTTCACCGGGGACTATGCTCCAGCCGCGCGGGCGTGGCTTTCGCAATTGGAGGATGCAGATCTTCAGGACCGGCTGTGTTTTCCGGCCGGCTATCATTATTCGGGACCGGGTTTCGCGCCTTTCCTGGCAACGATCGAGACGGCCCGCTCGAAGGACCGGCTGCTCACCGGTTACGCCTGCGGGCTCGCGGAGACCGATCCGGTCCACGCGATCCGCGAGTTCTTCGCACTCCGGCCTCCGGGAGTTTCCAACTACGGCTTGAAGGAAATCATGCGCCATCTCCCGGAAAACGCGGATTTCAAAGCGGTTAACTCCATGTATCCGGACGACTCCAAGGATCTGGCGCGGGAGATCCGCACGGAAATGCTGAAGCGTTGGGCGGAGTTCGCTCCTGACAAGGCGGCGGAGTTAGTGATCTCCCATCCCGAAACGATCCGGCCGCAACAGCTCGGACCCATTTTCGCGGTTTGGATGGCCTCCTCGCCCGATGACGCGGAAGCATGGTTAAATTCCCGGCCCGCAGGGGAGGCGAATGATCTCGCGCATGGTGCGCTCGCCAGCCATCTTGCCGCGAGCGATCATCGGAAAGCATGGAGGCATGCCGCGAGCGTGGGAGACTCCGGCAAGCGGGTGGAGGCCGCGACCGCCGTTTTCAAGGAATGGGAAAAGACCGACCGGCCGGGCGCGACGGAGGCATGGCTGGAGCTGTTTCCGAGCGGTAATTGAATTGAAGCCCAGTTGGGAATTGATCCGAGAAAATGATAAACAGCAGGAATCGCAATCTCATGATCCGAATCGCCATCTCGACCGACACCCAGGGCTATCCGCACAATGCCACACTGATTGCCAGCATTCTTCGGCGGACGACAGTGCCGGTCCATGTCCGGTGCTGGTGCCGGGGTTTTCTACCGGAGTCGTTTGAAACTGGTGCGCTGAAGGTGGAATTCATTTCCGCGACCGAAGAGGTGACCGGACGCTATCCGGGTCATGTGAGCACGGCGGTCTTCGACCGGCTGCGGGTGATCCGTGATTCCACGGACTGGGAACGCTGTCTGATTCTGGATCACGACATGGTCTGTCTTTCCGATCTGGCGGAGTATTTCGAAGAGGACTTCGAGGGCAATCTGTTGATGGGTCGCCTTTTCGGTCCCGGCAACACCGTCGGCGTGCAAATGAAGGCCCGGGGAGCTTTGCCAGCGAGCCACGCCCATGCCACGGACTATCCGTTTTTCCACATGGGGCCGATGATGAATCTGGCCCTGATGCGAGAGGAGGGAACCTGGGAAAAGCTGTTGGAAGCTCATGCGGCCATCGGCGAGGAAGAGCAGATTTCGCTGACAGTGGCCACCGGCGGCAGGACGAAGAACGTGGCGAAAAAATGGAACCAGGTGCCGCAGTGGGATTTCCGGGAAGCTCCGGGAGATCGGTCGGGCAACCTCACAGACCCGGACACGCTCGAAGGGATCATTCACTGGACGGGCAGATCCAAGCCTTGGCACCGTGGGACCAAAGTCTGGCGGCCGGACATCTGGGAGGGGGAAAAATCAAGCTGGGAACACCTCCGCATGGGGATATGGCGGAAGCCGATAGCCATCGAAATCGAGCCGGAGGACGAGCAGGGCGTGGCGGCTTTGGCGCAAAGGGGTTGGAAGGTGAGGCTATTCCGTTCCTTCCCCGAAACGAATGGATCGGCGGCCCGTCCACAGATGGAACCGGCATTTCCAGATGTGGAGACTCATCAGGCATCCGCGGACACGCTCCATGCGATGCTGCGGGAGGACCTGGCCATCGACCGCGTCCGCATCGGCAGGTGGGTCGATCCATCGCAGTGGTTGGATGGTGCTGCGAATCCTCCCGACCATCTGGTGCTTCAAGGGACATTGGATCCGGAGGAACTGGATCGGGTGCGAGCACTTGGCTACACGCAGGAAGCCCGCCTGATGACTCATGAGTGGCCGGCCGGCGGTCCCTTGTCCCGGGTGTTGGATTTCAGACCATCTTCTCCCGGAACCGGACTCGGACCGGGCGAGGAAATCCATCTGAAAAGGAACGGCCGATCCGCTGCGCAGGCACCTTCGGTCCGAATCATTGGAAAGCCGCCGGTGGATGAGATGAAGAAAATTGGCGTCTGCGTAGTGGTTCCGCAAAATTGCCTTCCCTTCGCTGATCCATTGATCCGCTCCATCCGCTGGAACTTTCTCTCCGGGCATGAGGTGACCGTATTTCTTATCACGGACGGATCCTACCCCTCCGCGCCGGACCTCCGGGTAATCCAACTCCCCGAAACGGATTCCCCCATCACACCCATGCGCCGATATGGCATTCTCCGGGGGCACAAGGAAGCCTTCGCCAGCGTCGATTTTCTCTATTGCATGGATGTGGATTTGCGGGTGGTGTCGCGGGTTGGCGAAGAGATTCTCGGCGATCTGGTGGCGGTGGTTCATCCCGGCCTGCACGACGCGCCGCGGCGAAAGTTCACCTACGAAAAGCGGCGGGAATCAGCCGCTTGCGTGGCCGATCGCGAAGGTAGCATTTTTTTCACAGGCGGCTTTCAGGGCGGCCGCACCGGGGTGTTTCTCGAAGCGATCCGGGTGGTGGCGGAAAGGGTCGAACGGGATCGGGCACGGGAAGTGAGCGCGGTATGGGAGGACGAATCCCATTGGAACCGGTATCTCATCGACGCACCTCCAACATGCGTGCTACCACCCGTCTATTGCGGCAACTGCGGACGATTCGATTCCGATCACGCGCCTAAAATTTCCGCGATGGCGAAGAACGTCACCATCCTCAAAAGACTCGCCCCGGCGACCCGATCCCAACGGCGGGTCCAAGCCGGTTGCGACGCGGTTTAGTCCCTTGTTACCCCGCCTCCAGGCTCTGGTCGCGCCCTGTTCAGGCAGCCTCCTTGGAGTGCGGCGGGTAGCGGAGCGCCACGCCGCCTTGGATTCTTCGGTGGGGCGGGCCGTCAGAGATGATCCAAAGCGGTGTCGCCGCTGCGCTTTGCCACCGCAGTCCAAGGGGGCTCCAGATGTCACCAGGTGTAATGGGCGGTGTAGGTGACGGTCTTTTCCTCGAACTCCATGGAGGCGTCCTCGATCTGCCAGCGCCACAGGTGCTCGCGGACGAGATTCACCGCTCCGGCTGCTTGAT
>JBBSJY010000327.1:0-3723 GCA_038256845.1 Verrucomicrobiales bacterium | reverse complement strand
TTGCCGTGGAGGGTGAGGAGTTTGAGGTGGGGAGTGAATTTTTCGGCTTCGGCGGCCCAGTTGGGGACGACGGAGGTGGGGGCGATGACGAGGGAAGGGAGGCCGGGCTTGGTTGCGTGGACGGCGGTTAGGTGGGCGAGGGCTTGGAGGGTTTTTCCGAGGCCCATGTCATCGGCGAGAATTCCGTGGAGGCCGTGGGAGGCGAGAAACTGGAGCCAGCGGAAGCCGTCCAATTGATAGTGGCGGAGATCGGCGCGGACGGTGGCAGGCAGTTCTGTGAGCGGGAGGCTGGTGATGTCCTTGAGGCCGCGGCCGAGCTTGGCGAGGGAACGGGTGGTTTCCGAGGAATCGATTTCGAGCGAGTCGGCCACGCCGGCGGCGGCGAGGCGGTCGATGCGGAGCGGGCCATCGCCGGTGGAGCCGTGGAAGAGGTGGCGGACCTGATCGACGATCTCCATGAGCTGGCGGGCCGGAAATCGGATGAAACCGTCGTCCGGATTTTCGCAAGGGAATGTGAAGAACTCGGGGAGGTCGGTGGAATCCGCGGGCGGGTAGTCCCGCTGAATGGCGTGGGCGATGATGGGGATGAGACTGAGGCGCCTGCCCTCGAACTCGTAGTGGGCGTCGAAGCGGAACCAGTCGATGCCGTGATCGGGATCGACCTCGATTTCGGGAAAGAAGTCGCCGGCGTCGTGGATGAGGAGGCCGGAACCGGGATCGATTTCGATGGTCCAGCCGTCGTCGCGGAGTTGTTGGAATCCCGGGCTGTCGAGCAGTTTGAACCAAACGGTTTCGAGGTCGGGGAAAGGATCTTCCGGGACGACCGCGCGGCGGTTTTCCAGCCCGAGGAGATGTGGCTCGATGATCTCGTGGAGTGGAACGAGTCCGAGCTGCCGGAGGCGTGCCTCGGCGGCTCGCTCGGCATGCAGATCTCGCGGCTGGAGGTGGCGCATGCCGTCTCGGATCTCCGCGTGGATGGGATCGGCCTTGTTGGAGAGCGGATGGAGAAGCGGTCCTTCTCCATAACGGAATAGGACGAGACCATAGATGATATCTTCGGCAAAGTAACGGGTGCCGAACGGGCCACGAACGATCCGGAGATATGGCTCGGGTGGTGAGGGCGGAAGCTGGACGGTTTCCACCGCAACGGGCGGCGGCGCGGAGGGGACCATCCCCTTGATTCGTGCGGCGACCTCCGGAATCTGGTCCGCTTGGATTTTAGGGCCTCGCGTCCATGCGTAGAGCAGGGCCGGAGGGAGATCGCCTTCGATGATGCCAAGCGTTCCTGCTTCCAAATCCAGGTAGCGGGGAGGGTTGGTGGGGAGGATGACGCGATTGCCGGCGGGGCTGCGCAGGACGGGGCGGGCGCTGCCATCGGCCAGGATGTCCCACGAGGCGCTGACCCGTTCGGGAGGACCCAGCGATCCGGGGAGCCATTCGCCATCGCGGGGGCGGAAGATATACAAATGGCCGGTGGCTTCGGTGGCTTCGAGGAGGTCGTCCCAACCTCCGTGCTCCAAGCGCATTTCGTTCCAGAGCCCGAGTTTGCGGAAACGCTGATGATAAAAGGCGGCGGGGATGAAGTCCTCGCGGGTCATGTATTTTGGCGGGCGCGAGGGATCCGCTTGGGCGGTGGTGTCCGTGATGCGGAAGCTGCCGTCCTTCTGACGCTGGGCGATGCGGAGGGTGAATTTCCAGCCATCGCTCTGGTGGAGCAAATTTGGCTCGACGCAGTAGGCGAGGAAGCGCTTTTCCGCAGCGGGACGCCGCGCCGGAGTTTCGGCGGCGCGGGTCGCGTCATCAATGTTGCCGAGCCATGCGATGAGCTGGGGGTCGAGCCGTTTTGGCGGCGGCGGCGGTGAGGGCGTGGCAAAAAGTTCGGCTTGGACGGGATTGAGTTTGGCGGATGCGAAAAGAAGGATGGCGGCGCCATGCTTGCAATAGAGGCCGACCGGGCAGGCGCATTCCGATTCGATTTTCCATGAATCGAGATTGCGGAACAGGCCGACGCGGGTGTGATAGTGGCTGTGGGCGGAGCCGGAGATGAGTGCCTCGCAAATGACACTTTCCTCGGGATGATGATCGACTTCCGTGACTTCGATATTTCCCGCATGGGCATATCCTTCGGCGCGGTGGAGGCTGCCGCGGTCGAAACCACGTTTCCAGAGCCCGGACTTCAGCCAGGCAGGGAGGCCGCGTTCGGCTTGTATGGCTGAGACGAAGCGTTGCATGGCGCGCTAGCTGGCGACGATGTTGAGGAGCTTTCCGGGGATGAAGATGATTTTGCGGATCGTTTTACCGTCGGTGTGTTCCGAGATGCGGGGGCTTTCGAGGGCGAGGGATTTCAAGGTTTCCTCATCGGCGTCCTTGGAGACGGTGAGGCGTTCGCGGAGCTTTCCGTTCACCTGGACGACGATTTCGATTTCGTTGCGGATGAGGGCGGCGGGGTCGTAGGCGGGCCAGGTGGTTTCGCTCAGGAGGGAGGCTTGGCGGTTGAAGACCACCGCCACGCGGGCGTGGATTTCCTCGCTGAGGTGGGGGGCGAAGGGGTTGAGGACGGTGAGGAACTGGATGAACTCTTTCAGCGGGACGATCTCTGCCTGGGTGAAGGCGTTGGTGCAAATCATCATTTGGGAGATGGCGGTGTTGAAGCTGAGCTTTTCGATATCTTCGCCGACCTTTTTGATGGTTTCGTGGACGGTGCGGAGGAGTGCCTTGTCGGTGCAGCCGGTGTCCTGGATCTTCGGAGAGATATGGAATTCCCCGTCCTTTTCATCAAAGGCGACGCGCCAGACACGGGCGAGGAAGCGGGAGACACCTTCGACGCCTTTCATCTGCCATGGCTTCACCTGTTCGAGCGGGCCCATGAACATTTCGTAGAGACGGAGGGAATCGGCGCCGTATTCGCTGACGACGTCGTCGGGATTGACGACATTACCGCGGGATTTTGACATTTTAAATGCCTTTTCAAGGACTACAATATCTGTATTTTTCAAGTAGAATTTATCGGCCCGCTTTTCAACTTTTTGTATAACTTGATCGGCCGGGATTGGAATGCCCGTCAGTGCTCCTCCAGTCTGAGAATCAGTCGCGTAGAGATACTCAGCAACTTCCTTGATATCTGTCGCGTAGTTCGCAGAAATAATTCGTTGGGAATCATCGTTCTCTTTGAAGAAAAAGTAGCTAACCTCACCTAAAATCAAGCCTTGATTGACGAGGCGCTGGAAGGGTTCGGGAGTGCGGACGTGGCCGAGATCGAAGAGGACCTTGTGCCAGAAGCGGGCGTAGAGGAGGTGAAGGACGGCGTGTTCGGTGCCGCCTACGTATAAGTCAACCATGCCGGGCTTTTCGTCGGTCCAGTAGGCTTCGGCTTTGTTGGAGATGAAGCGGTCGGTGTTCGTCGGATCGCAATAGCGCAGGTAATACCAGCAGGAGCCGGCCCATTGGGGCATGGTGTTGGTCTCGCGGATGGAACCGTCGGGAAGGTTGACCCAGTCGGTGGCCTTGCTCAGGATCGGTTCCGGGGTGCCGCTGGGCTTGTAGTCGTCGAGCGGCGGGGCGAGGAGAGGCAGCTCGGATTCGGAAATGGCCTCGTGTTTGCCGTCTTTCCAGATGATCGGGAAGGGTTCGCCCCAGTAGCGCTGGCGGGAGAAAAGCCAGTCGCGGAGTTTGTATTGGATGCGGCGCTTGCCGAGTTGGTTGGATTCGAGCCAGTCGATCATC
>JBBSJY010000326.1:0-3747 GCA_038256845.1 Verrucomicrobiales bacterium | reverse complement strand
CGGGCAGGCTGCGGAGGAGGACGGGGAAATCCACATCCGCCGCGTGTTCACTACGAAGGGGGGAGAAAAGGTCCGGCTCGCCGCCACCTGCGATTCCGCGATGACCATCTACCTCAACGGCAAGGTCGTTGCGGAAAGCGAGACGTGGAAAACGCCGAAGTTTATCGACCTGAGCAAAGATTTGCCAAAGGGCGACAATCTCATCGCGGTGAAGGCGACGAGCCGGGGAACCGGTCCCGCAGGATTTATCGCAAAACTGGTGATCGAGCGAGGCGAGGAACGGCAGGAAATCCCAACCGACGCCACCTGGAAGGTTTCACCGGCAGCGGTAGCGGGAGAGGGAGAGGATTGGAAGACATCAGTCGCGTTTGACGACAGCGGATGGAAGCCCGCCGTCGTCATCGCTTTCGCGGGCGAAGGTCCTTGGGCGGACACCGTGCGGACGAGGACGCTCGACAGCATGCCAGCCGTTGCGGAGCCCAAGGCGACCGCCGTCGGGGCCATGAAGATCAAGGAGGGATTCAAGGTGGAGCTGCTTTATAGTGTCCCCTTGGAAACGGAAGGATCCTGGGTGGCTTCCTGTTTTGATGACAAGGGCCGACTTATCGTGAGTGACCAGTACGGCGGCCTCTACCGCGTCACGCCGCCGGCGATCGGCGGGAAGGCGGAGGACACCAGGATCGAGCGCATCCCGGTGGAACTCGGCGAGGCCCAGGGAATGTGTCATGCGTTCGGGTCCCTCTATGTCATCACCAACTCCAGGAAATATCCGCGCGGCCTTTACCGGGTGACGGACAGCGATGATGACGACATGTTCGATCATGTCGAGCCGTTGAGGTTGTTCACCGATACCGGGAACGAGCACGGGCCGCACGCGGTTCTGCCGGGGCCTGACGGAAAATCGCTCTACGTCGTCGTCGGCAATCAGACTCCACTCACGGAAATGGCGAAGAGCCGGGTTCCGGAGAACTGGGCGGAGGACAATCTGCTTGAGCCACCGCTCGTCGGCCGCGGCTTCATGCAAGAGGTCATGGCTCCCGGCGGCTGGATCGCGAGGACCGATCCGGATGGAAAAGAATGGGAACTCATCACCACCGGATTCCGCAATCAATACGACGCTGCTTTCCACAAGAACGGATCATTGTTTACTTTCGACGCGGATATGGAATGGGACTTCGGTACGCCGTGGTACCGCCCGACACGCATCTGCGAGGTGATCAGCGGCGGCGAATACGGCTGGCGCGCGATCTCCAAAAAATGGCCGGTGCGGTGGGAGGATGGACTCCCTCCCGTGGTTGATATCGGCCCGGGCTCCCCCACCGGAGTGACTTTCGGCTATGGAACGAAATTTCCCGGCGACTATCAGAACGCCCTTTTTGTCGGCGACTGGAGTTATGGGAAAATCCTCGCCGTTCACCTGGAGCCGCAGGGCGCAGGATATACCGGCCGCTTCGAGGAATTCATTTCGGCAAACCCGCTGCCCGTCACCTCCATCACGGTCAATCCGAAGGACGGGGCGATGTATTTCGTCATCGGCGGCAGGCGGGTCCAGAGCGGTGTTTACCGGGTGACAGCGGAAGCGCCCGTGGCCAGCCGGCCAGGCGAGGAAGCGCTCCCTCCGCTGCTCGGGCTCCGGCGCGAACTCGAGGCTTATCATGGCAAACCGGATCCGGGCGCGATCGCCTTCGCGTGGCCGCATCTGGGTCACCAGGACCGTCTCATCCGGTTCGCGGCCAGGATCGCGATCGAGCACCAGCCGCTTGCGGAATGGAAGGAAATGGCACTGGCTGAAAAAGACCCCCGCACGGCACTTACCGCGCTGATGGCGCTTTGCCGCTCCGGAGGAGACGAAAAGGCGCTGCTCGGCCCCGTGCTGGACGCCCTTGAAGCCATCGATTTCGACGCCTTGGAAGGAATCGACCGCATCACCTACGTCCGCATCCATCAACTCGCGTTCGCGCGCTTCGGCACGCCGGATGAAACGCAGCGGGCGAAAACCGCGAAGAAGCTCCGTGCTTATTTTCCCACCGGCGAGCCATGGCTCGATGTCGATCTCGGCGAAGTCCTTGTTTTTCTCAAGGACGATGGCTTCCTCGCGGATGCCGTGCGGATTGTCGAATCCGCTCCCACTCAGGAAGAACAAATCGCCCATGCCAAAAACCTCCGTCTGGCTACCGCGGGATGGACGCCGGAGCTGCGAGAGAGATTTTTGAAATGGGTGATCCTGCGTGCTCCCACCTACAAGGGCGGGGCGAGCTTTCCGGCATTCATGGAAGATATCAAACGGGATGCGATCGACGCCCTGACGGAAGAGGAAAAGCTTGTGTTCAAATCCATCCTCGAAGCGGTTCCTGATTTGAAAACGCCTCAGTTCGACTTCAGCGGGAGGAAATTCGTGAAAGCCTGGACGGTCGAGGACATCGATCCCCTGCTTGCCGTGGGACTGGAAGGCGGGCGCGACTTCGATAACGGACGCAATGTATTCGGCAGCACCGGATGCTTCGCCTGCCACCGCTTCGGCCAAGAAGGGGGAGCGATGGGGCCGGATCTTACGAGCGTTGCGGGGAAATACAGCCCGCGCGATCTGCTGACCCATATCCTCGAACCGGACAAGGAGATCAGTGATCAATACGGACAGGTGCGCGTCACCCTTCTGGACGATTCCACGATTCTGGGACGCATCGTCAATCTGGCAGGGGACAACCTTGTCATCAATACCAGCATGGCCGATCCGGATGCACTTATCGAGATCGCACGCAACCGCATCCGCTCGATGGATCAGAGCAAAACTAGCATGATGCCCCCGGGCTTGCTGAATACCGCCACCGACAAGGATATTCTCGATCTGCTCGCCTATTTGTTGAGCATGGATGACAGAAAGAATCCGCTTTTCGAGTGATACACCGCCCTTCTATCTTACCTATGAAATCCCTTGTTTTTCTCTGCCACGCCTTCCTGACGGTCGGCCTCGCGGCACAAGGCGCAAAGCCAAATATCCTGCTGATCGTCGCCGATGATCTTGGCTACGGGGAGCTAGGCTGCTACGGCGGAAAAGATATCCCGACGCCGCATATCGACTCGCTCGCGGAAGGTGGCGTGCGTTTCACCAATGGCTATGTCACCGCGCCCTACTGCGCCGCCTCGCGCGCAGCGCTGATGACGGGGCGCTACGGGACGCGTTTCGGCTTCGAGTTCAATCCCGTCGGCGCACAGAACGAGCACCCGGAAAACGGGCTTCCCTTGTCCGAGAGGACGCTCGCCGACGCACTGCGGGAAGCGGGATATGTAACCGGGCTGGTGGGCAAATGGCATCTCGGTGGAAACGCAAAATTCCACCCCCAGCGGCGCGGCTTTGACGAGTTCTTCGGATATCTCCATGAGGGGCATTATTTCGTCCCGCCGCCATGGGAGGGGCACGCCACCTGGCTGCGGCGCAAGGGGCTCCCCGACGGCTCGCAAGGCCGCTGGACCTCCGCCGACGGACGTCTCACCTGGAGCACCCATATGAACAGCTTCGAGCCGGAATATGATACGAACAATCCGTTGCTCCGCGGCAGTCAGCCGGTGGATGAACCTGGCAATCTAACAGACGCACTCACCCGCGAGGCGGTCGGCTTCATCAAGCGGCACAAGGAGCAGCCGTTTTTCCTATATCTTTCCCATGCCGCCGTCCACAGCCCGATGCAGGGAGCCGACGCTTATATGGAGAAATTCTCCCATATTCCCGACATCCACCGCCGCATTTTT
>JBBSJY010000325.1:0-3797 GCA_038256845.1 Verrucomicrobiales bacterium | reverse complement strand
GCCAGGCGTCCTGGTTTTCCGGATCCGCCTTCACGGATTTCTCAAAAGCCGTGCGTGCGCGGCGGAAATCCCCCCGGGGAGAGGAACCCCACCGGGAAGAGGAATTGTAATCCTGCTCCTCGAGCCGGGCCTGCGTCTCGCCCAACCACTGCCAGCCCACCGCATCGCGCTGCAGGTCGGAGCCGTCGCGGCGGGACCACGCGCTCAGGACCAAGCCCCAGGTTCGCTCCAAATCGCCTGGCTGATTGTAATCCGGGATGGCAAGACACGCTCCCCGGACCACCGTGAGAAGGGCGTTGGGCGAATCCGCGAGCTTCCCGCCGCCGTAAGCGTCCAGTAGATCGTAGGCGTCATTGATGTCGGCCTCGCTCATTTTGCTGCTGAAGGGCAAGACGCCCCCGGTCAGCAGGGCGGCGAGGCCGGGGCGGTCGTCCGGGAACGCGCCTTTCATGACCTTGCTCAAATCCTTGTATGCCCGCACCGTTTCTCCCGCCTTTCCGGAGGCTTCCGCATCGAGAATCGCGGTGGACCAGGCGGCGGGCTGCCCCGTCGCGGCCAGAAAGAACGGCACCCGCGCCCCGACCGGAGCCGCCGGTCCGCGTCCCGGCAAATCAGGATCCAGCGCCCGCGCCGCCCGTGCCAGCGCGCCCACCGGCGGCAGATCCGCAAAGCATTTCCGAGCCATTTCCAGCTCTTCCCCGAAGGCGTGGCGCGCCCCGCGCAGGAACATTCGCCAGTGCCTGAAGATCGAATCGCGAGGCAGCCCGCGCAGGGCATCCTTCGCCTCGTCCCAGCGCCCATCGCCGGTGGCGGCGCAGGCTTCACGCACCGCCACCAGCTCCGCGGCAAGTTTGTCGGCCGCTTGACCCGCTCCTTGCGGCGGGGAAAATCCATGCGTCACCAGCGCGTCGATGGCCGCCATGTCATCCGGCGAAATCGGGATTTGCGCAGCCTGTCCATCCGCCGCCCGCAGCGCCACCGCCCAGTGGATTGCCCCTCCGCCGGCCGGCCGGTCCGCTGCGGAGGAGGTGGGGCACGCCAGCTCGCCGCGCAGCTTCGCCACCATTTCCGGCGAGGCGATGGTCGCGAGATATTCGATGACCGTCACGGCGTCCTTGAGCAGGCCCTTGGCGATCATTCCCCGCGCCAGGCCGGCGTTCGCCTCCACTAGCAGCGGCAGGTATCTAGGGCGGTCCTGCTTGCAGAGGGATTTTGCGGCGTCGCGGGCCTTGCGCCACTTGCCGTCCCGCATGGCGCGCAGGAATTCTCCTGCGGCGGGGTCGTTGGCATATGGGGTCAGATCCGCAGTCACTTCGCCACAGACCCAATCCAGCCCGCCGGTCAATTTCAAGAACAATACCCGGCGCTGCCGAGAAATGGTTCAATCGTGTCACCGATGTTCATTGGACGTGACTTGTCGATGGTCATGAAAATGTTCGAAGTGGTCAAAAGTAGATGGTCTTGGCGAGAATCATGACAGCGGGAGTGAAGCAATCTTCCCTTGCGCTTCCGCCCTCATCATCGGGTTTGCGGAGTTCCCGCACCTCACCGCGCTCAAGGACATATTGCGGCGCCAGCATCCGGTTTCCCCCGGCCCGATCCCGGAAATGAAGAACGAATCTGATATTGCAGCCCGCCGATCCTCGAACCCGGCAGGAAGATACTCTCCCCGCTCGTGATCGGAGGAAACCGCGAGGCAGTCTCGACGCCAACTGCCGTTTACCTCAGCCGTGGCACTTGCAGCTGTTCTCACAGCAGCCATCGCCCTTTGCATGACCCGAGGCGCAGTTTTCGCCGCAGTAATCCTTTCCATCGCGGACGACGCGGTGACCTTCCGTCACCTCACATTTACAATCCGGGCAGGCACATTTCGTTGTGGTGTTGTTCATAGTGCTAATATATGAGCATACGCTCATGCATTTGTCCATTGAAAATTTCTGGAAAGCGAACCAGCTTCCGCCGGATGGGAAAAACAAAGGCCGCAGCACCCGTGGGAGAAGATGTTTGCACCGAGCACCACGCGCACGGGCAAGGGAAAATCAGCGCCCAGCTCGATGTCCCAGAGGCGCAGCGCATGGCGGAGTTTTTCACCGTGCTTTCAGACCCGACGCGCCTCCGGCTGGTCTCCCTTCTCGCCGCAGAGGAGTTCTGCGTCTGCGATCTCGCCAGCCAGCTCGGCATGACGGAATCCGCCATCTCCCACCAGCTCCGCGCCCTCCGAGCCGGGCGGCTCGTCACATATCGCAAAGAAGGCCGCCAGGTCTTTTACCGCCTTCACGACCACCACGTGCTCGAGCTTTACCAAACCGTCCGCGAGCACCTGGCGGAGTAAACGGGTTCCAGCACGGAAGGGGGGGTTCAAAATAAACCCACATCCCGGAGTTTCCCCTTACGCTTTCTGCGTGCCAACCGCCCATACCTTCAGCCGTCTGATCCCGATCATCACGCCCAGCAGCGAAAGCAAGAAACCACCCAGGGAAAAAACGATCACTGTCACTTCCCACAGCGGGCGGCGGGAGTAAAGCCACCACCAGTCAAAGGAATGCAGCCCGTTGTATAGGTGGCGGAACAAACGGTTGGTCCGGGTCGAGCGATCCACGATACTCCCTGTCTCAGGATCGAGGTGAAACCACGTCGCCTGCGCGTCCGCGAACACCGCGCGTAGCGCAGGTAGCGCAGGTAGCGGCTTTGCATCCGGTCCGGGCTTGCGGGAATAATATGCGCTCCACTCGCAACCCGCCAACCAGTTTCACGTTCTCGGAAACTGAATGCACATCTTCCAGATACAGGGCCGCGGTATTGACGATGATCTCCGCGGTTTTCTGAAAACCGATATTCTGGCCGAACCCGACATCGGGCTTCACCGGCGTCACCGAGGGAAGCGCCGAAATCACCCCGGGCTGGCCGCTGTTGCGGGATCTGATCCGCGCGTTCGACCAACCCGCCGAGCACGAAACGATTCTCACGCCCGAAAAGTTCGTGGTCGAAAGTCAGGTCCAGCCTGTTACCCAGCACCAGATCGTCCCGGAAGATCAGGAAAAAATTGTTCCGGTCCACCAAGCCGATTCCCAAATCCGACCTAGGAAATCCCATGGATTTGAAGCCTTCTCGCCCCATGCAGACTGAAGCGGGTAAAGTTAAAATTCGCGCTAACGGTCTTTACAGGTGGATATTTAATGTTAAATTGCGTCCTTTGTGTCGCGTTAATTTTTTCGTAAAAAAGCGTTTTGCGTAAAGACAGGCACACCAGAACTGACCAAATAACCACAAGAGAAACGATGAAACTTAGATTCCTAGCCACCACCACCGCCCTCGCCCTTTGCATCATTCCTGCAGCCACCATGGCTGCCGAAGTCGGCGTAATGGACACAAACATCACCCTCGCCGACGTCGAGAAGGCACAGCAGGCATGGGGCGCCGCCCTGATCCAGATTTCCAAGGACTACAAGGAAGGCGGGGCGGAAAAAGCGAAAGTCACCGCCAATGCCGTGCTTGATGCCGCATATGGCTACAACATGGGGGCCGTGCTCTTCAAGCCCACCCTCACCGTCGCTCCACATACCTTCCGCCCCACCAAGGAAGGAGCGCTTTCCTACTTCGTGGGGGGTGATGAGAACTTTCCGAACGATACCGGCTTCGCGCTCAAAGGCTGGGAAAAATACGAGTTCGAAAACTCCGCCATCCACATCACAGGAGACCTCGCCCTCACGATTGGCAAAGTCCGCGTGACCAACGGCGAAGGAGAAGTGACCGAAGTGGACAAGACCTGGGGCTTCAAGAAAGATGACCAAGGCGTG
>JBBSJY010000324.1:0-3821 GCA_038256845.1 Verrucomicrobiales bacterium | reverse complement strand
GGCATCCGCTCGCCCGGCGGCATCGGCTTCAACCACCTCGGCGACGTCTTCTACACGGACAACCAGGGCCCGTGGAACGGCTCGTCGTCGCTGAAATGGCTCAAGCCCGGCTCGTTCCAAGGAAATCCCACCGGCAACAAATACCACGAGCTGGCCGACCTCCCGGAGCCCCCGAATCCGGCGGACAAGTCCCGCATCCACATCGAGCGCGGGCGTTTTGCGGAATTCATCCCGCCCGCCGTCATCCTTCCTCATGGAAAGGTCGGCCAGTCCCCCACCGGGATCGCCGCCGATACCACCGGCGGAAAATTCGGGCCATGGAAAAACCAGCTCTACATCGGCGAGCAGACCCATTCAGAGGTCCAGCGCGTTGCCCTCGAACAGGTCAACGGCATCTATCAGGGCGCCGTTTTCAAGTTCCTAGACGGCTTTGAGGCCGGCCTCGTCCCCGTGGTTTTGGATCCCGACGGCACCCTCTTCGTCGGCGGCACCAACCGCGGCTGGGCCTCGCGCGGCGGCAAGCCCTTCACCTTCGAGCGCGTCCGCTGGACCGGCAAAACGCCCTTCGAGATCCTCACCATGAAAGCCGAACCCGACGGATTCACCCTCACCTTCACCGAGCCCGTCGATGAAACGTCCGCCGGCGATCCCGCCAGCTACTCCGTGGAAGCCTGGACCTACATCCTCCAATCCAGCTACGGCAGCCCGGAGGTGGACAAATCCGCTCCCGAAGTCACCGCCGCCAACGTTTCCGCCGACAAGAAATCCGTCCGTCTCAAGATCGACGGCCTCGTCAAGGGCCACGTCCACCACCTCATTTCCTCCGGCGTGAAATCCGCCACCGGCTCCAAGCTCTGGCACCCGGACGCCTACTACACGCTCAACGAGATCCCCTGAAGGGGAACACACGCGCCCTCGCGTGTCGTTACCGGCGCCCCCGCCGGAAACCGCTCCGCAAACCCCGGGAGATCCCATCGATCGCCCGCTCCCGCGAATTTTGCCACTCCATCCCCTCGCATTTCCTTCCGCGGCGCACTCCCGCCTTGGCCGCCCTCCCGACCTCTGCTAGTTTGTCAACATGGCCGCCGTCCTCGATCACCGGAAAACCGCCGCCGATTTTCTGGCGCTGAAGGAAGGCCCGCCGTTCGCGGAACTCATCGACGGCGAAATCATCATGGCACCCTCCCCTCTCCGCAACCATCAGCAGGTCGTCCTCAGCCTGGCGGTGGCCATCCGGAACCATTTGGAAGGCAATAAGGCGGCCGGCAAACTCTACATCGCCCCCTTCGACATCCACCTCGGCGAGCACGATGTCCTTTGTCCGGATCTATCGTTTTTCGTGGAGGCAAGCCTGCACCTCCTCTCCGACCGCGGCGCCGAGGGAGCGCCCGACCTCGTCATTGAAGTGCTCTCCCCTTCGACCGCCCGCCGCGACCGCAAGGTGAAGCGGGAAATTTACGCACGCCACGGCGTCAAGGAACTCTGGCTCGTCCATCCCGACGCCCAGACCATCGAGGTATTCGACTTTTCGCGCCATCCGGACGAGCCGGTTTCCGTGCTGGAAAACGGCACACACCCCGCCATCGCCACGCCCCTGCTCCCAGGTCTCGAACTGCCGCTGGCCAAGGTATTCCAGCCGTGATGGTTCCCGCCCGGAGCACATGAAAGCACCTGCCGCCGGGGCAGGTAAAACTTGGTATGTCCCGCCGCCATCCATGGACCGTCTGCAAAAGAACCTGATCTTCGCCCTTCTCCTCTCCGCCGCCCCTTCCGCCGCGGCTCAGGTGGATTTCCGCACCCAGATCCTGCCGCTGCTTTCGGAGAATTGCTTCGCCTGCCACGGCCCGGACTCCGGCACCCGCGAAGCCGGCCTCCGCCTCGACCTCCGCGAAGCCGCCTTGCTGCCCGGCGATTCGGGCGAATCCGCAATCGTTCCCGGCAATCCGGATGCGAGCCCGCTCATCGCCCGCATCACCACCACCGATCCGGACGCCGTCATGCCGCCGCGGGAGACGAAAAAGACCTTGCCGCCCGAAGCCATCGCCACCCTCCGCCAATGGATCGCGGAAGGCGCGGAATACCAGAACCACTGGGCTTTCGAACCGGTCACCCGGCCGGATCCGCCGGAAACACGCCGGTCCGATTGGCCGAAAAACCCCATCGACCGATTCACCCTCGCCCGTCTGGAAAAAGAAAAGCTCCAGCCCTCGCCCGAAGCTCCGAAAACCTCGCTCCTCCGCCGCCTTGGCCTCGATCTCACCGGCCTGCCGCCGACTCCTGACGAGATCGGAGCGTTTCTCGCCGACGATTCCCCGGACGCCTACGAGCGGGTCGTCGATCGCCTCCTCGCCAGCCCGCACTACGGCGAACGCATGGCACTGCCATGGCTCGACGCCGCCCGCTACGCCGATAGCAACGGCTTCCAACAGGACGGCGATACCCACCAGTACGTCTGGCGCGACTGGGTCGTCCGCGCCCTCAACGACAACATGCCCTTCGACCGTTTTGCCATCGAGCAGCTCGCCGGCGACCTCCTCCCGGATGCCACGCTGGACCAGCGGGTCGCTTCCGCATTCAACCGCAACCACCTCCTCAACGGCGAGGGCGGGGCGATCGCCGAGGAACAGCGCAATGTCATCCTTTTCGACCGCGTCGACGTCACCGCCACCACCTTCCTCGGCCTCACCATGGCCTGCGCGCAGTGCCACGATCACAAATACGACCCGCTCCCGCAGCGCGATTACTACCGCATGATGGCGTTTTTCAACCACGTCCCCGAATCCGGCACCCCTCCCGGCGGCGGCCAATACCGCATCGCCGATCCCTGGATTCACGCCGGATCGCCCGCGCAAATGGCGGATCTCGCAAAATTTGAAGCCGCCGCCCGAGAAGCGGCCGACATCCCTCAGGAAATCCTCGCAGGCCAAGGGCGATGGGAAGCCGGGATCGGCGTAGCTACCCCGCCCGATTGGCAACCGGTCCGCCCTGAATCCGCCACCGCCACCGACGGAGTCCTCTTCGAAATCACCGGCAGCGACACGCTTTTCGCCAGCGGCCCGCGCCCCGCCAAAGCCAATTACACCCTCGAATTCCGGGCCGCCGCAGCGGAGATCACCGGCTTCCGCATCGACACCCTCCCCGACAGCCGCCTGCCCTCCGGCGGCGCCGGCCGCTCCGATAGCGGCAACGCCGTCCTCACCCGCCTCCGCCTCCACGCCGGCGGCCGCGAAATCCCCCTTGCCGCCGCCACAGCCGACTACTCCCAAGGCGGCTTCAGCGCGGACGGCGCCCTCGACGATTCGACCGGCAAAGCCTGGGCCTTCCATCCCGACGTCGCCAGCGCCCACCATCTCATCGTCCAGACCTCGGAGCCGGTTCCCGCCAACCAACCGCTCACGCTCACGCTCGAATTCCAATCCGCCCACAGCCAGCACCAGCTCGGCCATTTCAAAATCTCCACCACCCGTTCGCCGCAGCCCGTCAGCCGCCTCGAACCCGCCTTTCTCGCCGCCCTCGCCAAACCCGGCGACCAACGCAACGCCATCGAGCGCGACCTCGTCCTCGACCATTTCCTGAAATCCTCTCCGACCCCGCCATCGCCGCTATGCGCCGGGCGAAAACCGAGATCGCCGCCGCCCTAAGCGCCTTCCGCGATTCCCTCCCGCAGGTCATGGTCATGTCCGACGACCGCCCGCGCAAAACCCATGTCCTCAACCGCGGCAACTACGAGGCCCCGCTCGACGAGGTCACCGCCGGCACGCCGGAAATGCTGCCACCCATGCCGCCCGGCGCGCCCCCCAACCGCCTCGGTTTCGCCCGCT
>JBBSJY010000323.1:0-3827 GCA_038256845.1 Verrucomicrobiales bacterium | reverse complement strand
TTCGTCGCCCTGCGATGATGGCAGGGACGCACCTCCGGGGCGTCCGGCGCGTGGGATGCGAATGATCCGCGAATGAATGGAGCCAGCGCGCCGCACATTCGCTTTTTCATTCTCGCGCCACGCGCCGGACCGCTCGGAGACCGGTCCCTGCCTTTGCGGCTTCGCCATTTCACAGATCATGACGCGCGGCAGTGACGTCGCCCAAGTCCGCAGGGTTTAGCCGGGATGGCGACTTTTATCCGGATATTCGCGATATTACGGTCTTCCGAACGGAAAATTCACCATTGCACTAAACCAAAAATGACTTTACGACGTGAACACATGGACATTCGTTCTTCTTGTCCTATCTTACCCGCTTCCGAGGCTCGCTCATTCCATGAAAACCACAATTAATCACCATCGCCGGACCTTGGCCCGCCGTCAGCCGGGCTTCGCTCTGGTAGTCACCCTGTCATTGCTCATCCTCCTGGTCATCCTCGCCACGGGCCTGCTTTCGCTAAGCGCCATCTCGCTTCGCTCCGCGGGCGCCAGCGAGTCCAACCAAATGGCACGGGCAAATGCCCGCCTCGCGGTACTCTTCGCCATTGCGGAACTCCAGAAGTCCGCTGGCGACGACCGCCGCATCACCGCGGACGCTTCGATTCTCGGTGGAGCATCCCAACCGAACCTCGTGGGCGTCTGGAAATCGTGGTCCCCGGGCGTGATCGCCCAGCCGGATGCCGCCCCCGGTTCCTATGACGATGCAAAGGACGACAATTTCCTCCGCTGGCTCGTTTCCCACCGGGATTCGTTGGCGCCAAACGATCGGGACATGGCACAAACGGCCGCGGTTCCTGACGGCGTGGAGGTATTCCGGAATGATGTGGACGGCTTCAGCCTCACCGCGGGTCGGGTGCCGCTCACCAACGGCGCATACGCCTGGGCGGTATCACAAGAAGCGACTCGTGCGAAAATCAACGTTGCGGGCGAGCCGGCGAACAATGCGGAACCCAACGATGCCCTGCAGGCGCAACCCAGGCCGAATCTAGCCCTTTCGGATTCCTTCAAGCAGCCGGACAGCGGCTGGAACGAACGCGCCGCCCGCGTCATCAGCCTTTCACAAGCGCAACTCGATACGGACCTGGCGCCCACCGGTTCCGTGGACGGCAGCCGCGCGCACTTCACGGCGACCTCCATGGGTCTGCTGACCAATGTGGTCGATGGCGGACTCAAAGCGGACATGAGCCTCGGTTTCGAAATGGAGGACACCGACTTCGACGCGCCCTCATGGGGTGCGGTTCAGAATCCGTTTCACGCCGATGCCGCGCCGCAAGTCGATGGTGGCAAACTTTATGACGGGGAGCGGCCTCTTTTCAAACCGCTCTCGGCGGCCGCCAGTTTCCCCGCCAAGCTGACTTACTTCGACCCCAAACAACCCAGGGACCAGCCGGCGATGGTCCAATTCAACTTCCCCGTGGCCGGGGCCCCGACTTTCCACGCTCTCCGGTCATTTTATCGGACCCCTTACCACCTTTATAACACCTCGGAGGGTCTCACGCTCTTCGAGAGGCCCGCCGATCACCAAGCCATCAGGGCAATCAAGCCCCCCCCAAGATATTACCAGCCGCCCGGAGCCACTCCTCCCGGCGATGCCTCCCAAATCGGTTTCCGCCCGGTGGTGGACAGGATCATGTTCCTGCTGAGCGCCGGAGTGAACCCTAACGGCGACACCCGGATGATTCTCACACCGATCATCACCCTGTGGAACCCCTACAATGTCGCTCTCGAAATCGAAGGGGCCGTCGCCTACCCGTGGATCGACGTGCCGTTCGGCATGTCCTGGACCTTTTACGACAGCTCCGGAAAGCAGGTAGGGCAGGCCCAGAGAGGGATGTCCTGGATGGGCAAGCAACTCAACGACGAAGGCCACGGCCGCAGCGTCGAGCCGTATATCTACGCGGCGATCACCGAAAGCGGCAAGGTCATTCCAAAGGCCGGAGCAGGTCAGCCGGTCCGGTTCGAACCCGGAGAAATCAGAGTCTTCGCACCCACAACAACCACGCCCATCGAGTTCAATAAAGAGGCACCCGTTTCAGGTCGGACGGTATACCTGCAGCCCGTGGAAAACGCCGGAATGCTGTCGCCGCGAGGAGGATTCCGGATCGACATGGGTTCCAGAAAGGTGTCAGCCGGTGAAAAAGTGGTGGCTGAGTTTTATGCCGTGACCGGAGAGGACTATCCTTTCTTCATCGGTATGGAAGATGCGAGGATGGCCACGCAGCCGATCCCCCAGTTCCACCTTCCCAGGAACGCCGGTGCCAAGTCGCGGGAAACGACCGGGGGCCAAGCGATCCTCGATGTCACCACCATGCTTTTCGTGAGGGACAGTAGCAGCGTCGCCCGGTTCAGCACGCCGCAGCTGACCCTCTCCCAACTGCAGAATGTATGGCCCATGGGGGTGCTCGAATCGTATCACCGGGTGGCCGAAGATCCCCAGGCAAATGCCGATCTGGTTTTCACGGGAAATCCCCGCCAGCCTTGGATGAACGACTACATCACCAACGCGAAATTCAAAACCGGGCCCCAATATCTCACGCGGATGAGGCGGGTTTCCTCCTTTGACGGGGTCTTGGAAACCACCCCGGACGGTCGCTCCGCTTTCTACGGCGCCAGCCAGTCGGCGAATTCAGGGCGCAAGCAGATGTCGTTTTTCGAGGTCCCCCGGGCCCCGATGCTTTCGCTCGCCGGGTTCCAGCACGCGGATCTCTCCTACACCCCTTATGCCTCGGCCAACCAGTTCGCGAACAGTTGGGCCAGCGCCTATGTAAAGCGCGTCCGCGCGGCGGAAGTGGTGCCGGGGAAACCTCCGATTTACGACCATGCCTTTCTCACCAACGAGGCGTTATGGGATGGCTTTTTCTTCAGTGGCGCCGCCCCGGATGTCTCTCATGGCTCCAGATCCCACGGCACCCGCGCGGTCTGGGACGAAACGCCGGACCCGAACCGCCTGACTCCGGTCATCACCGGCTTCGTCACCGATCCCGCCGCCAATCCGCTTCGCAACCCGCGGATGACGCTCATCAAGGGCGACCAGCCCGACGAGGAACTGATCCAAGACCTGCTGAGCCCGGAAGGCTGCGCAAAGATTGCAGCACACCTCATGGTGGATGGCGCTTTCAATGTGAATTCGACCAGCGTGGAAGCGTGGACGGCTCTGCTTGCAGGTCTGCGCGGCTCCCAATTCGACGTCATTGACGGGTCACCACCGGCGGGGGATTCTACCACGGCGTTCCCGCGATTCCGGGACCCCATCGGAGCCGCTGAAGATCCTTGGCATGGTTTCCGTTCGTTATCCGATGTGCAGCTCGAATCGCTGGCGGCCGGCATCGTCGAGCAAGTCATTGAGAGGGGTCCGTTCCTCTCGCTGGCGGAGTTCGTGAACCGGCGGCTGGAGAATGGAGATTTGGGAGCAAAAGGAGCCATTCAGGAGGCCATCGATAATGACAACCTCAACGAGGCATCACTTTACCGCAAATTCAACACCGCTGAATATCCCATCACCAGCAGGGGCAATGTCAGTCCCCCTAATGCCGGAGTCGGCATCCCCGGCTACCTGACGCAGGCGGATGTTTTGCAGAGCTTGGCCCCGGTCATCACCGTCCGCTCTGACACTTTCACGATTCGCGGCTACGGAGAGGCTCGCAATGCGGCAGGCAAAGTGACCGCCACCGCGTGGTGCGAGGCGGTCGTCCAGCGCATGCCTGACTTCGTGGACCAAACGAACGAGCCCCACGATACGGTTTCAGAACTGAATAAGACCAACGAGACCTTCGGCAGAAGATTCGGAG
>JBBSJY010000322.1:0-3879 GCA_038256845.1 Verrucomicrobiales bacterium | reverse complement strand
GGGTCAACTCGAACGGGGATGGCGGAGCGGACGGGACTTGAACCCGCGACCTCCAACGTGACAGGCTGGCGCTCTAACCAACTGAGCTACCGCTCCATCCCGTTCGGGTGGGGCGGGACGCTATGGAGAGCGCGGCGGGGGTGCAATACCTTTTTTGCCGTTTTCGTATTTTTTTTCGGAAGTCTAACAAATGCGATTCCGTGATGCCTGATGATCAACGGAAAAGACCTGCCTCCGCCATTTGAAATCTTCCGAAAGCTAGACATTTTCCGCTTTCAGCCCATTCTTCCGGGATGATATTTGAAGAGCTGGAGATGTGGTTCGATCCGGTGGCGCGCCTGGGTCCGGAGGCAATGGCCGTGGACGAGTGGCTGTTGGAAACCCGCGCCAGACCGTTGCTCCGCATTTACGGCTGGAGCGGGAGATGGGGCAGCGTCGGTTACTTCGGGAAACTCGACGAAGCCCGTGAACGCATGCCGGGCTTGGAATGGGTGCGTCGCTGGACGGGCGGAGGGACGGTGGATCACTCGGAGGACTGGACCTACAGTCTCATCGTTCCGAAAGGGCACGTTGTTGCCGGACTGAAAGGTGGGGAAAGCTACCGGCTGATCCATGAAGTGCTTGTCCGGGTGCTGATGGCTGAGACGGGTTCCG
Organism: Verrucomicrobiales bacterium; assembly: GCA_038256845.1. Classification (GTDB taxonomy): domain Bacteria; phylum Verrucomicrobiota; class Verrucomicrobiia; order Verrucomicrobiales; family Akkermansiaceae; genus Luteolibacter. The sequence goes on along the minus strand of JBBSJY010000322.1, from coordinate 3,225 downwards.
CCTCGCTCTCCACCGCAAAGGGAGACGGAAAGGGTAACGGACTGTGTTTTGAAAATCCCGTGGAATACGATGTCGAGGATGCCGGGGGGGGCAAGCTCGCAGGAGCCGCCCAACGCCGTGGGAAATCAGGTCTTTTGCACCAGGGTTCCGTCCGCAGTACCGGTGGGGATGCCAGGCTTCGGGCGGAAATTTTCACCGAGAGCCTCGCGAAAAGCTGGTTTGAAGAGAGCATCTTCCTGGACGAAAGCCGCATCGCCGAGCTCGTTGGGAGGAAATACGGTTCGCAGGACTGGTTGGAACGCCGCTGAGGAAGCTTGACCAGATTCCCCGGAAAATTTACCACAGGCCATGCAGCCAATTTATGAGGGAAAAGCGAAGCGCCTTTGGGAGACGGAAGACCCGTCCACCTTGCGCATGGAGTTCAAGAACGACGCCACCGCATTCAACGGGGAAAAGAAAGCCAGCTTCGAGCACAAGGGCCGCCTCAATAACGCCATCAGCACGCTCATCTACCAGTATTTGGAAAAAGTCGGCGTCCCCACCCACTTCGTCCGCCAGATCGATGAGACCAATGTCGAGGTCAAGCGCGTCGAGATCCTCATGGTCGAAGTCATCGTTCGCAACGTCTCCGCTGGCAGCTTTTGCAAGCGCACCGGCATGGAGGAAGGCAACGCCTTTACCATGCCCGTCATCGAGTTTTCCTACAAAAGCGATGAACTCGGCGACCCACTCATCAACGACGACTACATCCGTGAAATGCAACTCGCCACCCCTGAAGATCTCGCCCATCTCCGCCAGTCCGCCCTAAAGGTGAACGAAATCCTTACCCGTTTTTTCGCCGAGGTCGGCCTCGTCCTCGTCGATTTTAAACTCGAATTCGGCCGCCTCAAGACCGATCCCTCGAAGATCGTCCTCGCCGACGAGATCAGCCCGGACGGCTGCCGCCTCTGGGATGCAAAGACCGGCGAGAAAATGGACAAAGACCGCTTCCGCCGCGATCTCGGCGGCGTCATGGAGGCCTATGAAGAAGTCCTCGGCCGGCTCAGGAAGCGCCTCGCTTCCGAATCCAACTGAACCCCTCCCATGAAAATCCCACTCCTCCTCGCCGCCCTCCTCCTCGCCGGATGTGCCGGGGAAAAACAGTCCCTCGTCGTCAAGCAATTCACCCTCCGGGACCAGGACGCTGCGGCCACCAAAGACCCCATGGTCCGCCAAGAGAAGCTCCGCCGCCTCTACGGCGCGATTAGCCTGGACGAGAGGAAAGCAAAGCTCGGCCAGTATTATACCATCCTCTGGAGCCTCCCGGAATCCACCCGATCGGATCGGGAAATCGTCTTCCGCTACCAGCAGGGAGGTAGCGGCAGCCGCGTGAAAACCATGAACCGCAGCCTCCCCCAGGGCACACCCGAGGGCAAAGTGGAATTCGGAGTCATCGGCGACGACTACTTCGAAAACGGCCGCGTCCTAGCATGGAAAATCGACCTTCTCGTCGATGGCCAAGCCGTAGCCTCCAAGCAATCCTACCTTTGGGAGTAAAACTGAAAACTTTAGGCTTCAAACTCCAAGTAAGAAAAGACCGGCGAACCGAACTCTCCACTGAGATTTAAAGTTTAGAATTTAAAATTTTGAGAATCGAAGTCCTCAACACCGGCACCGAACTCCTCCTCGGCAACACCCTCAACACCCACGGCGGATGGTTTGGTCGCCAGCTTTTCACCATGGGTCTCCGCATCGCCCGCCAGGCCACCGTCCCGGACGGCGATGCCATACGTGAGGCTTTCGAGGAAATGGTTGTCCGCGCAGACGTCCTCCTCATCACCGGTGGCCTTGGACCCACCAGCGACGACCTCACCCGGGATATCGTTGCCGAAACCCTCGGCCTTGAACTCCACCAGGACGAACAAGCCCTCCGCACCCTCAACGCCTTCTTTACCTCCCGCGGTCGGAAAATGGCTCCCGCCAACCTCCGACAGGCCATGGTTCCCACTGGCGCCGACGTCTTGCCGAACCCAAACGGCACAGCCCCCGGTCTATATCTACCACGACGCATCAACCGCCGCTCCTCCTGCGCCATCTTCCTCCTCCCCGGCCCCCCGCGCGAGCTCTACCCCATGTTCCACGAGGAAGTCGTTCCCCGCCTCCTCGCCCTCTCTGGCATCCAAAGCATTCCCGGCGTTAGCGAACTGAAATTCACCGGCATCGGGGAAAGCGACTTCCACCACGGCATCGACGCCCAACTCGCCGTCATCCCCGGTCTTGAATACGGCTACTGCGCCCGCATGGGCGAGGTCGATCTCCGCCTCATCGGGGACGAAGGACAACGCGCCGCCGCCCGCGAACTCGTCCTCGGAAAGTTTTTCCAATACCTCATCAGCGCCGATGGCAGCTCCATGGCCGCCACCGTCCTCCGCCTCCTTCGGGAAAAAGGACTCAAGCTCGCCCTCGCCGAAAGCTGCACCGGCGGCCTCATCGCCCACCGCCTCACCAACGTCCCCGGAGCCTCCGAAGTCTTCACCCACGGCTGGGTCACCTACGCGAACGAAGCCAAAACCGGCCAACTCCACGTCCCCCCGGAAACCATCGCCACCCACGGCGCCGTCTCCGAAGAAACCGCCCGCGCCATGGCCGAAGGAGCTTTGGAAGAAAGCGGTGCTGACTACGCCCTCTCCATCACCGGCATCGCCGGCCCCACCGGCGGCACCGAGGAAAAACCCGCCGGCACCGCATGGCTCGCCCTCGCGAAAAAAGGCGGGCAAACCACCGTCCAAAAAATCTACCACCCCCGCAACCGCCAGGATTTCAAAGACGCCGCCTCCCAATCCGCCCTCGAAATGCTCCGTCGGCATCTCGTCAACGGCGAATAGAACCCGGAGTGGCGTTCTCCAAAACGCCACCCCGTCCCTGCCAGTCTTCAAGGCCAACGGCCTGACCCTATCCCAGCCTAGGGCGGAGTGAAACGCAGCCCTAGGAACCTGTGGCAATAGTATTGGAGGACTGTAAGCCAGTTCCATCCGCCGGGCAGTCCCACACATACCGCTCATCGAATTCAACTCCGTATTTCTTCAAGAATGACCGGTACTCATTCGTAAGCGTAGTTCCCGCTTACCCGTGAAGGAGCTTGCCCAGTCTCCCCGGTGCTGATTATGCGGCTGCTTTCTTCCGCTGCCCGCCATTCTTCGCGGCGGTGACCGCAATCGGTTCTCGATCTCGTAGAGCAACCTTATC
>JBBSJY010000321.1:0-3882 GCA_038256845.1 Verrucomicrobiales bacterium | reverse complement strand
GACCTGCTGGAAGAACTCCGCCTTTGCCTTCGCAATCTCGTTCAGTTCATCGACAGGAAAGAGCGGCGGAACGTTTACTCGAATTTCACGGACGAGATTGAGGGTATCCGGGCAGAAGATGCCGTCGTCGTCCCCAAGATGACCGGCCCGCAATACGAAAAGAAGGTGCGGGAATATCTCAAGGCTCACCTCGACCACATTGCCATCGGCAAGCTCAGACAGAACCAACCGCTTACCTCAAGCGACTTGGAGCAACTGGAAGCGATGCTCGTCCAGATTGGCGAGGAACAGGGCAAAACCCTGCTCGAAAACGCTCTCCAGCGGACAGAGTCACCATCGCTGATCCATTTCATCCGTAGAATCGTGGGATTGGATCATTCCGCCGTGCAGGCCCTGTTTGCGGAGTTCCTCCAGCATCAGAATCTCAGTAGTTCGCAGATCCGCTTTATCGAGACGCTGATCGATCAACTCACGGCGCAGGGCGTAGTGAGTGCCGCCGCCCTCTATGAGCCACCGTTCAGCGATATGCACGCCGGAGGCCCGGACGAACTTTTCGCCGGAAAGGATAGCATGATCGAAGGCATTTTCTTGCGCCTGGAGTCACTGTTGCCGGCCAAGGCCGCGGGGTGAGATTTCTCACCGCCGGCGTCCTGAAGATTCGAAGGGCCGTAGACCAAGTGGAAACCCGCATGAGGACAGGGCGCCGCTTCTCGGCAGGCCCTTCCTCCAGCTCTTCGGTAAGCAGACGAAGGCAGAGCCAAACTTTGGGATCAATCGCGAAGTCCGCAATGTTCTGCAATCCGCTAAAGTTCAGGAAGAGTCGGGCTGGCCGGATTCGAACCGACGACCCCCTGCCCCCCAGGCAGGTGCGCTACCAGACTGCGCTACAGCCCGTTTCGTGAACGGAGGGCGAAGCAAGCAGGGGAAATCCGGATTGGCAAGCACGGAAAATCCTGACATTCCCCGCCCATGAATCGCATCAAGACGGCCATTGTCGGCGCCAGCGGCTACACGGGAATGGAGTTGCTGCGACTGCTGCTGGGGCATCCGGGAGTGGAACTCGTTGCGGCCACCTCGCGGCAGGAGGCCGGCCGGTCGCTCGGCACGGTTTTCCCTCGTTTCGCAAAGCTTCCGGGCTCCGGGCTCGAGTTCATCGCACCGGATCCGGACGCGATCGCCGCTACGGGAGCGCAGGCCGCCTTCCTTGCCCTGCCTCACGGCGTGGCGGCGGAAATCGCCCGCGCCCTGCTCGAACGCGGGCTGCGGGTGATCGACCTCAGCGCCGATTTCCGGATCAGCGATCCGGCCGTTTACCAGGAATTCTACGGCGATGCCCACCCGACCCCCGACCTTCTCGACCAGGCGGTTTACGGCCTGCCGGAGATACGTGCGGAGGAAATCGCGGCCGCGCGCCTCATCGCCTCCCCCGGCTGCTACCCCACCAGCATCCTCCTGCCTTTGCTACCCTTGCTGCGGAACGGGCTCATCGACCCAACCACCATCGTCGCCAACTCCATGAGCGGCGTCAGCGGTGCGGGGAAAAAGGCCGATCTGAGCCTGCTTTTCTGCGAGTGCAACGAATCCGCCCGCGCCTACGGAATCCCGAAACACCGGCATCTCTCCGAAATCGAGCAGGAGCTTTCGCTTGCCGCCGGCGAGAAAGTAGCGATCAGCTTCATCCCGCATCTCATCCCCGTGAATTCCGGCATCGTCACCACCACCACCGCGAAACTGCGTGACGACGTGGAACCCGCCGCTATTGGCGAGGCCTTGGAAAACGCCTATTCCGCCAGCTCCTTCGTCCGCCTTCTCGGCCGTGGTGGCTGCGCCGACACCAAAAACGTCACCCGCACCAATTTCATCGACATCGGCTGGCAGCACGATCCCCGCACCGGCCGGGTCATCCTCATGAGCGCCGAGGACAATCTCGGAAAAGGCGCGGGCGGCCAGGCGATCCAATCCTTCAACCTCATGTTCGGCCTGCCGGAGACTGATGGGTTGCAAAACATCTAGCGGACCGCCAGTCTCCGCGGCTGTTCCCCTTCCGCCCCATGGACTTTCCCTTTTCCCACCTCAAAGGTGGCGTCGGCGCACCCCAAGGCTTCCGCACCAGCGCCGTGAGCTGCGGAATCAAGAAACCGGATAGCGACCGCCTCGATCTCGCCCTGATCCACTCGGAAAAACCCTGCTCCTCCGCCGGAACCTTCACCACCAATCGCGTCAAAGCCGCACCCGTCCGCGTTTCCCAATCGAATCTCCGCAAGGGCGACCTCCGCGCCATCATCGCCAATTCCGGCAACGCCAACGCCTGCACCGGCGTCCAGGGCATCCAGGACGCCAATGCCATGTGCGCCGCCGTCGCCAAGCCCCTCGGTCTCAGGCGCTCTGAAATCGGCGTCGCCTCCACCGGCGTCATCGGCCTGCCCATGCCCATGATGCGGATCGAGCCGAAATTCACCCAGCTTCTCGAAAACCTCGGCCCGAAAAACGGCTCCGACGTCGCCGCCGCCATCATCACCAGCGACACCCACGCCAAGGAATTCGCCATCGCCTTCGATCTCGGCGAGCACCGCGTCCGCCTCGGCGGCTGCGTCAAGGGCGCCGGCATGATCTCCCCCAGCATGGCCACCATGCTCTGCTTCATCACCACCGACGCGAACATCTCCAGCGCCAATCTCCGCAAAGCCACCCTCGAATGCGTCGAGGAAAGCTTCAACCGCATCACCATTGATGGCGACATGTCCACCAACGACACCGTCATGGTGCTGGCCAACGGCGCCTCCGGCATGCCCGCCATCCGGCGAAACAGCAGCCACTGCAAGCAATTCCGCGCCGCCCTCGGCTGGCTCATGCTCGAACTCGCCAAAGCCGTCGTCCGCGATGGCGAGCGCGTCACCAAATTCGTCACCGTCCGCGTCGAAGGCGCCCGCACTCATCTCGATGCGAAAAAAGTTGCCGAGGCCGTCTGCAAATCCGCCCTCGTCAAGTCCTCCTGGAACGGCGGCGATCCCAATTGGGGCCGCATCATCCACGCCGTCGGCTACTCCCGCGCCCGCATTCGCGAGGAACTCGTGGACATTCACATCGGCGAAAAAGCCGCCTGCATCGGCGGCCTCCAGGCGGACACCCCGATGGACCAGCTCCGCGCCGTCGCCGCCCAGCCCGAGTTCGACATCTGCATCCATCTCAACCAGGGCGTTGCCACCTACATCATGTATTCCAGCGACCTCTCGCCCGAATACATCGATTTCAACCGCTCCGAATACGCCTACTGGAAACAGGCGCGCAAAGACGGGCTGGTGCAGGGATGAAGGAAAAAAGCCGTGTTTTCATTGAAGGGTTCTTTCCTTGCTGACCTTGTCGAGCAGGTTGGGAGCGTCCCGTTTTTGGGTTGTGAAAAATATCGTGTCGGCCTCCGTGCCGAAAAAGGACGCAGCCAGCCTTCTAAAGCGTTTCGCAAACTTGTCCCAGACGATACACGAATGAACGGACGGAATGAATTCATTCCCCTGTTAGACCACGCCCTTCCGCAGATCCCGCAGGCTCCACAAAGCCCCGCTCGCGGATGCCGGCGCTCCTTTCAGTTTCCTCGCGCCGTCCTTCCTCTTCGGCCCGAACCTCGCCCTCGATTTCGAGAACGCCTCGTCCACGAAAGCCCGGCTGCCGATCACCGCCCCGTCCGTGAAATAACGGATCCGGCAGCGCAGCATCTTCCCGAACGGAAGCTCTCCCTCCCTCGCGCGCTCTTTCTCCGCGTCCTCCTTGGAAATTCCCTTCCGCAGCGTCTTCACCGCCACTTTCCCGTCCTTGCCGACCGACTCGGAAGTCTTGCCGGGCGCCCCGGCCATCAGCAGTTTCCGGTATTCCCGTGAAACTGCCGCG
>JBBSJY010000320.1:0-3888 GCA_038256845.1 Verrucomicrobiales bacterium | reverse complement strand
GGATTCAAAATCTGCCAATGGCAACTGTGGGAGTGAACTCGTTTACGGAAATGCAAAATGGAAAATTGAAGTATTGCCCGGACGGGCAAACGGGTTTGAAAGAATATCTCGAAGCTTACTGGAGGGGCGTGATTTCTCCCAGAATATTGGAGGCGGGCTGTGGCTCCGGAAGCAATATCTCCATCCCGCCGGACGCCCATGTGGTCGGTATTGATATTTCGGCCGAGGAACTCGACAAGAACAGCGTGGTGCACGAAAAGATCGTTGGGGATCTGGAAACCTACGAACTTCCTCCCGACTCATTTGATCTCGTGGTCTGCTTCGATGTGCTTGAGCATCTCCAAAGACCGGATCTCGCGATGGCCAGCATGGCGTCATGTGTCAAAGCCGGCGGACTGCTGTTGCTTGCATTTCCAAATGTCCATTCCTTGAAAGCGGTGGTGGCGAAACATACGCCATTATGGTTCCACTCTGCGATCAACCGTTTCATCTATGGCAGGAAAGCCGGTCAGCCCGGTTTCATCAATTTTCCCACCGTATTGAGCCCGTCGATCTCTCCCTATCGGATGGAAGATTTCGCGAAGGCAAACGGATTTAATACGGAACTTGCCGCGATGAGGCAGTCAGGGGTTCAAAAGCGGTTTTTTCGGAAAGTCCTGATCGGGGAAACGGGCGCAACGCTGACGGACAAGCTTGTCCGCGTCGCGACCTTCGGAAAGCTTTCGGTGAACGAATCGGACTGCGTGTTTCTTTTCCGCAAGAAATGATATGATTCGTCTTCGGCACAAATTGTTGCTCCAAGCGTTTCTGATCTTCGACCAGGTGGTTCTGGTCGGGATTTTCGTGCTGCTTGTCGCTTTCGTGGAGGAAAAAGGCCGCTTCCTATTCGTTCTTGAAGTCCTGGACAAGAGCTACCGGGCGTACGAGGGGCTGGCGATGGTGGGCGTCCTGTTGGGCTGGCTTTTCATCTTCAACCGCATGGTCCATTACGATGCGAACCGGGTGACCACGCTCAAGAGCCAGGCATTCGAAATCGTCAGGGCCACGACGGTGACCAGTCTCCTGCTCCTCGTCGCGGGCGCGCTGTTTTACATCAAAATGGTGACGCCGATGGTGGTCTCCCTTTTCTGGTTGATCTCGACGCTGGTTCTCATCGCCACCCGGGTGCTGCTGCGATCCTTCCTCCGGGCGTGGCGGCGCTCGGGCAGGAACCGCCGGCACATCGTCTTCGCGGGGGGGACCGACAAGGCGCTCGATTTGGCGAACCGGATCGAGGGCCGCCCGGAGCTGGGCTACGAGATCGTGGGATTTGTCTTCGGCGACCCCGAGCGCGAACCCGGCCGGGCCGCAATCGCCGAAAAATGGGGCGACCTCGGGGAAGTGGCGGGGCTGCGGGAGGTCCTGAAGAAGGGGGTGATCGATGAGGTGATGGTGTGTCTGCCGATGAGGCGCAACTTCGCCGTGATCTGTGAAGTGGTGCAGCTTTGCCGGGATCTCGGCGTGGTGGTGCGGCTGCTGCCGGAAGTGCTGGACGTCAAGGCGATGTCCCGCGCACAGGTCGAGATGTTTGACGGGGACCAGGTGGTGACCTTTTTCCGTGAGAATCTGCTCCTCCAGTTGCTGATCAAACGGGTGATGGATTTCACCGGCTCGCTGGTGCTGCTGATCCTTCTGAGCCCGATCCTGATCGGCACGGCGGTCCTCATCAAGCTGACCAGCCCCGGGCCGGTGTTTTTCGCCCAGGACCGGATCGGCATGAACAAACGCGTGTTCCGGCTGCTCAAGTTCCGCTCGATGGTGATCGATGCCGAGGCGCGCAAAAAGGATCTGGCCCACCTCAACGAGATGGACGGCCCGGTTTTCAAAATCAAGAAGGACCCGCGGGTGACCCGCGTGGGAGCGGTGATCCGGAAGCTGAGCATCGACGAGCTGCCGCAACTGATCAATGTGATCAAAGGCGAGATGAGCCTGGTCGGGCCGCGGCCGCCGCTTCCCGGCGAGGTCGACCTCTACGACTGGACGGACCGCAAACGCCTGTCCATCAAGCCGGGCATCACCTGCCTGTGGCAGGTGAGCGGGCGCAACCAGCTCAGCTTCGAGGAATGGATGGCACTGGACCGCGAATACATCGACAACTGGTCCACCTGGCTGGACCTGAAGATCTTGTTCCGGACCATCCCGGTGGTGTTGTTTGGGAAAGGAGCTTCGTGAGATGAACGGGACCCAGCCAAGAAGGGCGGAATTCCTCGGTTGCCCGGTGGATTGTCTGACCAGCGCGGAGCTGCTGGAGGAACTGAAAACCGGTATCCGGAGCAACGCGCCGCCCCGTGTCATCCAGTTTGTCAACGCGAACAAGGTGGCGATGGTCCGCCATGATCCGGCCATGGCGGCCATTCTGACCCGCGCGGATTACGTTCTGGCGGACGGCCAGCCGATGCTGCCGATGGCGGCGATGTTGGGCCTCCGGATTCCGGAACGGATCGATGGAATCGGCCTGATGCACAAGTTGCTCGCGCTAGCCGATCGGGAAGGGTTCTCCGTTTACCTGCTTGGTGCAAAACAGGAGATTGTGGAAACCTGCGTCGACCGGATCGGACGGGATTTTCCCGGCTTGAAAGTGGCGGGATTCCGCAATGGCTACTTTTCGGAAATGGATATCCCCGCGATTGCCTCCGACGTCCGAGCCGCCGCGCCGGATTTCCTTTTCCTGGGCATGGGCTCGCCGATGAAGGAGCGGCTTGCGGATGAATGGAAGGACGAGCTGGGAGCCGGTGTGATCCAAGGGGTGGGCGGCAGCTTCGACGTTATGGCCGGCATGGTGAAACGGGCGCCGCTGTGGATGCAGCGGATGGGCATCGAGTGGCTTTTCCGGGTCATCCAGGAACCCCGCCGCATGTTCTGGCGATACGCCCGCACCAACGGGGCGTGCCTGTGGCTGTTCTTCAAAGCGCTCGCCAACCGGTGGCTGCGCCCGGGGAGACCGGTCCGGCCTCCCGCCACCGTGGACTGAGCCAGCTCCTGTGGAAGCCGTCGCCCCCTGAGTCCTGTGATCGAAAGGAATTTTGGCCGATGGTGAGTCACCACCGGCCAAGTTCGTTTTTACGCATCGGGATCGCGGAATGTCCCGGTTGTTCGCGAAGGATCAGAGGCTGCCGTCGTCAGCGAGGTCACCCAGTCGGTAGTAGCGTTGAGCTTGGCCTTCCGCACCGGGGTCGGTGAGGGTGATCGGCCCCCCGGTATTCGGAACGGTGGCCAGCAGATCCCACCGGATCAAATCGCCGGAGGTGTAAACCGCGATTTGAGTTCCCGAGGCCCCGGCGAATTCGAAAGTCACCTGGTTTCCCGCCGCGACCGACATTTTGCTAACCCGGAAGCCCTGCCCGGTTCCCGGCAGGACCACGTTGACCAGGGCGCTTGTCGAAGACGCGGTGGCGGTTCGGGTGGTAGCCACCAGCGAGTAGTCTCCGCTGTCGGTCGGATCGACATTCGAAAGATCCAGTGAGGGCTCCGCGGTGCTCTGCAACAAGGTGCCGTTGTGAATCCATTGGTAATCAAGCGGACCGGTCGCGACCACCGAGGCTTCAAGGGTCATCGAGCCGCCGGCGGTGACATTTCCTCCCTCGGGACTTTCAAGGATTGCGACATAATCGCCGCTCCGGGGCAGATCGTCGGTCGGGATGAAGTCGGGATTGCTGACAAGGATCACCCGGTCGATGAATAGGAGTTCACGGTTGCGGAACCGGAGCATCTGCGGGCCGGCTTCGAGGGCGAACGGCCGGGGAACCCCCGGCGAAATCTCCATCCGGCTCCAGATCCACGTGTGCTGGTAAGCGGAAAGGGGAGGATTCGGTTCGCCATAGACGTGATAGGGGAGTTCCGTCCCGCCGT
>JBBSJY010000319.1:0-3905 GCA_038256845.1 Verrucomicrobiales bacterium | reverse complement strand
GAAAGTAGGAGGTCGGAAGTCAGCAGTCTGATATCTCAATTTTCCACCTCCCACTTTCAATTTTCTATCCCGAGGTCAGCGGGGGTGGATTTGAAGAACGCCCGATACCAGATCTCCAGGCCCATCAGCGTCCAGAGGCGCAGTTCTTCATTGCGGCGGCCGTTGGTGTGGTCCGATAGGAGATTGGTAACGATCTTGCGGTTGAAATAGCTGCTAACAAACGAATCCGGGCCTGAGAGCAGGTCGTGGACGTAATCCTTGAGGCTGCCGCGGAACCAGGTGTCGAGCGGAACCTTGAAGCCGACTTTTTTGCGATCGACGATGTTTTCGGGAAGGTGCTTGCGGGCGATTTCCTTGATCAGCCACTTCCCACTGTTGCCTTTGATTTTCATCGCGGAGTCCACCCGGAAGGCCAGTTCCACCAGTTCGTGGTCGAGGAAGGGCGGGCGGTTTTCGATGCTCGCGGCCATGGACATGCGGTCGCCGCGCTCCAGCAGGTTGTCAGCCAGCCAGGTGTGGCAATCGACGTAAAGCATGCGGCGTAAATGATCGCCTTCCGCTCGATCCCATTGGCCTGGTTCATTGCCTTTGCCGTAGCCGGTCCGGAGCGACTGTCGTTCATACCAAGTAAATGGTCCGAACCAGGTTTGCATGCGTTCCGCGGGCGAGCGGGCCGCCAAGGCTCGCCCGGCCTGGCGCATGCGGTTCTTCGATTCCGGCAGAAGGCGCTCGCCGATGCGGAATGCCGGAACCCGCAGGAAATTGGGAATGGCGGCCAAGGGGGCCAGCTTCGGCTCGAAGGCATATTTTGCATAGCCCCCGAAAATCTCGTCACTGCCTTCGCCAGAGAGAAGCACCTTGACCTCGGCGCGGGCCTGCATAGCGATTTTGTGTATGGCAATATCGGCGGGTTCGCTCATCGGACCGTCGCGGTGCCAACTGAGTTTTTCCCATAACTCCATGAAGTCATTGGAATCGACCATCACCTCGTGATGCACCGTGCCGACCGACTCGCTGACTTGGCGGGCGAAGGGGAGTTCGTCGAAGCGCGGATCCGAGAAACCCGCGGCGAATGTCTGCACCTCGCCGCCCTCGCGGAGTTTTTTCATCAGTGCCACCGTTAGGCTGCTGTCCAAGCCGCCGCTGAGGTAAGCCCCGACAGGAACATCCGCCACCAGACGGAGGGCGACGGCTTCCTGCAGTTTTTCATCCACCGCGCGAATCGCGGCTTCACCGGTGAGCATTTCTTCCTGATGACGGGCGGGGAGCGCCCAATAGACTTCCTCTTTTAAAATGCCGTCCTTGCCGATATGCAGGGCGGTGCCGGGTGCCAACTTTTTGATTCCCTTGAACAAGGTGCGCGGTGGTGGGACGGATCGATAGGTTAGATAATCCTCCACCGCCTCATCATCCAGTTCCGGTGGTCCGCTTGCCGGAAGCAAGGCTTTGATCTCGCTGGCAAACGCCACGAAATCCCGGCCGACATGATAGTAGAGTGGCAGAATGCCGAGACGGTCACGGGCGACCACCAGCGTCTCCTTGTTTTCATCGTAGAATGCGAAGGCGAACTGCCCGTTGACCTTCGCGAGGCCCGGCAAACCTTCCCTTCTCAGAATTTCCAATAGCACTTCGGTATCGCCATGGGTGCGGAGCGGCACGCCAGCACGGACGAGATCGGCGCGGAGTGATTGATAGTTGAAAATCTCGCCATTGAATGTGATGTGAAACGGACCGCTCGCGGAAGTCATCGGCTGTGGCGAGCCGGCCAGATCGATGATCGACAGGCGGGTGTGGCCGAATCCAACCTCATCCAAGAGCAGGAATCCGTCTCCATCCGGTCCACGGTGCTGAAGTTGCGAGGCCATTTTCCGCAGCAGAGCTTCTTCCGCTTTGCGACCTTTGAAATATCTGATTCCAAGAATACCACACATAAGTTTTGCTGATTTGGCAAAGCATGACACGGGCCAAGGATCCTTCCCCGCTTCCGCTGCTGTCGCGCGGATGCTCGCAAATCGTCGTTGCCACGTCCATCCAGTATTCCTCCCACCTTCAGCCTCCCCAATCCATTCATGAGCGAGCCCCATCCAGTTAGCAACCGCGGTGAATTTGCAACCGCAGTCCCGGAGGTTCCGGGTTTTCGTTGCATCGGCACCAAGCGGATGTGGGGAGGACTCGCGGGCCTGGCAGCGCTGTGCCTGGTTTTCTCGCCGGTCTTTCTGGTGTGGTATCGCATCGCCATGGGCGACGATCTTCACTCACACGTGATCCTGATCCCGCTGGTTTCACTGTACCTGCTGGTGACCGGCCGTGGCGAACTCGCTTGGGACTCGAAACCCTCACCGGCTGCAGGAATCGGGTTGATGGTGGTGGCTGCGGCCGTTTTCGGAGGGGCGATGGTGTTCAATCCCGCATGGTCGGTGGTCGATTTGACGGCTTTGAAAGTCTTCTCGTTCATCGGCTTGTTATGGGGACTGGGATTTCTGGTGTTAGGCGGACGGTGGATGCGCTCGGCGGCTTTTCCAATGGTCTTTCTCCTGTTCATGATTCCGATTCCCGATCAGGCGGTGGTAAGTCTGGAAAAATTCCTGATGGTGATGTCCGCCCTGCTGTCTGAGTTGCTGTTCTCGATCGGTGGAGTTCCCGTGTTCAGAAATGGCCAAGTGCTGGAATTGCCGGGGATGGTTCTTGAAGTGGCGCAAGAATGCAGCGGCATCCGTTCCTCGTGGGTCTTGCTGATCACCAGCGTGCTGGCGGCTTACCTGTTCCTGCCGACCGTGCCACGCAGGATCGCGTTGGTGGCGGCGGTGTTGCCGCTCGCCATCCTGCGGAACTCGGTGAGGATCTTCGTGATCGGCTGGCTGTGTGTGAACTATGGCCCGGAGATGATCGATAGCTGGATCCACCGGAAGGGTGGGCCGGTATTTTTTGCCGCTTCGCTGGTTCCTTTGTTCCTTATGGCCTGGTGGCTGAGAAACCGGAAAATCCAAGGGCCTTCGAAGGAGTCCGCGATCGTGAAACATTGAGTCCGCCCGCCGCCCGGGCACCCGACCCATCCTTCACTGTTGCTTGCTTCCAAGTGCAGAAAGGTAGTGACTCGCCTCAAAAAACAGGCATAAACCGCTCATCTAAAAAGTCTCTCCGAACTCATTTTTCCCCCACCCGTACATGAAAACATTGAAGCTGAAAAATCCGGGCGCCTTGGGGCGCGTTATCCGTTCATTTTCGAAATCCGCCGACCGTGGGTCTCATCTGCTCACCACATTCACCGGTGGGATTCTGGCCGCCGCATTCCTGCTCTCTGGGGCGTGCAGTTCTCCCGTGGATTACAGTATTCCGACGAATGTTTCCTCCGCAGTCCCGAAGGGCACGCTCGCCGTGGGTGACAAGATCCGCGTGGCCTATCCGGGTGCGCCTGAGCTCAATCAGGTTTATAAAATCCAGGCGGACGGGAAGATCGGCCTGCCGATGGTCGGCAACGTGACCGCCACCGGCCGGTCCGCGAGCTCCCTTCAATCGTCGCTGACCTCGATGTATGAGGCGCGCCTCAACGACCCGACGGTCTTTGTGAGTCTCGAAGAGCCCGCGTCCTTGGTTTACGTCGTCGGTGAAGTGGCGGCTCCGGGGAAAGTTCCGCTGGATCGCTCGATGACGGCGTTGGAGGCGGTGATGGAAGTGGGCGGTTTCTCGAAATTGGCAAATCCCAAAAAGGTATATTTGATCCGCAAAGAAGGCCGCCAGCAGAAGCGCTATGTTTTGAATCTGGACAATCCACTGAGTGGTTACGACAGCGAGGTTTTCTACCTTCGCCCCTACGATATGGTGTTTGTCGAGCGGAGCAACTGGTAGGACTCGTGTTGAATCTGTGAGAAACCAACGAGGTACGGTCGCTCCGGCGGCTGTGCCTT
>JBBSJY010000318.1:0-3918 GCA_038256845.1 Verrucomicrobiales bacterium | reverse complement strand
GCGCAAACGGCGATCCAGCGGCCGTTTTCCAAGGCACGGTGTTTGAAAATCTCGGCGTGCTGGAGGTGCTGGCGGCGGGACCAATGGGTGGCGTCCATGCTCGGCACGGCGAAGGCCTCCGCGCCCCCGGCCGTCATCCGGCGGACAATTTCGACGTAGTCGCAATCAAAACAGATCGGAGTGCCAATGGGGCCGAAGCGTGTCGCCAGCGGTTCCGCTCGATCCCCCGCGACGCCATCGCCCATGAATGGAACCGGCCGGTTTTTGTAATGCGATCCGACGATGCCTGTGGCTTCCACAGCGACCGCCTCGTTGTAATGTTTCGTTTCGTCGATCGCCGCCACAGTCCCCATCACGAGGGTTGAATTCCGCTCCTCCGCGAGTTTCCTCGCCTTTTCGAGATCGGCCGGATAGCGGCGCAACCCGGACGATGCGGCATATTCTGGCCAAAGGATGATGCCGTCCGAAAATGGAACGCCCGCCGACATGCGGAGATAGGTTTCGAAATCGAGATTCTCGCTTTGCACGGCCAGCACCGGTACTCCCGCCCCTTGCGGGATCACGGGCGGGGGTCGGAAAATCCCCAACGCTATCAGAGCGAGGGCGACCGCCATGCCAACCGGTCGCTGGATGCGGCGGCCGAAGACCACCTGACACGCCGCCAGCATCACCAGAAAGCCAGCGCCGTAGACGCCGATCCACGGGGACAACCACGTCGGCCCCAGTCCCAGTCCGTGGGTCAGCCACGGAAAGCGCAGCCAGAACCACTCCGCCCGGAAATACTCGATCGCCGCCCACCCGAGCGCCGCATACACCGCCAGCCATCGCGCGCCGTCATGCCGTTTCGACATTCCTCCGGCAATCATACCCGCCAAGCCGTGGAACAGCGCCAGAATCAGCCATAGCCCGATCGCGGCCTGTTGGAAGAGGTTCCAGAACCAGGACAGCGCGACGCCGTAGAACACCATTCCGTGAATCAGCCCCAGATAGAACCCGTGCCGGAAACCCGCCCCACTCAGAGCTAACAGAAAAAGTGGGGCACCCACCAGGACCAGCGGCCACCAGCCGACCGGGGGAAACGCGCAGACCGCGATCAGGCCGGAAACGACGGCCAAAAGGTGCCGCCGGAAAAGCATCCCCGCCGCCCCGGCTTCCACTCGTCCGCGGTTCCGGGGGTTGGGCATACGGCAGCATGGAGGCCGCCGACGGTCAGCGCGAGAAGGAACTGGCGGCGCCTTTTTCGTCCGTTGAGGCGACCGCAGCGGATTCCGCTTCCTGCTTCCGCTCCGTCCTCGAAACGTTCATTGAGTTCTTGTCGAGCTTCGGATACCGGTGGGTCGGCACGTCGTTGAAAAAGGTCGCCGCCAGCCAGCAAACAAGGACCAGTGAGGAGCCGAAAACAAAGCGCTGGATGTGATTCATCGGGAAAAGGCGGCGCGGGCAGCGGGCGCGGCGCCTGAATGGACGGATTATTGAAGAAATGCAAAACAATTTCCCCAGCTCCGTAAATCATGGGATCGCGAGGGTGGCGCGGAGGCGGAAGAAGAGGAAATGGATGCCGGAGGGAGAGCGCGGATCGCGCGCCCGGTGGGTGCGGGTGCCATCCGGGTTTTCCTGATAGCCGGGGAGATAGACCTTGTTGTTGGCCGCGCCGGGGCCGTTGGAAAGGGTGAGGCGACCGTCGATCACGCGGATGTCCGCCGCGCCCTCGACCCAGCGGCTGCCGGTGGACGGGGAGCCGGAAAGGATCGGGACGCCCTCGCCAAGCAGGCTGAAGGTGCCATTGAAGTGGTCGGCATCGCCTGAGACAATGCGCACGTGGTATTCGCCGTCGGGCCAGAAGTTGAGGATGCCGGTCTGGTTGCTGTGACGTCCCGGCACGACATCGCCGCCAAGCGTGCGCACGATGAGGGTCGCACTGTTGACGCTGCGGCCGTCGATCTGGTCGGTCAGGGTGACGCCGTCGGCTGAAAAAATAACCATCATCCACCCGCGGTGCATGTTCACAAAGCCGTAGCCGTGCGGGACGCCGTTGGAGGTATCAAACCGTGCGATCTCCTGAAACCGCTCTCCGGCGGCATACGCCAGGTTTCCCAATCCGGGACCCTCCGCCAAGACCGGGAGGTGCGGGCCCGCGACAATGGCGAGCAGCGTGCATCTTCGCACGGAGCGGGGGACGGATGACATCTGAAACGCGGGCTTTTCTGATGGGTGGGAGGTTCCGTCCGGTCCGGCAAGGAGT
The DNA here is from genome assembly GCA_038256845.1 of Verrucomicrobiales bacterium. GTDB lineage: Bacteria > Verrucomicrobiota > Verrucomicrobiia > Verrucomicrobiales > Akkermansiaceae > Luteolibacter. Next base: position 1,676 of record JBBSJY010000318.1, on the reverse strand, counting down.
CAGCGCTGCCCCGAATGATGCCCGACGCCCTGCCTCAAAAGGAGGTTGTCGACAGCGGAGCGCGGGGATAACCTGGTGCCCGCCGCAACCCACGGTTCTCCCGTCACCGCAGTTTTTCCCACCATGGGCATTTTCAACAGACCACGCCTCCGCAGCAAAGACCGTCGCGAAGACATGCCGGAGGGCCTGTGGGTCAAATGCTCCGATTGCGGCGCACTCATCCATACCCTTGAACTCAAGCAGAACCTCCACGTCTGCCCCCATTGCTCCCACCATTTTCTGATCGATTCGGTCGAGCGCATCTATCTGCTGGCGGATTCCGACTCCTTCGAGGAAACGGAGAAGGGCATGATCTCCGCCAATCCCCTCGGCTTCCAGGGCTACCCTGAGAAAACCGCATCCCTGCGCGAAAAGACCGGCCTCGACGATGCCGTCACCACCGGCCGCCTCACCATCAGCGGCCGGAGGGCGATGATCGCCGTGATGGATTTCAAGTTTTTCGCGGGCTCGATGGGTTCCGTGGTGGGCGAAAAAATCACCCGCGCCATCGAGACCGCCATCGCCGAGAAACGCGGCATGATCATTGTCTCGGCGTCCTCCGGCGCTCGGATGCAGGAGGGCATGCTTTCGCTCATGCAGATGGCGAAGACCTGTGGCGCGCTGGCCCGGCTCTCCGAGGCGAAACTGCCCTATATTTCCGTGCTCACCCATCCGACGACCGGCGGGGTCACCGCGTCGTTCGCGACCATCGGCGATATCAATCTCGCCGAGCCGAAGTGCATGATCGGCTTCGCCGGCCCCCGCGTGGTGAAAGAAACCACCCACCAGACTCTCCCGCCCGGCTTCCAGACCGCCGAGTTCATGCTCGAGCACGGCCTGATCGATGCCATCGTCCCCCGCCACCAGCTTCGCGACCGCCTCGGCCGCCTGTTAGGATTCATGATGCCGGAGGATTGAACGGCCCGCCCGCGCCTTCCGCCCCGGCGACCGCGATGAGATGGCGCAACTCGTCGGCCGCGTCCGCGGGATCGCTGAGCGTGGCGGCCACCTCGGCGCGGATGATTACCCGGAACCGCGCGCGCAGGCGGTGGATGGCCACCTTCACGGCGGTCTCGCTCACGCCGAGAGTGCGGGCGGCTTCGGCCTGCGGGCTGGCGGCGGCGCCGTCGAGCCACGGCCTGAGCGTTTGGAAGACGAGCGGTTTGGCGGCGGTTTCGTGCTCCAGTGTGTCCAGAGAGCGCCGGATCAGCGCCAACGCCCACTCACGGTCGAAGCTCAGGCTGTCATCGCAGCGGCCGGGTATCGGCAGGCCGGGACGGGTTTCGTTTTCGTCGATCAGCGGGACATGCTCGGCACCGCCACCGCGTTTGTCGGCCATGGCGGCGACGCGGCGGTTCGCGAGAAAGTGCTTCAACGCGCCGAGCAAATAGCTGCGAAACCGCCCGCGCTCCGGCTCGGGCGAACCGAGTCCGCCGGACAGCAGCCGCTCGAAAAATTCATGCGCCGTTTCCCGCGCCTCGTCCTCGTTCCGGCCGTCGTGGCGGAGAAAAGCGACCACCGGCGCGTAGTAGGCCGCGCAAAGATCCGACAGGGCCGCCCGCGCCACCTCGCCCTCGCCGTGGGCGCGGAGGACCAGCGTCCAGCGGGTGGGATGGAAATCAGCGGCCATCTTCCGT
>JBBSJY010000317.1:0-3945 GCA_038256845.1 Verrucomicrobiales bacterium | reverse complement strand
GCCTCCGCGCGGCCTGGTCGCATATCTACACCCGTTGGGGATACGAAATCCGATGAAACGTCGCCTCGCTCCCAGCCCGCCCGGATCCCTCTTTACCGGCCATCTCAACCGCATCCGCGGCGATGTCCTCGGGCTCCTCAGCGAAAGCACACGCGATTATGGCGACGTCGTCCGTTTCCGGGTGGGGCCCCTCGTCATGCACCTCGTCAATCATCCGGATCATGTCTCACACGTCATGATACGGAACCGCGGGAACTATGACAAAGCCTCGCGCAGTTCCGAGTGCCTCGGCCTCATCTGCGGCGAAAGCCTGCTTACCTCCAATGGCGGGGTCTGGCAGCAGCAACGGCGAATGATCCAGCCGATGTTTCACCGTGCGGCCGTTGCCGGATTCATCGATTCGATCGCCGGTTGCACCCGCACCATGCTCGACTCATGGGAAATGAAAGCCCGCCAGGCCGAGCCGATCGATGCCGCGTCGGAGATGATGAAACTCACGTTCCGGATAGTCGGCCGCTGCCTCTTCGGCACCGAACTCGAACAGGAAGCGCGCGCCGTAGAGGGGGCCATGCACATCCTCGTAACCCACACTTACAAGCGCTGGCGCAGCATCCTCAACCCGCCCGCCAACTGGCCCACTCCCGGCAATCTCCGCTTTCAGAAAGCCCTTGCCGAGGTCGATGAAATCATCACCAGCCTCATCGCCCGCCATCGACTGAACCCACCGGAAATCCCCAATCTCCTCACCATGCTCATCGATGGCCGCGACGCGGAAACCGGGGCATCCCTCAGCGACGTGGAGATCAGAAACGAAGCCATCACCTTCCTCCTCGCCGGCCATGAGACCACCGCAAACGCCCTTTCCTGGGCGCTCTATCTCCTGTGCGAACACCCGCAACAGGCGGACGCCATCCGCGACGAATCCCGGCGGATCTGTGGCGACCGCCATCCTAACATGGCCGATCTCCCGCAGCTTGAGGAAACGCTGCACTTCTTCGAGGAAACTGTCCGGCTCTACCCGCCCATCTGGGCGATGGAGCGCCATGTCATTTCCGACGACGAGATCGCGGGCTATCATATTCCCAAAGGGTCCGGAGTCATCATCAGCCCCTACGTCCTCCATCGGCACCCCGACTTCTGGGACCGACCGGATGCCTTCGACCCGGATCGATTTATCAAGCGCGATCACCGGAGTTATTACCCCTTTGGCGCAGGACCCCGCTTCTGCATCGGCAGTGAGTTCGCCCTAGCCGAAGCCCGCGTGATCCTTCCCATGATACTGGCCAGATACGATCTGGCAGCAGTTCCCGGCCAGCGGTTGGAGCCCGATCCCGCGATCACCTTGCGGCAAAAGAACGGCTTCCTGCTCACGCTCCGACCGCGAAGCTGACCGTTCAGCGCTGTGCTTCGAGTCTCCGTCTCAGCTCGGGATAATCGATCTTCGCCTGATGCCTGCGGTCGAGCGGCAACTTCTCCATCACCAGCACCTTTTCCATGCCGAAGGCCGCCGCCGCTTCCCGCACACCTTCCTTTCCACCCTCCACCACCAGCGTCCGCCTGCCGTCCCAATCCAGGGCCGCCATCCGGACTCCCTCAAAGCGCTCCCGCATCGCACATTCCACCGCGAAAGGATATCTCAATGCCTCCCTTGGCAAACCGTCACGCGCGGGGAAATGATTCATCTTCTCTGAACAACGGCCTAGCAACCAAACCCGCCCTCGCTCATCCAGCCAACCCGCATCACCGGTGCGATGCCATATCTTCCCGTCCACCCGGATCTTTGTTTCCTCATCTCCCACCCCTCCCAGGTAGCCTGGCAGAACATGATCCCCGCTGACCACGATCTCACCCGCCTGCCGATCCGCTATCGTCAGATTGTCCAACTCCTCCCGATCCATCGGCCCGAGCGGGGTGCCCCAGTGATCCCTGAGAATCCGCAATTCAATCTCCGCCACCGGCAGGCCCGCGCAGAGCCCCGCGCCTTCGCGGGTCAGTGACGCGGCCGCCTCATCGAATCGGAAATGGGCGATCGGTTCCGCCTCCGTGGAGCCGAAAACCGAATGGATTTCCGCCGCCGGAAGCTCCGCCTCCAAACGCCTGAACAAGTCCGGAAACACCGGCGCGCCGCCCGTGTAAATTTTCTGAACCACTGGCAACCCCCCGTCCCGCAGGAAGCCCTCGAAAAACGCGGGAGACGCCGCACAGCGGGTCACTCCATGGCGCCTGCACTGCGCCCGCACGGCCGCCACATCCGGGGACCCCGGCTTTGCCAGATCCGTCGCGGCCAGCACGCTTGTCAGCCCCGACGCCAAATTGGCCAGCACGAAAACCGGCAGGGTGATCAGATCCACCTCGCCATCCTGGAAGTCTAGCGATTTTGACAAGGCCCGATGTTGGGCGAGGAGAAATCCGTGGGTCCGCACCGCCGCCTTCGGCACGCCCGTGCTGCCGCTCGTGAACGTGATCAAAGCCGGTTCGTCCTCTCCCGCATCATAAATGGGGACACTGCCAGCATCCGTGCGCCATGCGATGGATCGGGGAAACCACGGCCCCCGCCGGAAGCACCGCTTCACTCCCCGCAATTCCGGCACCACCACCCGCAGCAATTGTGCCTTCCAAGATCCGAAGAAAGCATCCGGCATCAGGCGACGGCAACACAATGAGATGAATCCTTTTCCCGCCGATGGATCCGCCAGCATCACCCGCAATCCGTAGTGAAAAGACGCCAGCAGGATTTCATATAGCTCGATTGATACCGGATGGAAAACAAGAACCGTCTGCCCTCGCTTCATGCCGGATTTCTCCAGAAAATCCGCTCCTGCGGAAACCCGTCGCATCAGCTCGCCATAACTCACCACCCGGTCCCTCCCGCCCGCACAATCCACCAAAGCCGGCCGATCCGGATGTTCCGCCGCGCGCTTCTCCAACAGACCTATCAGGTTCATAGCGGATGGGAGAATAACACATATCTCCGGAATACCCGGCCCGCATGCCGCCCCGTGATCTTCAGGGACGTGTTGTTCTCATGCTGAAGTGCATGGATCGCTTCCGCATAGCCTTTCTCCCGCCCGATCCGGTGCAGCTCGTCCACCAGCAAGCTTCCCAAGCCCGCGCTGCGGGCCTCAGGATCGACCGCCAGCGTCTTCACGATCAACACCGGCTTCTCGCCGCGCCCTGCCGCTTCCAGATCCGGAATTCCGAACACAAAGCCACAGGGGGCTTCATCCTTCTCCGCGATCCATACCAGGTCCGGGTCCACATGAGCTTTCACCGTCCGGTAAGCTGAGAGAAATGATTCCTCATCCAGCGGCGTGTAGAGAAAGTTGTTCGCGAAACTCTTCAGACTCAGCCGATGGATCAGCCGAAGCTCGTCATCATAGCGCTCCGTGTCCATCCGGCGGATCACCAATCCGGACCGAAACATCCGTGCCTTGAGGGAGGCTGACACCACCTCGGTTCCATCCAGAGGCATCACCGAGGAGGAGTAACGGGAAAGCTCGGAAAATCCCGCCTCCCGCCACCAACCCGGATATTCCCCGGGGTTTCGCGGCTCTAACATGAACGGCTTCCGGCCATCCGTCTCATCGACGAAACGATAACTCCGCCAGGTATTGCCATTCATCGGCCCGACCGCCCGGGTGCATCCATTCAGCCGCAGTTGATCCATCGAAGCCTCCAGCACCAGGATCGCCGCCGTTCGGTCCTCCGCGAAAAAGCCGCCGATGGCCCCAAGCCCGCCGTCGCCTGGTGTTTCCCGCCACCACAACGCAGCCCGCGCCGCACAGCGACCGTCATTATCTGTTAGAAAAACCCGCGCATCCGGATTCTCGGTCGCAGGGGCTTGTCCGTCCGGGGAGATATCATCCGGAATTTCCGGGCCGTGGGTAACATGGAGTTTCATGGCTGATAGAAGAGTGCGGGAAACGACCCGAGCAGGGCGAGAAG
>JBBSJY010000316.1:0-3946 GCA_038256845.1 Verrucomicrobiales bacterium | reverse complement strand
CGCTACGACGACCTCGTCAAAGCGTTGGTACCAAATCCGTAGTGAATAGGATCTGAATAGGATCGGTCCCCAAATTCTGCTTTCGTGGGGATCCTGTCACTCTGTTCCGGGTCAGCGGGTTTCGCCCGGACTCACTCCTTAGCCTCTTCCCTCCCTCGAATGACGAACCGGGGTCAGGACAAACCGGGGTCAGGGTGAAAATTCTGACAAGAATGTGAATGAGTATGGGTGTCAAGATATGACCAAGCTGCCCGACCGGATCGTTTCGGGGGTTTGAGATCATCAGCGCAGCCGCCTTCTCAGGAGCGAATTTCGCCCAACAGCATTTCGGCGAAATGGTACCGGTTCCCACGTTTTGGCATTTCCTCAATGAATGCCGGCCTAACAGAGCCGGCCCTGACCCAATTTTTCCCGTGTCACTTGGACTGCGGCAGCCTGCTGCCGTTTTTGAAACCGCAGCCTGCCGCGGATCCGAGCCAGCAGGCTGGCATCGGCAAAGCGGCAGCAGGCTGCCGCAGTCCAAGGTTTTCCATCAAAAATTGATTTTGTCTCCCCTTCGAAAATCACCTAAACACCACCAAGGCCCAACGATAGGGTCACGATAGGGCCAATCCCTAAAGGCATTGGTCTTTAGCGGCGTTTCCGCAAGGCGCGGATGCGGTGGTTCCCGCTGTCGCCGATCAGGATGCTGCCGTCGCTGTCCACCGAGACGCCGTGGAGCCAATCGAGCTTGCACTTCAACGGATCGCCATCCGGCCCGTCGCCCTTTTCCCCGGTGCCGACGATATGCCGGATGATGCCGGTGCCCGCATCAATGCGACGCACGCTGTGGTTGTCGGTATCCGCAAGCCAGACATTTCCCCCGTTGTCCACCGCAATCCCCTTCGGTCCTTTGAGAGTGGCCTCCGTCGCAGGTCCCCCATTGCCGCTCATCCCCCCTCTTCCCGTGCCGGCTGCGTGATGGATGGTCCCCGCTTTCAGATCGAGACGGAAAACCTGATTTCCCTCGCGGGTGACGAGCCAGAGATTGCCGGACCGATCAAAATCCAGCGAGCGGGGACCGTTCAGAGGCGTGCCCCTGATCGGCGCGCCATCGGGGGTGGGTCCCGGCTTTCCGGTGCCCGCAATTGTGCTGATCATCCCGCTTCCCTTGTCGACCTTGCGGATCACGTGGTTGCCGATGTCGCAGATGAAGAGGTCGCCAGCGGGTCCGAACTGGATGCTGTGAGGTTGCTTGAGTCCTGCCTCCGAGGCGGGTCCGCCATCGCCAGCGTAGCCGGGCCTGCCGGTGCCGGCGACGGTCGAGATCAGCCCCGAGCTCATCTCGACCTTCCGCACGACGTGGTTCGCCATGTCCACGATGAAAAGATCCCCCGCCGCATCGAAACGGACTTCGTGGGGAAGATTGAAAGTTGCCTCCAAAGCCGGTCCTCCGTCGCCCGAGTATCCGGATTCTCCGTTGCCGGCGATCGTTGAGATCACGCCCTCGGGCGAAACCCTCCGCACCCGGTTTCCCCGGTATTCGCAGAACCAGATCCCGCCATCCGGCCCCCGGATGACCCCGAACGGGCTGTCCAGCTCGGCGCTCGTCGCTTTGCCACCATCCCCGGAAAACCCCTGCCTGCCATTGCCGGCGACCGTTTCGATGGACCAACTTTCCTCCGCCTTCACGGCGGAGGCGCAAAGAACGAGCGAGACGGCAAGCAACGGGAGACAGTTCACGGGGACAGCCAACCACAGGATACCGTTCGCCTTCAACTTCGGAAAATGCCCCGTCTGGCACGACTGGTGCTTTTGTCCCAAGAACCCATGCCCAAGTCCGTCGTTATCAGGCTGATGCGAATTTCTCCGCTTCGGCTCACCTGCGCCTTGCTCCTCGCATTTGCAGGGATTTCCCCTGCTCAGGAACTCGTCGCACGCGAGACGGTCGCCGCCGCGGTCACCCACCCGGATTCCGGCAAACAGCGCGAAATGGTGCTGTCCCTCAAGGCACGACCGAGCCCCGAAGTCGTCACCCTGCTCGATCATTGGAGACAGGGCCGGATCTACCTATACGAGGATCCCGGAGGGGAAATCGTTCCCGTCCTCATGGATGGCGGGGCGGACGGTGCGGGTACCGTCGCGGCCAGAAAACTGGCCGACAACACCCCGCTCACCGGCCCGGACGGCTCGCCCATACGCATCGACCCGAAGTCGCTCGAGTTTGCCGACACCAGTTCCGGCCTGCGGCGCGCCATGAAGGAAGTTTCCGACCTCGCCGCGCTCGCCGACCCGGATCCCGCCAATCGGATTCGCGCGATCCAGGACTCCGCCATCGGCCAGAACCAGGCCAAGCTTCCCGCCCTCCTCGAACTGAACGAATCCGAAGAGAACCCGAAAGTGATCAAAGCGCTCGAAGAATCGATCGCCCTCATTCGGTCCCGCTCCGCCGATCCCGCCGAGCGCCTCGCCGCCGTGAAACTCCTCGGCGAGCGCAGCTCCCTCGCCTCCCAGGACATCATCCGCACTCTTCTCAAAGAAGCGGAGGAAGCCAACGACGCCGCAATGATCGGTGCCGCATCCAGATCGATCGAACAGATCGAGGCTCACATTTCCCGGATCAATGCCTTCGGCACGGCCTTCCGGGGCCTCTCGCTCGGTTCCGTCCTGCTGGTCGTAGCCATCGGCCTCGCCATCACCTTCGGTCTCATGGGCATCATCAACATGGCCCATGGCGAGTTCATCGCCATCGGCGCCTACACCACCTATGTCGTCCAACATATCTTCGCGACCGGTCTTAATCTTTCCCCTTTCGGCATGTCCCTCTCGATCCCCGGCATGGCCTTGGGCCAAACCGGAACCGGCCTGTATTTCGCCGTCGCCATTCCCGCCAGTTTCATCATCGCCGCATTGGTGGGAATCCTCTTGGAACGCTCCGTCATCCAGTTTCTCTACAAGCGGCCGCTCGAATCGCTGCTGGCCACCTGGGGCATCTCGCTGGTGATCCAACAGATGCTCAAATTCATCTTCGGATCCAACAACGTGCAGGTTTCCAGCCCGCCGTGGCTTTCGGGAAACTGGACGGTGAATGACGTGGTCTTCGGCTGGAACCGGGTGTTTGTCATCGGATTCGCCGTGCTGATCATCGTCGTCACCTGGCTGGTCCTCAACCGCACCTCCCTCGGCCTGATGATCCGTGCCGTCATGCAGAACCGCAACATGGCCGCCTGCATGGGCGTCCGCACCGAGCGCGTCAACATGATGACATTCGCCTTCGGCTGCGGCCTGGCTGGCTTGGCGGGAGCTTTCCTTTCCCAAATCGGGAATGTGGGTCCCGCGATGGGGCAGGCATATCTCGTCGATTCCTTCATGACAGTGGTGGTCGGAGGCGTCGGTAATCTTCTCGGCACCGTCATCAGCGCTCTTGGGATCGGCATGGCCGACCAGTCGCTCCAGCAATATCTCGGCAATCCCGTCATCGGCAAGATCCTTGTCCTCGCGGCCATCATCCTATTCCTCCAGTGGCGCCCCGCCGGTCTCTTCGCCACGCGTTCCCGCAGCCTTGACTGAACGATGAACAAACCCTTCACCAGCCGGGTCCACCTCCCGCTCCTCGTCGTCTGCGCGGTCTTTCTCGTGATCGTGATGCCGCTCCTCAATATCTATGGCTTCGTATCGAATTTCACCCTCGGCAACTGGGGAAAATATCTCTGTTATGCCATACTCGCCATCTCAATCGACCTTCTCTGGGGGTATACCGGCCTGCTCTCGCTCGGGCAGGCACTGTTCTTCGCCCTCGGCGGCTATGTGATGGGAATGCATCTCCTGCGGGTGGTCGGCGGCGATCAGTTGCCGACGTTCCTGACGATGCTCGGCCGTCCGGATTGGCCATCATTTTTCATCCCGTTTTCCAGCTTTCCATTCACCATCCTAATGGTTGTCCTGGTCCCCGGTTTGTTGGCCTATG
>JBBSJY010000315.1:0-3948 GCA_038256845.1 Verrucomicrobiales bacterium | reverse complement strand
TCCGTTTCCAGCTCCAGACTGCGAGGAAGTCCGGCCAGCAGATTGCCACTGTCGAGGTCGCACTGCGATCCGAAGATGAACAAGGCGTACGGGCTGTCCGTGGAGATTCCCCCGGAGCCGCTGAGCAGAAAGGTGATCTGGTCCGGCGAATTTTCGGGAGAGATTACCGTATCGGCGGTGAATGAGAACGGCGCACATTCCGTCAAGGAGCGCACATTTTCGGATCGCCCGGCTCCCGCGGCCCGCGCATGTTCCGCCCATGAATCCACCCGTCAGCGACACCCACAGCAAGACGATCGGCTATCTTCTCTGGATCATCGGTTTCACGGGAGCACACCGGTTTTATTATGGCAAACCCATCACCGGAACACTTTGGTTTTTCACGGCCGGGCTTCTCGGAGTCGGCTGGCTGATCGATTTGTTTTTGATTCCGGGGATGGACCGCAACGCGGACCTGCGCTTCACCGCGGGACGCTTTGACTACTCGGTCACCTGGATACTGCAGACGTTTCTGGGCGTGTTCGGCATCCATCGATTCTACCTCGGCAAGTATCTGACCGGGATTCTCTGGCTTCTTTCAGGCGGGGTGTTTTTGGTCGGCTGGCTGTATGATTTTTGCACATTGAATCGCCAGATCGACGAGAGGAACCGCGGGCTCTAGAAAAGAACGTGGCGGAGCCCGGAGACGTCGTCCACCACGCGGTCGGGAGACCTTTCCGCCAAACGCTCACGATCCTGATAGCCCCATGTCACCCCGATGGTCCGCATGCCTGCCCGGTGCCCGGTATCAAGATCCATGGTGGAATCACCGATCAACGTGCAGCGTGCCGGTTCGATTCCGATTTCGCTCGCGACCTCCAAGGCACCCGCGGGATCCGGTTTGAGGGGGAGTCCCGGTCGGTGGCCGATGACCGAACTAAATCGGATTGCCGGGAAAAGCGTTTTCACGATTCCGCAGGTGAAGGGGTGAGGTTTGTTGGAAAGCACCGCCAGCGGAATTCCGGAATCCTGCAATTCGGCCAGCAGCGCGGCGACGCCCTCATACGGCACGGTCGAGTCGGGCCAGGTCCGGTCGTAGTCCCGCTTGAAAGCGGCCTCGAGCCTATCGATCGAAGTTTCCGAGGTTCCCGTGGGAGCCGCCCGGGTGACCAACATCCGTGCGCCGTCGCCGATGAACCGGCGCACGGCCGCGTCCGGGTGACCGGGCAGGCCCGCTTCGTGAAGCGCGCGGTGGAGGGAATCGGCAATTCCCCGCAAGGAATCCACCAGCGTCCCGTCGAGATCGAAAATCAAGGCGTCTTGCACGCGGCGAAACTGGCGGAGGTCCGCCGTCGCGGGAAGTGATTAAAAGCCGATGAGGCTGGTCAGTTCCTGATCACTGAACTCATCGAGGTGATCCACTGCGGCGAAAAGCATTTCAGTTTCCGCGACATCCTGGATGGCGGCGTAGCGGTCCTCCAGCTCCGTTGCGGCTACCGGGGTGGCGGGCTGCTCATCGGTGGGACGGTTAAGAGAGAAAAACGCGATCAACAAGGCGGTGCCGGCGGCTGCCAGGCCCGCCACCGGAGCGGGAGAAAGCAACCGTTTCCACCAAGCCACCGCCTCGGGGGCGATGCGCGCGGCGCGGACGGTATCGTCGGCGAATCGCGGGCTCGCGGCGGCCGGAGGGACCTCGTCGAGCAGCGACCAGATGGCGTCGGATTCCCATGAAGTGTCGTCGGTAGGCGGCTTGCGGTTCATGTCGGAGAGAGATTTACGCCGGAGAGAACCCGCTGCCGACCGCAAAGTTGCGGATGTCGGTGATTTCACACCCCCCGCTCGTCGCCCCACAGCCGGATGTGCAACCGGTCGCAAAAGCGGAAGCCGAAATCGCGGCAGATTCCCGCCAGCCATGGCGCGCTGCGGTCGAGATCGGCGGCCGTGCGCCCCTCCGGCATCAGCAGCACCCGGTCTTTCGGAATGGCGAAGTCACGGCAAAGGCTCCGGATCTCGTTCAGATCCGGAGGCCCCGCGACTACGAACTTGAACCATGCTTTTTCGGAGTTGGCAAAGTGGGCGATAGCCTCCGGGTGGAGGCGCAGTGGTTCCGCGACGCGCGAATTCGCCAGCTTCGGCGAGACGTTGAACTGAGTGATTTCCGCGGCAAACTCCGGCAATGGAACGCGCGTCCCGTTGGTTTCCACCTCGAAGACATGCCCGGGTTTCTCCACGCGGATCGCCCGGATCATTTCGAGAAACGCTCGTTCCTGCAGCAACGGCTCGCCGCCCGTGAGGACCGTGCGTCCGCATTCATAAGCGAGAACCCGCCTGGCGGCTTCAGTCGGGTCGATCTCGATGATCACCTCGGACTTCGCATGCTTTGCACTGCCGGGCGTCCGGCCATCCTTCTCATGCGGCCATGGCGTCCCTTCGAAATTCCACGTATGATCCGTATCGCACCAATGGCAATGGAGATTGCAAAGGGATGCGCGGACAAACACGGCGGGGAGACCGACGCTCGGGCCTTCGCCTTGGATCGTGTGAAAAATCTCCGGTCCGCTGCCGAGTTTCGCGAGTTTCATGCCGTGGCCGAGATGAAACACGGATCGACCTGCATGGACATCGGTTTTTTCCTCCGCTAGCCTCGTGCTCCATGAGCATCATCACCGGCAGGGGAGATTCGGGGGATACCGATCTGCTTTTTTCCAAACGCATCGCCAAGACCTCGCTACGGGTCGAAGCGTTGGGCAACGTCGACGAACTCAACGCCGCGCTCGGTCTCGCCCGCGCGGCCATGGGCGATTCGGAGATGATCTCGCTGATCGATGGAATCCAATCGCGGTTGGTCTCGCTGATGGGAGAGTTGGCCACTCTGCCGGAAGATTTGCCACGTTACCAGACGGCGGGCTATCCTTCGCTGGACGATGGGGATGTGAAGTGGGTGGTCGCGACGGCCCGTGAGTATGAGGATCGCGGCGTTAAATTCACCGGTTGGGCCACCCCGGGCGCGGAGGGATCCCTGGCTCGGGCCGGATTGGACTTCGCGCGATCCGTCGCCCGCCGGGCCGAGCGCTCGGTCCTGCAACTTCACGAAGCCGGCGAGCCGGTGCCGGAGGTGGTGCGGTTGTTTTTCAACCGGCTTTCCGACCTCCTGTGGATCCTCGCGAGGGGCGAAGTCCGCTGATTTTCCCCGGCATCGAAACTCCACTGAAAATGGGGATTGCCAAGCCGCGGCGCGCTCCCTAGCTTCCCGCCCTCCAAGGGCAGGTGTCAGAGTGGTCGAATGAGCACGCTTGGAAAGCGTGTGTGGCAGAAATGTCACCGAGGGTTCGAATCCCTCCCTGTCCGCCAGTTTTCCGCAGTCTCCGATTGCTCGGGCCCGGTGCCAGGAAATCACAGGAGACAAATGCTTCACCGTTACCACCTTTGTGGCCGCGTGGGAGCGTCGCAGATCCCGGCACCATGCGCGTTTTCACTCTGTAACAGTGATTCGGATTTGTGGTAGACAGGGGCAGGTGATGCCGACCCGTGATATTCCTCCGACCCTGTTTGCGACGACGAGATGGACTCTCGTCCATGACGCCGCGCGAGGAGGAGACACCGGAGCGGTGGAGGCTTTGGGTAGCTTGTTCGGGACCTATTGGCAGCCGCTCTACCGCTATGCGCGGCGGAAGGGGAAATCCAAAGAAGATGCGGAAGATCTCGTGTTAGATAAAGTGCTCGGGGACTCGGAAGCAGCCTGCCGGTCGGAAGGCAGCGGCCCCCAGTTCGAGGTGCTGGGATCCTGTCTCGCCGCGGATTCCGCCCGCGTGCCCTATTCCGCGCTCGCGGTTCGGCTGGAGATGAACGAGGGGGCCGCCCGTGTGGCGGTGCATCGCCTGCGGAAGCGCTACCGCTCCGAAATCTCGCGCACGCTGGCGTCCCCTGAGGCGGTGGAGGAGGAAATGGGGACGCTTTTCGCGGCGCTCT
>JBBSJY010000314.1:0-3985 GCA_038256845.1 Verrucomicrobiales bacterium | reverse complement strand
TGCGAATGATCCGCGAATGAATGGAGCCAGCGCGCCGCACATTCGCTTTTTCATTCTCGCGCCACGCGCCGGACCGCTCGGAGATCGGTCCCTGCCTTTGCGGCTTCGCCATTTCACAAATCATGACGCGCGGCAGTATATTCCCGTTCACGAAACCCCCGCTGCCGCTCGGTCAGACAGCCCGGGAAGTCCCGCCGCGGCAAGGACCGCCCAAGCCGCCTGCCCCATGCCACCGGCCAAGGCTGGGACGTCTGTGCCACCCCCTGGAGCGGAAAGTCCCTCACCTCCTCGCCAGCACCCGGCAATAAGTCGGTTCGTGAATGGAGGGTAGGATGAAACCGCCGGTGGGCCCGCATTGCTGGAGCCCAGAGGCTGGGTTCTACGATGATTAACAGACATTCCCCGCGGTCTCGGGTTTCGAACCGCCATTGTAAGGTGCCGTCAATCGACAGGAACCGGGACGGCGGATCTGGCGTCGGTGAAAGTAGCGATCCGTGGCCTGCCGGATGCCTGGTCGACGTAGGCGAGAATGAGGTATCTCAGGTCCGGAATGAAGCGGACGGTGCTTTCGCTGGCGGTGCGCCAGCTATCGCCTTGTTGGAACTGTACGATGACCGGAGCCATGTTGAAATCGTCGCGTTTGGTTGGCTGAATGACGGCGTGGGTTCCTCCGGCGCGCAGTTGGTTGCGGTGTTCGCCAATGACAAAGCGAATGTCGTCGCCATAGAAATTGGCAACGAAGGCCCCTCCGTGGGGGAAGTTTTGCGGCGAGTCATCGATGACATAGACGCGCCATTTCACATTGCCTGCGGCGGCGGCGGCCTCTGACTTCGGGGCTGGCAGAAAGACGAGGATGGCGCTCTTGACGTCCAAGGGGATCTTCCCGATGGCGGCGAGGCTGCGGTCGCTTTCGTGGAGAAACCGGATTGTATCCTCTTGTGCGAAGCAGCGGACGGGGGAAGAGAGGGTGGTCGCCGGGATCTCGCAGCGGATGTCCGCTCCATCCGGCCCCACGTTGAGAAGCACGGGAGGGTTGTTGGCATGATCGAACCAGAGGAAACGGCAGTCCACCGGCCGAACGGTCTGCGCGAAGGCAAGAGGGATGAAAAGGGTGGAAAGGCAGATCAGCTGGAGAATTGAACGCATGGCGGGGCGGGTAGAGTATGAACAGTGGGATGCGTTGTCACACTTCCTCCGGGTGCAGCCAGCGGAAGGATAACATATGGAAGCGGCGTCCGAAGTTCCGGTTGGCCGCGCGCGTCAAGTCGGCGGGCAAGGTTTCCACCGGATCACCCGGATCGACCCAGTCCGGCAGCCGCTGGACGACCGCTTCACACCAGGCGCGGGCGGTCACCTTGCCTGAAGGGTCATGGCTTTCGCCGTAGGCGCGGATGGTGAAGGAGTCGGAACGGGCGGTGGCGGCATTGCCCAAAACATTGAGGACATCCGCCTGCGACAGAAAACCCGGCGCCCCTTGATAGCTGGGGCCGGTGCCGGCTTCGGGATTGGCGTAGTTGTAGTCGAGGACGCCTTCCGCGGTGATGTCAAACCCTGCCAGGGAGTCGGTGGCGAAGGCGCGGTTGAGTCCCGAATCATCAATCGCCTGCTGGAGTGCGCCGCGCTGGGCGGTCCCGCCGGAGCCGAGACGGCGGTTCACAAACTCGGCCATCGAAAGGAACGGGCCGCGCAGGCGCACCTGTTCCACGATGTTTTGCGCCAGGGTTTCCAGCTCCGCATCCGAGAACTCACGCGCGCCGAGCCAGTAGCTGGGCCTTGGATCCTCACCGGCTGCGACCGGCAGGCGGAAACGGCTGATTCGGGCTTGGCCGGGATCGGTGGCATCGAGGGCAGCGAGGCTCGAGGTCCCTTGGGTGGTTTCGATACGGTGAACCAAGGCCTGCCCGGAATGAATCGAGGCGAGCATCGCCTTCCAGGCGGGCACCGAGGTTGAATTCACGTTGAACGGCCCCTCGATCAGCTGCCAGGCGGCGATCCGTGCGTGGCTGCCATCGGATTGCGCCTCCTTGGTGAAATCCTCCGCGCTGCGTCCGCCGGGGCGGTGCAGGGTCAGGCGCGGATCCTCCAGCCGAACCCCGGCAGCGAATTCGTCGGCCAGGCCGGCGGTGGTTTTGCCCGTGCCGAAGGGGCCGGTTTGGGAGGCGAGGCCGGAGAAATAGAAGCGGTCGTAAAGGGCCAGGTTCAGCAGGAACGAGTGGTCGAGGTAGTCGCCCTCGGGGCCGGGGGTGGAGAGCACGCCGGAGGGAAGGAACGGGCTGGCCCACGAGTTTCCGATCGGCTGGGCAAAGCGCGGCAGATAGGCCGAGCTTCCGCCGGGATTCGCGCCATTGAGCGCGGCGAGTCCCTGCAGCGGGTGGAGCGGTATGTCATAGAGGGCACCGAACTTGATGCCGTTGAACGCGGTGTGGCCGGTGATGAAATTGCCGCGGTCCTGGGGGTCGACCTGGATGAGATTGGCAGTGCCGTTGTCCAGCCGCTGCAAGTCGATTTCGTGGGAATGGTTGGCGGGATGCTCGCTGGTGATCTTCTGCGAAGAGGCGCCGATGACGGGATGGGCGAAGCTCCAAGGCTTGGTGGCGTGGCGGCCGTCTTCATGGCTCGGGTCGCCGCCGCCTGAACTGGTTTTTGCCTGCACCGTCAACAGCGCGAAGGGCTTGGGGCCCTTCAGGGCTTTGATCGGTGTCGAGGAGTGATCCATCAGCTCCATCGCGCCAACCGTCCCTTCTTTGGGATAGCGCTGCCTTTTTCCCGGACCACCGAGAAAGCGCTGCAATCCGTCGGGCGTTTCATAATTGATCTCGATCACGCCCGTGGTGAACTGGGGCGAAGTGGGCCTGTTGTCCGCAGCGGCGGTCATTCGGACGGTGAACTTGTTTTCCGATAACCTCGGATCGCTCAGCGGCGCGTACTCAATGTGAATGCGATCCGTGCGGCTGAGGCCGAGGCAGCCCTCCCAGCGCCCGTTCGCTGCGATTCCATCGATTCTGACGTATGAGGGATTCCACCAGTCGAGGTCAAAACCGATTCCGTCTCCACGCCAGCCAGGGATGGCGTCGATGTCTTGGGTTTTCTTATCGCCAACGGCATAATCCCAGAACGTGCGGGTGCTGAGATCCTGCCGCCAGGTGCGGTTGGGATCGATGTAGGGGGAAAACAATTTCGTCTCGCCGGGCAGCAGCCGGAAATTCGCCTGGCCGGCCGTGCCACCTTTGGTTTTGGTCTTCAGGTTGAGGCCGAAAACCTTGCTGATCTGGCCGTTTTCATTGTCGTGGAACAACCTTTCAAACGGGGCGAGTCCCTTGTTTTGAGCGATCCCGTTGCGGTAAACGGTGGCGGCGAACGGCACGTTCGCGAATTCGACACGCAGTCGGTTGAATTCCAGCGCGACGTTATAGGGATTGTGAAGGGTAACGATGGGCGTGTAGAGCAGGTGCAGGTCGTAATGATAGGGCGTGCCGCGGAAATGGCCGCCCTGCGGGTGGTGAATGACCGGCGCATTGGCCGGAACCGGAGTACCTACGGGTGCCGGATATTCATAAATGTCGCGGCCTACGAGACTGAAAAGCATCTGTACCTTGGCGATCGTGGGCATCAGCACCACTCCGGGGGGAGGCCCCGGATTCATCCGGACTTTTCCCGGACCGGCGGGAAAAGCCGCCTGCCACCTGCGCGGCCACTGTGCGGTCATCAGGGGCGTCCCGCCGGAGTTGGTAATTTTGTCGCGGTGGATTCCGGCGAATTCAAGGAACGCATCCCAATTCGGATCGGACAGCGCGACGGCCGGATTGAGATTTAGGATCGAGGCATAAACTCCTTTTCCCGCGTATTCATCAGGCAAGCTGCCGTCCTCTGTCATCAGATGGAAATCCTGCTTGAGGCCGCCACGCGCGACATCGGTGAAGAGCCCCAGCGAGCGGGTGGTGAAGTCATGGGTTAACGTCTCCAACGCCTCGCCGGCACCCGGCGC
>JBBSJY010000313.1:0-4010 GCA_038256845.1 Verrucomicrobiales bacterium | reverse complement strand
TGCCCCTTCCTTTTCACCGGCCACTCGCTCGGCCGGGTCAAGCGCCAGCGATTGATCGAAAGCGGCGCGAACGTGGACGAGATGGAGGAACGCTACAACCTCGGCGCCCGGATTGAGGCGGAGGAACTCAGCCTCGATTCCGCCAGCCTCGTCTGCACCAGCACGCGCCAGGAGGTGGCGGAACAATATTCCCTTTATCACCAGTACGCCGAGGACCGCATGCGCGTGATACCGCCGGGGGTCGACCTCACGCGATTCGATGGGCCGGGCAAACCCAAGATCGCCGCTGCCGTGGCCGCGAGGTTCGCGCCCTTTCTCCGCGACCCGGAGAAGCCCCCGGTCCTCACCATTGCCCGGGCGGACGAGCGTAAGAACCTCCCCGGCCTGGTGCGCGCCTTCGCTGGCAACGCCTGGCTGCGGGACAACGCCAATCTCGTCGTCGTCGCCGGAAACCGTGACAGCATGGAAAAGCTGCCTCCGGGAACCCGCCGCGTCTGGAGCGACCTGCTCCGCGCGATCGACGATGGCGACCTTTACGGCATCGCGGCGTATCCGAAGCATCACCAGTCCGAGGAAGTCGCCGGCTTTTACCGCTGGGCGGCCGAGCGCGGGGGCGTTTTTGTGAACCCCGCCTTCACCGAGCCCTTCGGCCTCACCTTGCTGGAGGCCGCCGCTGCCGGGCTGCCGCTGGTCGCCACCAACGACGGCGGACCGCGCGACATCCTCGCCAATTGCCAGAACGGCAGGCTTGTCGATCCGATGGACCCGGTCGCCATCGGCAAAGCGCTGGAAGAAATCCTGGCGGAGCCGTCACGGCAGGCGTCGCTCGCGAAGCGCGGCCACCGCGAGGTCCGCGCCCACTACGCGTGGTCGACCCACGTCGAGAAATACCTCGAAGAGGTGCTCAAGATTCTTCCCGAAAAACGGCCGGTCCGCACCAGCGGATCCCGGGGGTCGATGGTCGAGCGCGACCGCTGGATCGTCATGGACCTGCCTCCTCGCATCGAGGAGGAGCCCGCGGATCTGTTGGAACGCTGGCGCAATCTTTTCAGCGAGCACCACATCGCCTTCGGGATCGCCACCGGGCTTTCGTTCGAAGAGGCGTGGGAAGTCATCCGCCGCTGTGATATGCCGGAGCCCGGATTCCTGGTTTCCGGCCTTGGTGCCGAGATCCGCTATGGTCGGAAGGGCGCGCTGGACGAGCGCTGGCGGAACCAGATCGCCCTCCGGTGGAATCGGGAAAAGGTGCTTGAAGCGCTGAATGGCGTGGAGGGCCTCCACCTGCAGGAGGAGAAATACCAGCACCGGTTCAAGGTTTCCTACTCGGTCGATTCCGATGCCTCGGTCACCCGTCCGCGCCTCCAGCGCGTCCTGCGGGAGGCGGGGCTGGCCGCCAAGGCGATCGTCACTTCGCGGGCCTTCGTCGATATCATTCCCGTCCGCAGCGGAAAAGACGTCGCGTTGCGCTACATCGAGCACCGCTGGGGCATCGATCCGGACCGGATCTATTATTTCGGCACCTACGGCAATGATTCCTCCGCCGTCCGCGGCCGCAACCTCGCGGCCCTTCCGGCCGATGCCGACCGCATTCTCCGCCAAAGCCGTCCGCGGCCGCGGCTCTACCACTGCAAATCATCCGGTCTCGCCGGCTTTTTCGAAGGCATCGATCACTACGGCTTCCTCGAAGGCGCCCGCCCGCCCAAGGCAGAGGAGGAAATCATCGCCGGCGACGAATCCGTCGGCCAGATCGAGCTGCATCCGTAGGAGAATCCAGACTCAAGAGTCCGGAATCCAGAGAAGTGGTTCGATCCTCTTGGACACCGCACCGTTGGGAATCGCGAGCACAACTTCGGGGGGCTTGCACCGCCGGGTGCGAGCGCCTAGGAACTCCGCAGCAATGGCAGCGGATTACACCGAAGCGGACATCAAATCACTGGACTGGCGGGACCACATCCGGATGCGCCCGGGGATGTACATCGGGAAACTCGGCGATGGCTCCTCGCCGGACGACGGTCTTTACATCCTGCTCAAGGAGGCCATCGACAACTCGATCGATGAGCACATCATGGGCTACGGGAAGGAAGTCCGGGTCACGATCGACGACGAGGGGCGGGTGGAGGTCCGGGATTTCGGCCGGGGGATTCCGCTTGGAAAACTCTTTGACTGCGCCGCGCAGATCAACACCGGCGCGAAATATGACAGCGAGGCGTTCAAAAAGTCCGTCGGCCTCAACGGAGTCGGCATCAAGGCGGTCAACGCGCTTTCCAATTTTTTCGAGATCCAGGCATGGCGCGAGGGCCAGACCAAGGCCCTCGAATTCTCCAAGGGCCAGCTCACTCTGGATATGAAAAACCCGCGCCCGGACCAGGGCGTGAACGGCACCCGGCTGGCCTTCGAACTCGACCGGACGATTTTTCCTCCGAAATCGAAGTTCAGGGATCCGTTCGTCGAAAAAATGTGCCGGTACTATTCCTACCTGAATCCGGCGTTGACGGTGATATTCAATGGCAAGAAATTCCGCTCGAAGGACGGCCTGCTCGATCTCCTGCGCGAGGAAATGGAGAACGAGGCTCTCTATCCGCCGATCCACCTGATCGGGAACGATATTGAGATCGCCTTCACCCACAGCGTCGAAAGCGGCGAGGAATACTATACATTTGTCAACGGCCAGAACACCTCTCAGGGCGGCACCCACCTCGCCGCGTTCCGCGAGGCGCTGGTGCAGGTCGTCCGCGGATTCTATAAGAAACAATATGAGCCGGCGGACATCCGTGCGGGGATCGAGGCGGCGATCTGCGTGCGCATCATCGAGCCGGTGTTCGAGTCGCAGACGAAGACGAAGCTCGGATCGGGCACCATCGCGCCGGAGGGCGAGTCGCTGCGGAGCTTCATCGGCAATTTCCTCAAGCAGAGCCTCGACAACTATCTCCACAAGAACCCGCAAACGGCTGAAGCGATCCAGAAGCGCATCATGGCGGCCGAGCGCGAGCGGAAGGATCTGAAAGGCGTGCAGAAGCTTGCCCGCGAGCGCGCGAAGCAGGCGAAGGTGCACAACAAGAAGCTTCGCGACTGCCGCGTCCGTTTCGATAGCAAGCACAAGCGCCGCGAGGAATCCACGCTCTTCATCACCGAGGGCGACTCGGCCTCCGGATCCATCACCAAGAGCCGGGACGTGGAAACGCAGGCGGTGTTTTCGCTCCGCGGGAAGCCGCTCAATACGTACGGCCTGCCGCGGAAGATCGTTTATGAGAACGAGGAATTCGCGCTGTTGCAGGCGGCGCTCAACATCGAGGACGGGATCGACTACCTGAGATATAACAAAGTGGTCATCGCCACCGATGCCGATGTCGACGGCATGCATATCCGACTGCTGCTTCTGACGTTCTTCCTCCAGTTCTTCCCGGAGATGATCCGGGACGGGCATTTGCATATCTTGCAGACGCCATTGTTCCGCGTGCGCAACAAGAAGGAAACGATCTATTGTTATGACGAAACCGAGCGGCAGAAGGCGATGGCCAAGCTGGGCAAGGCGGCGGAGATCACCCGCTTCAAGGGCCTTGGCGAAATCTCGCCCGATGAGTTCAGCTTCATGATCGGGCCGGACATGCGGCTCGATCCCGTGGAGTATGAGGAGGGAAAAGGCGTGAAGGAACTCCTCGCCTTTTACATGGGCAAGAACACGCCGGACCGTCAGGAATTCATCATCGGAAACCTGCGGGAGGATGTCGACAAAGCCGTTGACGTCGCGTGAATCGCGGAAGCTTCTCAGGTGGCCGCTGTTAGAGGAGGCCGAGGAATTTGGCGGCTTGCTCGACGTCTTTGTCACCGCGGCCGGAGAGGTTGGCGACGATGAGGGTTTCCTTGGGAAGGGTGGGGGCGAGTTTTCCGACCTCGGCGATGGCGTGGGAGCTTTCGAGGGCGGGGATGATGCCTTCGCAGTTGAGCCCGCACTTCGTGATATCATCTTCCACCGCGCGGCGGTCCGAAACGCTCCACCAACGCCGCCGACC
>JBBSJY010000312.1:0-4030 GCA_038256845.1 Verrucomicrobiales bacterium | reverse complement strand
TCTTCACCTTGAGTCCGAGAGTCGAGTTGATTGGCTCCAGCTCCGTCGTCCGGTCGTAGATCCCGAGGGCTTTCGCCGTCTTCGGCGCGATTAGCGCGGCATTGTCCCAGCAAAGCTTCGAAATTGGATCGGGCGCTTCCTGCAGCCAGGCGTTATCGATCCAGCGGCCGTCGTACACCGAGGCGTCGGTCGCGAAAACCACTTCGAGCGAATCTTTTGTCGGCGCAGGCGCGTTTGCCGCTGCCATGGCATCACCGGCACCTGCGGCGAGGACCGGAGAGGTGGCATCGAAGGCGGAAGCGGCGAGGAAACCTTCGCGAAGGAAAGTCTTCCAAGCGGCCTCACCCTCTCCGCCGAACGCCGAAAAAGTGGTGCGGACTGCCGTGTAGGCCGGAGAGGCGGCACCTTCTTCCCCTTCGCCGCTGAGGAGATTTCCATCCTCTGAAAGCAGCGCCTGCAGCAGTTCGAACTCCGAGATGCAATCGGGATAGAGCGGCAGGATCATCGGTTGCACCACCCCGTAGACGCCGCGGGCGCTCAGGGTGTCCGACCAGCTTTCCAAATAATGCGCGGCGGGAATATGCCACGTGCAAGCGTGCGCGGTGGCATCCGTGCGCATGCCGAAATGGATGCTGGTTGGAACTTTTGCCAGGGCCGCGGCGAAATCCAAATCCGCAGGCGCGTCGTAGACCGGGTTGCCGGGCGTCACGAAAACCAGCGTCTCGATCGCGCCCGCATTGATGTCGGCGGTGAGATCGGCGAGCGTCCCCATCCCCTGGACGCCCGTATCCACGACAAGCAGCGGACCTTCGCCACCGATGCCACCCAAGGCGAGATTGATGGCGAGCGCGAGATGGTGCAGTGCCGCCGGTTGGCGCGAACCTGCGAGAACGGCACTTCTGCCGGCATTCGCCTGGAGGTCCTCAACCAGCGCATTTACCCACTCGATCTGCATCGGGTCGGTCAGCGGGGCGATCCCTGACAAGCCGGGAACTTGCGCACCGAGACCCCGCGCGATCTGGGCCGCAACCGCAGTCACCTGGCTCGGGGCCACCCTCAGCCGGTGGTCGGCCATGCCGCCCGTGAGCGTGAAAGCCGCCTCCACCACGTAAAGGCGATTCAAACCGGCCGCATCTGGCGCATTCCCGTAATCGGCCCCTTCGGGTTTCCGGCGATCGAAAAACGGCGTGACCGGACCCTGCGGATCGGTCGAAACGAAATCGCAGTCCAACGAAAGAATCCGGTCGGCACGCGAAAAATCGACCACCTGCCGTACACCGTCCCCGAACGATTCGGAGCGGTTCCCGGCCAGCGCCTCGTATTGATAGAAACGGGCCGCGGAGAATTTCGACGCCAGTTCGCTGACCAACCTCCTGCGGGTCGGTGAAATGTCGGTCCCGAATAGAAATCCGATATTCGCAGCCGGCAGGATTGCCAGATTGGCGATCAGGGCATTCAGATTTTCCCGGGGTGCCTTGCGCCCGCCCTGAAGGATCGTCCGTGAGCGCGAGGGCGAATAGAGATCCAGAATGGAAGCCTGGGCGAACACATCGGTGCCCTCCGCATCCGGATGCAGCGAGTTCGGCGAAAGCTTGGTCGGCCGTCCCTCGAAGGTTGTCACCACCAGCGGAGTCGCGCCATGCGGGCGGGGCATGTTGGTCGCGTAATAGGTTGCCTTCCCGGGAATGACCCACTCGGGAGCGCTGGTGTATGGCACGATGTAGGCTTCCGGGCGGCGGCAGGCGGCCATCCCGAATCCGGCCAGCGCGGTGGACGCGCCCATTAGCTTGAGAAACGAGCGGCGCGAGGTTTCCGCGTCATCGGAGTCCGCCATTTCCGCGGCTCCCTGCGGAAACTCGCGGTCCAGCCATTGGCGGAACTCGGCGGTGTCTTGAAGCTGGCCCGCGCTCCGCCAAGCGACGGTCGATTCGTCGGCGGGAACCTCGGGATGATGCCAGATGCGCTTGCTCATGAGTGACTGCGGAAAGGGGAAACGGGTAAAATCGGAACGGGCGGATCAGTGGTGGCAGGTGGCGCAGGACTCCTTGGGGTTCACCATGAATTCCTCTTTGAGCTTCAAGCCGAACTCCGCCGCCGAATCGATGCCCGGCTGTGGATGGGCCGCGAGGTACGTCTCGGGGCTGTAGCTGAAATTGAAAACCTCCTCGAGCGGCCGGAGGTGATTTTCGGGAGCGCGGTGGCAATCGAGGCACCAACCCATCGAGAGACTCTCCGCTTGGTAAACGACTTCCATCTGGTGCACGTCGCCGTGGCAGCTCTGGCAGGAAATCCCCCGGTTCACGTGGGCCGAATGGTTGAAATAAACGTAGTCGGGCACCTTGTGCACCCGGACCCACTCGATCGGCTTGCCGTCATAGCCGGGAAAGCTGGGATTCATCGAGCGGTGCAGCGGCTCAAGCTTCGGGCTGTCCCGCTGGATGTGCTGGTGGCAATTCCAGCAGGTGCTGCCGGTCGGCACGTTCGCGTGGTTGGAGACATCCACGAATGAATGGCAGTAGCGGCAGTCGATCCCCAGCTGATCCACGTGGATCTTGTGCGAAAACGGAATCGGCTGCGAGGGCTGGTAGCCTTGGACCAGTGCCTTGGGGGTCGCGTAATAAGCGAATCCCAACGCCACGCCCGCTGCGACGGTTCCACCGCAAACAGCGATCTTGAGGGGCAGCAGGTTGGACCAGCGTGGAAAGAAATTTGCCATGGGAAGCGCGGTGCGTGCGAGAAGGTGGGTGCTTGTGAAAATTTTCACAAGCGTTTTTCCGGTGGAAATTCTCTCTCCGGCCGGGCCGGGCGAGAATGCAAACGCGCCCCGGCCTTGCAATGCGAAAAATGGAAAATCCGCCGACCCGGCGATTGTCCGTTTCTCAGGAATTCGACCAGTTCAGGCCCTTCTCCTGCCGCCACTTGCGGTAGGCCTTGAATTGCTCGCCCTTCGTCAGATCGCGCCGCGAGGGGTCCTCCTCCAGAAACGCCTCGAAGGCTCCGCCCGGCGACGTTTCCACCGCCGGCAGCGCGCTTTCCGCTAGGTCGGGCGTCAGCGGAACCGGCGTCTCCCGTCTCCCGATCCGGCCCAGACTCCGCAGGATCGCCACCGCGAGCACCAGCAGCAGCACCAGCAGCCCCAGACAAACCCAAAGCAGCGTCACTACAATTTGTGGGTCGGGTTCCGGCATGCCGTTCAGGCTTCACTCCGCCACCGGACTTGAGAAGCCAGAAATGCGCGCGGCAAACCGGCCGGTTTCCCAAGGCGGTTGTCTGGTTGGCGAATTGGTGGCGCGGGTGCTTTCAGGAGGTGCAGGGCGGAGTCCTAGGAGATTGGAAAAGGGACGCAAGTCCGAGTCAAACCCGCACCCGCAAGTCCCTCATACTCCAAAGCACCCCCGCCGCGGGCAATCCGCTTCCCCGCATCCGCCGCGAGCCGTCCCTCCGCTTCGCCGTGAAACGCTCCCGCACCCCCGCGAACGCCTCGTTCACGAATGCCTTGCTCCCGATCACCGCGCCGTCGGTGAAATACCTCACCCGGCACCTCAGCATCCTTGCCATCCCCAACTCCGGCAGCACCGTCCCATTCTCCTCCGCTTCCAGCGCCTCCGCCCGATTCATCTGCGGCCGGACCGCGCCCCTCCCCACCTCCGCCCGGCCGCTTTTTCCGGCCCATCGCCAAACCCATCGCCCGCCGGTAGATCCACGAAACTTCCTTCCACCGCTCCGCCTCGAAACCGGCTCCCTGGTGGCCCATGCACGCCCGGACCAAGCCTTCCCGCGCCTTCTTGCCGTTGCGTTTCGTCCCGCCGCCCACCGCCTCGCCGTAGCTGCTCCACCGGTATTCCGCCGGATCCGCCACCATCCCGGCGCGCACCGGATTGAGGTCGATGTAGGCCGCCATCGTCCGCGCCGCGATCCCGCTTTCCACGATCACGCTCTTGGAGCGCTCCTCCCACAAGGTCCCACTGCGGTCGTGGGTCCGGTTGAACCAGCGTGATGGTGGCGTGGCTCAGGCAGCGGAGCACTCCGA
>JBBSJY010000311.1:0-4061 GCA_038256845.1 Verrucomicrobiales bacterium | reverse complement strand
TTCGCGGAGGCGGGCGAAGGTGGAATCGATGCGGTTGGGCATGGGCGGCCGAGAGACTTGAAGATCCGCGGCCCGGAGTCGAGAGGAAGTGCCGGAGTGATTGCCGGGCTACAGGGTCAGTTTCGCCTGAGTGCTGTCACAGCGTCGAGTCATCCGGAATGCCATTGCGCAGGTAAATGGTCTTCAAGGGGGCCTTTTCCGGTCCTTTGATTGCTCGCTCCTGGAGATTCTTCAAAAGCTCTGCAAGCTGCGCATCGGAGGTTCGCTCTGATAACTCGATTGTAAGGTAAGGGGCCATCCCGGCCGACTTGGCTGCGGCATAAAACAAATCGAGCGTCAGCCCGTGCTGGCGAAGATCGAATGGAACCCAATCATTTCCCTGCAGGATAAGGATTGTGTCGGTGATCTGAAAGCGGAGGGGCTCGATCTCTGGGCCTTCCGGTTTGCCGGGGGAGAGGATGAAGGGCTCGCCTTGTGGAAAGGCGACGGGGATCTCCTTCTTGGTGCGGAGGATTTCCATTGCGGCCGCTTTTGTCGGGAGGGCCGGATCCATCGCGTGTGCGGGTGCGAAAGCTAACAGAAACAGGGCGAGAGCGATTGTTAGGCGGGCTGGCGGTTTCATGTGGGAGTTGGGTTTGTTAGGCATGCTGGGCGGTTGAAAACCGCCGCCACGGGTCACGGCTGGGGCCAGTCTTCGGGCATCCAGGCGGGGAGGTCGGCGACGGATTGGCGGGCGGCGGGGGTTGTGGGGACGCCCCACGCTTCGAAGAACGGTCCGAGGTTCCGCCCGGCGGCGCGGGAGAAGCGGACCAGCCATTGGTCGCGCTTTTCGTCTTCGGACTTGGGGCGCTCGCTTGCGGGGAGGTCGCGGTATTCGGCGAAAACGGCCTTGTAGGTTTCCCAGCCGAATGCGGTGCGAAGCTGGAAATACATGGTGAGCGCGAGGAATGGATCGCTTTTCCAGCGGGCGAATTTGTCGGGCTTGGAAAGATGGCTGCGGAGCCGGGATTCGACGAGGCCGGGCTCCATGGCATCGTGGCCTTCGCCGGGTGGGAGGCCGCAGACGGTTTCCGTGGTGTAGAGGGTGAAAAGGTTGCAGGTGACCTCGACGGTGCCGTCGAACGTCCAGTCCGGGCGCTGGTGGTTGTGGCCAAGTTCGTGGAAATGGCCCCAGCTTCCGGCGGCGAGTTTTTCGGCGGAAAGGGAGGTTTCCACGCTGTGGTCGAGCCAGGTCATGATCGGGTAGCCGCTGTGCATGTAGCCGGCGGAGATCTGCGCATCCGGGACGATCCGTTCGGGGAATTTGCGCTCGCGCGGGGTGGCGGCGAGGTCGGCCTGAGCGTCGAGGACGCGGTCCCAGAAAGTGAGGAGGGCTGCGGGGTCGTCGAGCTCGCGGATTTTCCCGGAGGGGACGCTAAGGATGATTTTTTCCGTTTCGAGTTCGGCCCAAGGGCCGGGGAGATGGCGGATGCGGTCGGCCCAATCCTGAAGGTCGGTTTTTCCGAGGATGAATCTGGGCGCTTCCACCGCGCCGGAGAGGGTGACCTCGATGGTGCCGACCGGGAACTTATCCGGGACGTCGAGGTAGATGAGGCCGCCGAAGGGGCTGGCGGTGAGGGTTTGCGGATGATCGAGCGAATCGCGGCGGGAAATTTCCGGGGCGCGTTTCCATTCGTCGAGATGCCAGAGGGTGTCGGTGTGGCAGCCGATGCGGACACCGAGGCCTTGGCCGGCGGCACCGGCGGGGACGGTGATCTGGATGACATCGCCGGGCGCGGCGTAGTAGCCGGTGCTGTGCCAGCGGGGAACGGATAGATCGATGGAGAAGGTGCGGTCGGCGACGCGGGGAACATCGACGGCGACCGCTCCGGGAAAGGAGGTTGACGCGGGGTGCGGGCGGATTTTTTCCGGCGGGGTGCCGCGGAGGCGCTCCATGTCCAGGGTGAGCGCGAGACGGGCGAGCGGGTTGGTGGCGCTGACGGGATTCGCAGGGGTGGGAAAGCCGTCGGGCGGGATGACGATTTCGGCGAGCTTGGGCAGCAGGATTTCATCGCCGGGCGGGAGTGAGCGGATGGCGTCGGCGAGAGTGGCGCCGCATTGGGCGAGTTGGGCGGGGGTGGCGTTGGTTTTCCCGTCGGAATGGGCGACGATGCCGCGGAGGGCGGTGGTGGCGTTGAGCAGGCTGAGATCGCCGCCGGCCGCATAGGAGGCAGGGAGCGTCCGGCCGCGGATGCCGGCGGTGAAGGCGAGGCCGGCGCGCTGGATGAGGAGATTGGCGGCGCATTCGGTGGCGAGGCGCGAGTTATCCTTTCCGCCGCGGATCTGGATCCAGCCCCAGCCGGTGACTCCGGTGACGAAACCGCCGCCGGAGCGGACGTGCTTTTCCAACAGGGGGAGATCGGTGGCGGAAATCAACAGGCCATTGATGAAGACGGTGTGGATGGCGGCGAGCTGGCTGGCCCAATCGGGACTTTCGAGGGTGGTCACCTCGAAACCGTTGGCTATCAAATGCGCGGCGAGGATTGGCTCTCGGACGACGCCGATTTTCGGTTTCGCGACGTCACCGCTGGCCCAGCGGGCGATGTTGGCAAGGAGTGCCCCGTTGTCGCTCTCGTCGGGTGTCCTGAGAAATCCGTCGTGGCCGAAAGCGACGATGCGGCCCTTGTCCCAGCGGGCAGCCGCGGCGACGGGGAGCAGCGCGGAAGGGCTCTCCTTGCCGGCGACGACGGCGAAGGCATCCGGTCCGAAGGCGCTGAGGCCGCCCGGTGTGCCGTTGGTGCTGATCTCGCTGACGCCTTTCAGCAGCGCGGCGCGGTCGGCCTCGTGGGCCGGGCTTGCGGAAAGCTGGGACGCGGCGAGAAGGGCGAGGACGATGACCGGGGCAAAGTGCATGTGGGGACGCGGATGGGAGAGCCGGGTATCAAGCCGGACGGGTCTCGCATGTCAGCGGGATGGGGCTTGGACGGCAATCCGGAAAATCCCGTTGCAGTCAATACGCCAAACCTCCGACGACCAGGGGCTCTCCTTAACCGTAGGTGCCCCCGTGTCCCGCCTTTGCTTTTGGGGTGTCTTGTTCGCAATGCGGGACCTGAGTTCCCTCGCCGCCACCGCGGTAAAGGAACCCGCGATCGCCCGCCGCCCGCTGGTCGGACGACGGGGACACCGGCCGCGGCTATTTCTTCGATTTCGAGGGTGGCGGTGGCGCTTGGGTTTGCTTGCTGTCGAGGAGGCGCTTCTTGGCCTTGGCGCTGGCGTCCGTTTTGCCCTGTTTCTGGCTCTGGTCCTTTTGCTTTGATTTCGGGGATTTGTCGCCCATGGGATTGGTTTTGTTGGTTTTGTTAGTGTCGGTGGAAAGCGTCAGTTGCGGGAAGCTACGAGCGCGGCGAGGAGATCTGTCAGATCGATGGTGGCGACGGTGATGGTGGTGTCGCTGAGGCGGTAGGGGAGGATGAGCTTGCCGCAGTGGACAAGTGCGCCGCAGGTGTAAACGACATTGGGGACGTAGCCGTTGCGGAGGGGTTCGTCGGGTTCGATGAGGGATTCCTTGAGGTGGCTGAGGACTATCAAGGGCGGAGCCGCCCACGGAACGGACGAATCTAGACCGGTCCGCAGGCGAATCAACGAACGAACCGGAATTTCTTCATCGGCCGGGTGGAGGGGCAAGGGGGCACAGGCGTCCCGCCTGATTGTCACGCATGGCCAACTCTAAGATCATCCCGCTGCTAATCCCGTCCTTTCTCCTTCCCGCATCATTGCGACCAGTTAGCCTCCGGCGGTCACCTCCGCGATGCCGCCTTCCAAATCCCGCTTCTTCCTCCGCGATCTCGACAAAAAGCCCGGGCTCGCTGCGGACCGGCACTGCTCTGATCTCGACGCCGCAAGGAAAAGCATGAAGTTCTCCGCCCAAACCTCCCACAAGCCCCATCCGCCTTCCCCATGCCACGGGACACCGGGCCGATGCTCGGGACCCGCAGATATGCCCGAAGCCCCTTACAACGCCGATTCTGAGATTCGCTTTGCACTGCGTAGCGAATTGACCGGCGTTGGTTTGCTTTCCGAGT
>JBBSJY010000310.1:0-4106 GCA_038256845.1 Verrucomicrobiales bacterium | reverse complement strand
TGCCCGCGACAGTGATGGAGCAGCGCGTTGACCAAGGTGCCGTCGGGATTTCCCGGCGCGGGGTGGACGACCATGCCTGGCGCTTTGTTGAGGACGAGGAGGTCGTCGTCCTCGAATAGGATATCGAGCGGAATTTCCTGGGGAGCGTTGTGTAACGGGACGGCTTCGGGGATGAAGACCGTGATATGGTCGCCGATCTTCACGGCATCGCGTGGTTTGGCGGGGTGGCCGTTGAGCTGGATGGATTGGTCGCGGACAAGTGCCTGGATACGGGAGCGGGAAAGTTCGGAGAGACGCGCGGCCAGAAAGGCATCCAGTCGCTCGCCCGCACCGTCTTCGACCCTGATTTCCACGCGCCAGTGTTTCCCGGAGGCGGCGTGGTGCAAGATTCAAGTTCCCACGGACGCCGGCGGTCGCTACCCTCGGACATGCCCGCCAGTCCGGACGAGATCGCCTATTGCCACGCGTGCGGCGAGGCGATGAACGTGGCGGCCGTGGCTCCGTTCAGCAATGTCGAGTGCCCGGATTGCGGGAAGCACACGCGGGTGAAGCGGGAATTCGGTCCTTACACGCTCGTCCGGCGCCATGCGGTCGGCGGGATGAGCTCGGTGCTGGTGGCGCGGGACAACACGCTCGACCGGGAGGTGGCGGTGAAAATCCTCAGCGAGGGGTTCTCGGCGGATCAGAAGCGGATCGGCGCTTTCGTGGAAGAGGCTCGGATCACCGCCTCCTTCAGCCATCCGCATGTCGTGCGCGTCCTGACGACGGGGAGGGCGTTCGGCCGGTTTTACATCGCAATGGAGATGGTGACCGGCGGCCATTTCGAGCAGCACATCCATGAGCGAGGTGCGATCCCCGAACGCGAGTTGTTGCCGATGGCGTTGCAGATCGCGGCAGGGCTGAAAGCGGCGCATTCGGCCGGGTTGATTCATCGGGATGTGAAGCCTGGAAACATTCTGTTCGATGCGGATGGCAATGTGAAAATCGTGGACTTCGGCCTGGCACTGGTGACGAAGGGGGGGAAGGCGCAACCGAAGGAAATTTGGGCGACGCCCTATTATGTCCCGCCGGAAACCATCGACGGGCAGCCGGAGGATTTCCGCTCCGACCTCTATGCGTTCGGGGCAACTCTTTATCATGCGCTGGCGGGTAAGCCGTCGTGTGGCGAGGATTCGATGGCGACCGACGTATTGCGGGAAGCGAAGAAAAAGGTGGTCCCGCTCAGCCGTGCCGCACCCTATTTGTCAGATGAGATTTGTATGATCGTCGATCGGGCGATGGCATATGATCCCAAGGACCGGTTCACTTCCTACGACGCGATGATCGGTGCGCTGGATGCGGCGATGAAACGGGGGGAATTGTCCCCGCCGGGCGCGATCGAAAGTGCGGACAGCGCCCGCCGCCGCCGTCGGGCGCGGAAGCGGAGCGAGCAACTTGCGCTGGCCTTGGCCGGCGGGGTTCTTGTCGCGACGGGTTGGGCGGGGGTTTGGTGGATGACGCAGGAGATTCCGCAGGTGACACCCATGGCACCCATCTCATTGCTGGGACCGGAAACCGAACTGGCGAGCCAACACCTGCCCGATGTCGCGATGCGCTACCGCGAGGCGCGTGCGGCGATGAAAGCGGGGGACTATGTCAAGGCTGCAGGCGATTTCGACGCCATGCGCGGTGACGAATCAATTCCGGAACCGACCCGGACGTGGGCGGGCGTGGAGGCGGTCGCGGCTTTGTTTCTCGATTCGCGATCGGAGGAGGCGCGTGGTGCGGCGCAGCGGCTCATCGATCATGCGGAATCCTCACCCTCGGGCGTGCCGGGGCTCGCCGGGCGGCTGATTCCGGTGGTGGGGCGGCTGGGGGATCTCACGCCGGTCATGCCGGACGCCGGGATTCCAAGCGAGGGGGCGGCGGAGGCGATGACCTGCATGCTGGCAGGTTTGAAAAACTGGGAGCAGGGCCTGCTCGCCCAAGGCGCGGTCTGTTTTGCGGCGGTGAGGGAGGCCACGCCATTGCCGCACGAGGGGTGGATCGAGCTCTATCAGAATCTGGCGGATTCGCATCTGGCTGACCATGCCTTGCTAACAGGACCCTCGTTCGGGGAGATGCCGGATGAACCTGAAGCATGCAGGGCTGCGGTGAATCAACTGAATTCCTTGCTGGTGACCCTCAAAACCCACGGCCGGGCGCGTTTCAATGTGCGCGCACGTCAATTGGATCTGGCACGGCATGCGAAAGTCCTTGAAACGCGCCTGGACGCAAGCCCGCCCCACCAGACCTTGCCGGTGCCGGATCTTGCGACGGTGCTGGATACGATGGCGGGCTTTGCGGGTGATTTCCGTTTCTACGAGGCGGCGCGCTACATCCGGGATCTGCCGGGAGACCCGGAGGGGGCGACACGTGGGTCGTTGCTGGCAGTGACGGAGTCGTCGGCGGTTTTCCTCGCGGATCTGGAATCCGACCTCGCCCGTGAGGCGGTGGAAGCGGAACTGGCGCTTCGCTCGGGCGAGGTGGTGAAACGGCTGACAGTCAGTCCGGCGGGGAAATTGGTGAACGCGGGCGAGAATGGTGTTGGCCGCATCTACGAATGGCGCGAGTTCACACAAGA
Organism: Verrucomicrobiales bacterium; assembly: GCA_038256845.1. Classification (GTDB taxonomy): domain Bacteria; phylum Verrucomicrobiota; class Verrucomicrobiia; order Verrucomicrobiales; family Akkermansiaceae; genus Luteolibacter. The sequence goes on along the minus strand of JBBSJY010000310.1, from coordinate 1,504 downwards.
ATCCCTCATCGATTTGCATCGGATTGTGGTGAGAAATCCGAAAAACGATTTGGAAAGATTGCGGCGGCATGAGTGCGCGATCTGTTTTGAGTGGCTGGCGGGAAACCGCGACCGTGCCTTGCTGGCGGCGGACCGGCTTTCACAAGAGAGCCCGGCTTTCAAGAGACGGTGGGAACAGCTCTCCACCGGGCTGCCATGAGGGTGTCGCAAGTGCTCAGAGTTGTGGCGTGATCTGCGGGTGAGAGCTGCTGGAATCCGCCGATGAGCGAGGTTCAATACAAGGAATCCGTTTCGGCAACCACGCGCGGGCCCGATGGCAACGACGAGGATTTGGCCCAGGCCGCGGTGGAATTGGCCGCGGCGCTCCTGTCCGCCAGCGATAAGAGCAGGAAACGCGCGGAGAAGCGCCGGTCGGCCCGTTGGGACTGGCCGACCAATTCCATCGTCTCCGGCCTGCGGTGGGCGATTGGCCCGGTGCTCTGGAACGCCCGGCTGGAATGATCGGCGTGGCTGCGGGAGCAGGCGGTGAGTGCCTGTGCTCCCTTACAAGATCACCTTTCTAAGTAATACCGACAACGCCTCCGTCGCCCTGCGCAAGCTGCGCTTGGAAAGCTGCAATCTCCACACCGTGCTCGACTGCCCCGGTGGCACCTTCACCGGTGCCGGCGTGAAAACGGTGGTGCTCTTCTTCGAGAAAGGCGCGCCCACCCGGAAAGTCTGGTTCTACCAACTCGATCCGGGGCGAAATATGGGGAAGACGAATCCGCTGAATGATATACTGCCGCGCGTCATGATTAGTGAAATGGCGAAGCCGCAAAGGCAGGGACCGATCTCCGAGCGGTCCGGCGCGTGGCGCGGGAATGAAAAAGCGGATGTGCGGCGCGCCGGCTCCATTCATTCGCGGATCATTCGCATCCCACGCGCCGGACGCCCCGGAGGTGCGTCCCTGCCATCCTCGCAGGGCGACGAATGAACGATCCCGTTTTCACAAAACCTCCCGCGCGGCAGTATAATGACCTCAGTGTCTTCATTGACCGGCAGAAGACGTTTGCGGACTCGGCCAAGAGCTGGAGCGTGGACGTGAAGTCCATCGACAAGAAAACAGCCAAAAACCGAACGAAGTCGTGGGTTACGGGCAACGCGATGGTTGTGCGCCCACTCGACCATTCGCTTGATTTGAAGTCTCTTGAATTTGTCTTCCGAGGCGGGATCGGTATTTCCACAGCCATCACTGGTGCAGCGCAGCCACAGATTACGCGCACAAACGTTTCACCGCTGGTCATTCGCTTTCCGCAATCTTTGCCGGAGCAAAAGCGACTGGCTTCGACCTTCGAAGATTCGTCCACCGAAACCCAACGCCTCGCCAGCCTCTACCAGCAAAAGCTCGCGGCGCTGGAGGCGTTGCAAAAGTCGCTGCTGCTCCAAGCCTTCACCGGGGAGCTGTGAAAGGAACTTGTGAGCAGGAGCCATGATGACAGCATTGACGGTGATGACGGCGTTGACC
>JBBSJY010000309.1:0-4126 GCA_038256845.1 Verrucomicrobiales bacterium | reverse complement strand
GTGCGGCGCGCTGGCTCCATTCATTCGCGGATCATTCGCATCCCACGCGCCGGACGCCCCGGAGGTGCGTCCCTGCCATCCTCGCAGGGCGACGAATGAACGATCCCGTTTTTCACAAAACCTCGCGCGCGGCAGTATAGCTTGACCCTGGCGACAGACGATCCGGATCTGACAGACTACATCGCCCAGTTGATCAGCAGCAGGATCACCACGGAAGACCAGTAGAGCAGGATTCCCTGGACTCCGCGCTCTTCGCGGCTGTCCGACAGCACTTGGGAAAAGGTCCCGAAAAAGTTGATCAGGAACAATCCTCCCGCGAAGGCCCACACCTGCATTCCATATCCGATCGAAGTCCACGGTTCCTCGCCTGATCGCTGCAACAGCATCCCGGCGATGAACAATGGGATCGCCAGGATGGCCAAAGTCAGCGCGGTCCAGCCGTAGATCCTTGCCAGGCGCGACACCGGGAGATTCTGGAATGGGCTGCCTGAAACCAACTTTCGCAGGTCGCCCTTGGGATGGCTCAAGCTGCGTGTCCCAGGCAGCGGTGCGTCACGCCGCGGAATCCCGCGCCGCCTGGACACCGTAGGGATGCCGCTCAAGTCGTGCGGATCCCTTAGCGTCTTTCCCGGTGCAAGCCTTTTCACCACTTCATCAATCCAAATGATCCCATCGTTGCAATCCGATTCGGGCTCATCCCGCCTTCACGAAATACTCATCAATGAATTGAAGACTTGTCCGCGGATTTGCCGTTCAATGCCATGGCAGTCCCGCACCACTCGTCATGTCGCCCCCCCACCCGCCTGATCGAGAGACCCCCGGTCGCTGGCAGGCGATCGCATTCAAGGCGAAGACCGTTCCCCTCCAGATCAGACGCGGATTTGGCGAAATTGGAAAGTGCCCTCCGCGTCACCGACCCTCCACGCGTCTCATCGACGCACCGGTCCTGGCAGAAACCCGGTCGCCCCTGTGGCGCGAGATCGCTCCGGCCGAGTTCCCACTCACCGCAGGCAAAGTGGAGAACCTGCGCCGCGCCGCGCGGGCTTTTCACGGCCTCGAGATCCCCGCCGGGACCACCTTCAGCTTCTGGCGGCAACTCGGCCGCACCACCACGTCGAAAGGCTTCACCACCGGCCGCGAACTCCGCGAGGGCTGCCTGGTTCCCTCCACCGGCGGCGGACTCTGCCAGCTCAGCGGACTTCTCTATCAGACCGCCCTCGCCGCCGGGTTGGAAATCGTCGAACGCCACGCCCATTCGCGCGTCGTTCCGGGTTCCGACGCCGAGCGCGATCTCGATGCCACCATTTTCTGGAACTACGTCGATCTCCGCTTTCGCGCCACGCATGATTGGCGGATCGAGATCGAGCTGACCGCCGCCGACCTCATCGTCCGCATCCGCTCCCACGGCGTTTCCCCATCATCGCCTGCTCCGGTTCGGGAAAAAACCACCGCACGGGCCGCCCCCTCCGGCGATTGCCTCAGCTGCGGAATGGTTTCCTGTTTCCGGCATCCTACCGCCACCTCCGCCCACGCGTCGGCCATGGGTCACTCCGCGTTTCTGCTCGACGCCCATTGGCCCGAGTTCGACCGCTGGTGCCGGGATCACTCGCGCGATGGCGACTGGTGGTTGATTCCGCTCGACGGCCGCCGTTGGAAAAAACCGAACTACCAATGGTCGCCTCCTGCCGGAGTGGTCACTCACGCCGCCACCACCTTCACCCTTTTCCGCGCATTCAGGCAGCGCCGCCTCCCCGCCCAAGGCGCGCGCCGCCAGCAGATCCTGCTCGAAAGCGACGCGTCCCTGGCCCGCCGCTACGCCGCCCGGCTCAGCCCCGCCTGCCGTCACCTTGTGGTCTCCCAGAATCTCCTCCCCCATCTCTGGAAATTCGGAGTGCTGGGCGGCCGCAGCTTCGATGTGCTCATGCAGCGCTGGCCCATCGCCGAGCTCCAGCGCCGGCTCGATCTCGCGAAATCCGCCCGCCCCGCCTCCACCACTCTCGGGGATTTCCGCGCCGATCCCGCCCTCGCCCGTGCCGAATCCGATGCGCTGGCCGCCGCGGGACGCCTCATCACACCGCACCGCGGCATCGCCAGCCATTTCGAATCACAAGCTTGGCGGATCGACTGGGAAATGCCGGTCCCACTCGCCCGCCAGCCGTCCGATTCGCCCACGCTCTTCTTCCCGGCCTCCCGGCTGGGCCGCAAAGGAGCCTTCGAGCTCGCTGACGTTCTCCGTCTGGGCCTCGACGCCGAGCTGAAATACCTCGGCCGCGCCAGCGAAGGCGAAGCGGATCCGTTCGCCGGTCTCCCATGCGCTCCCGCCGTCGCGGCCGATCTCGCCACGGCCCATGCACTCGTGCTTCCCGCATGGATCGAGCACCAACCACGGCTCGCCCTGCTTGCACTCGCCAGCGGAATTCCGGTCATCGCCAGCGAAGCTTGCGGCCTGCCGGATCATCCGCTGCTCCACCCGCTCGTGTCGCATGATCCCGCGGAACTCCACGCCGTCCTTGCCGCTGTGCTCAAACCCCGGATACCCGCATGTGCCGCTTCCTGATACTTTTCCTCATTCGCCGGCAGCGCCATCGCCACCAGCACCCTCCTGCGCAAAAAGATCTACCCCGGCAGCACCGGCGGCAGCGACGAGGTCGAATACACCCACAACCGCCAGGGCGAAGCCGTGACGCAAACCGACCAGCGCGGCACCGTCCACACCTACGACCGCGACGCGCTCGGCCGCCCCGTCCACGACCGCGTCACCACCCCCGGCACCGGCGTCGACATCACCGTCCGCCGTATCACCACCACTTGGAACACCCACGGCCGCCGCCACAAGGTCACCAGCTACAACGACCCTGCTGCCAGCACTGGCACCGTCGTCAACCAGGTCGAGTTCGCCTACGACCCCTTCGGAAATCTAAAGGAAGACCGCCAGTCCGTCACCGGCGCCGTCACCACCGGCACCCTCAAGGTCGCCTACGCGCATGCCGACGGCACCGGCAACACCGTGCGCCTAGGAAAGACCACCTATCCCAACGGCCGCGAGGTCGAAAACCAATATGGCGCCACCGGCTCCGCCGACGATTTCCTCTCCCGGCTTGCCAAGGTCCGGGACATCGGCGAGGATCGCATCGTGGCGGAATACAAATACCTCGGCGCCTTCACCGCGGTGGAAAGCACCTACCCGCAGCCCGGCGTGAAGCTCACCTACGAGGGCGGCGGCGGCGATTCCGGCGACGCCTGGAGCGGCCTCGACCGCTTCGGCCGCATCGCCGACCACCGCTGGGTCAAGGGCTCCACCGACGTCGAGCGCACCGAGTACGGCTACACCGAGGCCTCGCTCAAGCAGTGGCGGAAGAACGCCGTCGCCGGCACCGGCCAGGACGAGTTCTACGACTACGACGGCCTCTACCAGGTCAAAACCCGCGACCTCGGCAGCCTCAACTCCGGAAAAACCGGTATCCCCACCCCCGCCCAGGAGGAGGACTTCACCTACGACCCCGCCGGCACCTGGCAAAACTACCTCCTCAAGAACGGCGGCGTCCAGGATATCAACCAGAACCGCACCCACGACAAGGTCAACGAATGGAGCGGAGCGACATGGACAGGAGCGAACGCGACGTGCCCGAAGGGTGCGACCGGAGGGGAGCATCAAATCGTGACCTTCGCCGGCACCCCCGCGCCCGTCGCCTACGACCCCGCCGGCAACATGACCAAGGTCCCCTTCCACCCCTACGCCTCCTCCGGGCACTACCAGCTCACCTGGGACGCCTGGAACCGCCTTGTCCGCGTCACCGGCCCCGCCGGCGGCGGGTCGGGCGGCGGCGGCTCCTCCTCGGGATCCGGAGGAATCGACATCACCTACCGCTACGACGGCCTCTTCCGGCGCACCCAGAAGATCGTCCACGACACCGGCGGCGTCCCCGGCGTCGAAAGCCAGCGCTACTATTGGAACCGCCAGTGGAAATGCATCGAGAGCCGCCAGAACGCCACCGTCCTGCGCAACCAATACCTCTACGGCGGCCGCGGCCGCAACGACCTCGTCCTGCGCGACCGGTTTGTCAGCGGCACGCCGACCCGCCACTACGCCCTCTGCGACGCCATGGGCAGCAAGACCGCCATCACC
>JBBSJY010000308.1:0-4131 GCA_038256845.1 Verrucomicrobiales bacterium | reverse complement strand
ACCGCAGCGACTACACGGTGTGGCTGACGATCGGGACGGCGGCGGAAATGCGGGACCGGTTCGCGGCGATCCGGGCGGCGGCGGAGTAACTCACTGGGCGACCGGAGCGCGGGGAGCGGGCTTGCCGGTGAGCACCTTATGAACTTCCTCCGCGATGATTGTCGCACCGTCCTTATCTGGATGGACCTTGTCTTTGAATAGATCGGCTCGGTCCTTGAGGGCGGAGTGAAGATCGATGAGCGGCAGATCTTCCTCCTCGGCAAGCTTGCGGATTGCGGGGACGACCTCGCCGGAGATGACGGATTCCCGGATGCCGAAGTTCTCCGGAAACGCGGGAGCGGGGGTGCAGAGGTAGATGCGGACCTGCGGGTTGACCTCGCGGAAGGCGGCGATGAGGGCCTTGGCGTCGTTCTGGAAATCCGCGGAGTGTTTCCAATTGTGCGGCTTGGTGTCGTTGGTGCCGAGTTTGATGACCACCACGTCGGGATCCATCTCCAGCGCGGCTTTGAAAACCGGTTGCATCCGGTAGGGCTTGTCGCCGGAATCCATCATCGTGGCCCCGCTGACGCCGAAGTTCTTCACCGTCCATTCCTCCTCGCCGAGCATCGATCCAAGCTGCCCGGGATAGGAGTTTTCCGCGCCCTGGATGCCGGAGCCGGCAGTGATGCTGTCACCGACGCAGGCAACCCGGATGGGGCGATCAAAGCTCCCGGGATCGATCGGTATGGGTGCTTTGGGATCCGGCGCGGCGGTGGCGGAGGCCCATGCGAAGACGAATGCGAAGGCAATGGAGGCGGTTTTCATGGGTTCCTCCGAATTTGACGGTGGTGCCGCCATTGTCAATCGGAGGGAAATGGCCGGAAGTGGTCCGTATGCCCAAGTAACGATGTTGCAACGCCTGCCGAGATGGTGATCCTATGCCGTTCCCGCTACCGCACTCCGCCCAGCCATGAATTCCCGTCGCAGCCAGCTCGTCACCATCGGAGTCACCGCCGTCGCCGCCGCCGGTCTGACCACATTCGTGCGCAATTTCATTTCCGGCGAAAAGAAGATCAAGAAGCGGATCGATCACCGCTACTCCATTGAAGACGACCAATTCGAACGCTCCATGGGGCAGCTTCTCGGGCCGCCGATTCTGTCGGGAAATCTCGTCACACCGCTGGAAAACGGCACCGAGATCTTTCCCGCGATGCTCGCCGCCATCGCGTCCGCGGAGCGCACCGTTTGCTTTGAGACCTTTATCTACTGGTCCGGCGACGTGGCCGATCTTTTCGCCGACGCGCTTTCCGACGCGGCGCGAAAGGGGGTCCGCGTCCATGTGCTGATCGATGGCGTCGGCTGCGACTGCATCAACGGCGAGGCTTTGGCGCGGATGGTCGATGCAGGCGTGGAACTGGAGGTCTACCACATCGCCAATTTCGCACGGGCGAACCATCGGACCCACCGCAAGCTTCTTGTCATCGATGGCAAACTCGGCTTCACGGGCGGCGTGGGGATTGCCGATCAATGGAAGGGGAACGCGGAATCGTCGGAACATTGGCGGGATACCCACTACCGCGTCGAAGGACCGGTCGTCGCCCAGCTCCAGTCCGCGTTTCTCGACAACTGGATGAAGACGCGTGCCGTCGTTCTGCATGGCGAGGATTATTTTCCCAAACTGTCGGAAGCCGGCCCGCACCGCTGCCAGATGTTCAAAAGTTCCCCGATGGAAGGCAGCGAGAGCGCGCGGCTGATGTTCCTGCTGTGCATCACCGCCGCCAAACGCCGCATCAGGATCGGCAACGCCTACTTCGTTCCCGACGATCTCACCACCGAAACCCTGATCGCAGCCGCCGACCGCGGAGTCTCCATCCAGATCCTGGTGCCGGGCCGCCACATCGATTCCGTTCTCGTCCGGGGTGCGTCGCGGCACCGCTGGGGCCAGCTTCTTCGCGCGGGATTGAAGGTTTATGAATACCAGCCGTCCATGTATCATCGCAAGTGCATGATCATCGATGGTTTGTGGACCTGCGTCGGTTCCGCGAATTTCGACAACCGGTCGTTTCGCCTCAATGACGAGGCGAATCTCAATGTCATCGACCGCGAGTTCGCCTTTGAGTCCGAACGAAGCTTCGACGCGGATCTCGCCCGAGCACGGAGGGTCCGCTACCGCGCATGGAAACACAGGCCGCTTGCCGAAAAGGTATCGGATGCGACGGCCGCACTCTTCCGCTCACAGATCTGATTTTCCGCCAACATGCCAATTCCGCGCACACGCATCTCGTCCACCGACGCCCTGGTCGGAATCTGGACGATCCTCCTCGCCGCCTTTTTGATCGGGGCGCTGTATTTTGGCAGGGGCATCCTGATTCCGATCGCCCTCGCCTCGTTGTTCACCTTTCTCCTCGCTCCGCTTGTCACGAGGTTGCAGCGGTGGCTCGGCCGCATCGGCGCGGTCCTTGCCGTGGTCCTGCTGTTGGTTGCCCTCGCTGTAGGTGGCGGTTGGGTTCTCACCCGCCAGGTCGTCGATCTCGCGATCGAATTGCCCAGCTACAAGGAGAACATCCGCGGCAAGCTTCGCGCGATCAACGTGACCAACGGCCCTTTCACCCGCTTGTTTGAAACCTTGGACGAACTCAAGGAGGATATTCCGGGGGCAAAGTCAGAAGACAAGGTGGATGAGGGAGCCGACGATCCGTCCCCTTTCACCCTCCGCCCCATTAAGGAAGCAGCCACACGGGTGGAGGTTGTCGACACGCCGGATCCAACTCCGGCGGAAACCCTGAAGGCCTACGCGGCCGTCGTGCTTGGGCCGCTGGGTACCGCCGCGCTGGTCCTCCTGCTGCTGATATTCATGTTGCTCAAGCGCGAGGACCTTCGCTCGCGCGTCATCCGCCTCATCGGCCAGGGCCGGATCAGTGCCACCACCCGCGCGATGGACGACGCCGCCTCACGGGTTTCCCGCTACCTGCTGATGTTGCTGGTAGTCAACGTCACATACGGCATTCCCGTTGCCATCGGGCTTCATTTCATCGGAGTGCCGAACGCCATCCTTTGGGGCACCATGTGTATTTTCCTCCGATTTATCCCCTACGTCGGCCCGTGGGTCGGGGCCTCGTTCCCCATCATCCTTTCGATCATCGTCTCTCCCGACTGGATGATGCCGATGATGACCATCTCGCTGTTCATTGTCCTGGAAATTATCAGCAACAATGTCATGGAGCCATGGCTTTACGGTGCCAGTACCGGCGTCACTCCCGTTGCCCTCATCGTCGCGGCGGTCTTCTGGACCTGGATGTGGGGACCGGTAGGCCTGGTTCTCGCCACGCCGTTCACCGTTTGCCTCGTCGTCATGGGCCGGCACATCCCGCGCCTGTCCTTCCTCAGTGTCTTGCTAAGCGATGAAGACGCTCTCACGCCCGCGGAGGATTGCTACCACCGACTCCTGAGGGTGGGCGAACACGATGAGATGGAGCTGGTGGACCAATATCTCCGAAGCCACTCGATGACCGAGCTTCACGATGAGGTGTTGATACCCGTGATCGCAGCCGTAGAGGCCGACCACCGGATGGGTCTGCTAGATGAAGACCAACGGAATTTCGTTTACCAGGGATTGAGGGACATGATTGAAGAACTCGCTGATCGTCCGGCGATCCTTGAGAAGGACCAGGAGGCCGATGAGGGTCATGATGTCCTCTCGGCCGAAACACGGCCGAACTGTCGGATTCACTTTATTCCCGCTCGGGCCGAACGGGACGAGATATCCGCTCTCATGATTGCCCGGGTGCTGGACGGGCTCGGCTTCGACTCATCCGTAGGCAGCGGCAAGCCCGCGATCGGAGAGAAGGCCGGAGCAGCCGCCGATGCGAGGCCCGATGTCGTTTGCATTTCCGCGATCATTCCCACCAGCGTCACGCCGGTCCGGTTTCTTTGCCATCGGGTGCGGGAGGCGATGCCATCGGCGAAAATCGTGGTGGGATTTTGGGGAGCCCCGGACAAGGTCACGTCTGCCGCGGAGACTCTCCGCGAGGCCGGTGCCGATGAACTGGTTTCGTCCTTTGCCGAGGCACAGGAAGTATTCGGCAAGCTCGCCGCGCCGCTTGCCATGAAGATGGAAGCCGCGAGTTTGCCTGAGAACGAAACCGAGCGCTT
>JBBSJY010000307.1:0-4148 GCA_038256845.1 Verrucomicrobiales bacterium | reverse complement strand
GGTTGGTTCCCGCCGGGTTTCAGTAGAGTCTTTCAGTCGCTCATTACTTTTACGTTCTCCTTTCGGTTCATGGTTTCGGTTTACGAGCGCCATCCCCGTCTCTCAGGGCTTTGGCTGGCGCCAAGGAATTTGCTTTTTGCGTGGGGCGCTTGAGGGAGCCGTTGAAGGGATCGGAGAGGGGGAGAAAGGGGGTTGTTTTGTAGTGACCCGGAAGTCTCCGAAGCTCGGTGCGGAGCAAGCGAAGCTCGTCGAGCGTCATCCCGTTGACTTGGTGTTTTAGCTTTGAGATGGCAAAATCATCGTGGTTTTTTGATCCCAAAATATACTTCCTTAAAAGACTCCGCGCGTCCTCGAAGCCTCCGCGTTGTTGGAAAAACCGCCCTACCGTTTTTTCGCGGACTCTTTGGCTCCTCCAACCGATCGCTTCTTCTTCTCGTAGATGGATCCGCTGCTCGGCCGTCCCCCTCATTTCCTCCAACTTGCCCGTGAGTTTTCGATTTCCCTGCGCGAGATAGATCGCCGGGAGTCTTGTAGTCGTCTGTGCAGGTCTTCGGGGTGTGGACTGATCTCTAGCACGGTGCTGCCAAAAAAAACCCGTCCTGCCATGGGCGGGACGGGCTTTTGAAAGGAGCTTGCCGACAATTTACTTCGCCGATCCCGTGGCGGGGAGGAAGCGGTAGTAGGATTCGAGCATCAGGGTGGCGAGGCAGGTCCGGTAGTGGACAGCGAAGGGGGTGGTCCCTTGGAACTGGGCGCCGGTGGCATTGATCTTGCCGCCGTTGTTGAGGTCCTTGTAGGAGCCGTCCTTGTCCTGGTTGTTGAGAAGCTGGTCGCGGAACATCGTGTTGTATTTCGTCCAGGACTTTCCGCCGTTGTTGAGCATGGCCTGCACGGCGTAGTAGTGGCCGTAAAGGTCGCAATCGGCGGTATTCCAATCCAACTTCATGTTGTCATCGATAAATTTGCAGGCCTTGCGCGCCACGCGGTTGGACGAGGATTCCCAGATCTGGACGCTGAGAGCACCGACCGCCGCCAGGGTGGTGCCATCATCGTGAATCGTATCCTTGGAAGAGTAGCCGATGGCTCCGCTGTCGGCCTGCATGCTCTCCATATAATCGACGCCTGCTTTCGAGCAGCGGTCGATGTTCTTGAAGTCGAGTCCGGTATATTGGCTGGCTTTGAGAGCCTGGAGGTGCCAGCCCACGATGGAGGTGTCTCCGCCGCGGCTGTTGTCTTCCTGATAGCCGTATTCCCAGCCGCCGCTCGTGTGCTGGCTGTTGATGAGGAACTGGCCGGAGGCGAGGACGGCTTCCTCGAGTCCGGGGATATTCTCGTTGAAGGACTTCACGCAGAGGGTGTAGGCCTCGGCCAAGGCGTAGACCGCGATGGCATGTTCGTAGCACCAGTGGTCGTCCTTGAAGTCGGTGGCGAGCTTGCCGTTGTTCTTCATCGAAACGTTCACCAGAAAGGTGATGGCGGCGAGAACGCTTTCACCGAATTCCTCGGACTGGGCCGTTTCACAATGTCCGAGATAGGCCAGAAGGGCGAGACCGGTCATGGCGACCCGTTGCCCGTCGACCCAAGAGCCGTCCTTGTTCTGGGTTTTCTTGAGCCAGCGGAGGGAATTGACCACGGCATCCTCGCACTGCTCGTTTCCGCCGTTCGAGGTCAGTCGCTGGAGACGGTCGGCGCGGGAGCAGCGCTTCTGCATGGAAGTGGGGATGTTTCCAAAGCTTCCTCCGGACCCGGCCCCGGAACCGTCGCCCCATCCGTCGCCGAAATCATTGCCATCGCCGAAATCGGTGGTGACCACGGGGACATCGACTTCGGGAACGGGCACGGCGGTTGCGGAAGTGGTATTGGCCGCGATGACCTTGGACATGGAGGACGAGGGAGCGGCGGGCTTGCGCTCGACTTGGGTTTGGACCTTCTTCTGCTTCATCTGGTCCTCGGCTTCGGGATTGCCGCTGTAGCTTACGATCTGGGGGATTTCCTTGCTGTTCAGAGCCATCGTGATGATGAGCAGAATGACGCCGAGAAGCACCATCAGGAGCAGGGCGATGATGAGGCTGGTGATGGTGGAAGTTCGGCGCTGGCTGGCGAGCCGGGCCTGGGCTTCGGGTGAGAGTTGTGCGTGAAGACTCATGAAATGAAGGGGTGACGGTTCGTGATTTTTTGAAAAATACCCGTCGCCCGAAGGTTTGGCCAGCGCGGAGACGGATTGATTTCGGGAGTGGAAACGGACGGACGGGGGGAATCATTAGAAGATTCGTCATTTTCATCCCGATCATTTTCGAAAGTTGCCAAGCGCCGCCGGGGGACGGATCTTGGTCGCGTGATCGAGAGGCTGCGGCTGGTAAATTTCCGATGTTTCGAGCAGGTCTCCTTATCCTTGGAACCGGCGGGACAGGTCTTCGTGGGGGAAAATGCCCAGGGGAAAACATCGCTGCTGGAGGCGATCTGCCTTTTGCTGAGATTGCAATCGCCGCGGGCCCGTTCGGCTTTGCAATTGATCCGGGAAGGAGCGAAGGAATTCGGAATTGCGGGCGAGGCCTGGGGGCGGGAATTGCAGGTGCGCGGAAGTCGGAAAGGGCTGGCCTTGAAAGTGGAAGGAGACGAGGTCGCGGCGCGAAGGGATTATCTCGCGGAGAGCGGACTGGTGGTCTGGATGGGCAACGAGGACCTCGATCTGGTGCGCGGCGGGGGCGAGAGCCGACGGCGCTATCTCGATTTCATCGCGACCCAGATCGATCCGCAATATCGGCACCATCGGAGCCGCTACGGCGGGGCCTTGAAGGCCCGGAACCGTTATCTCAAAACCCTCTCGGCCGGCGAGGGTGCGGTCATGGCTTACACCCGGATGTTGATCGAGCATGGGAGCGAAATGATCCGCCTGCGGGAAAAGCTCTGCGAAAGTCTGACTCCGCGGGCCATGGAAAACCAGAGCGCCATCAGCGGGGCCCGCGAGGAATTGGCGATGACTTATGTGGACCGCTCGAAAGGTGACCTCGAAGCGGCTTTCGCGGAGGTCCGTGATTCCGAAACACGACGCGGCGTGACCCTCGCCGGACCGCATCGCGACGACCTCAATCTCACCATTGGGGGGAGATCGGCGCGGGATTTCGCGAGCGAGGGACAACAACGGACGCTGGCTCTTTCGTTGAAGCTGGCCCAAGGCGAAATCCTACGGGCGCGGGGCGAGCGGGAGCCGGTTTATCTGATCGATGACGTTTTCGGCGAACTCGATCCGCTCAGAAGAAACGCCCTCATGGACCGTCTGCCCCGGGGTGCGCAAAAGCTCATCACCACCACCCACCTCGGCTGGTGGGAAAAGTCCGGGATGGACCTGGCGGTGAGCGAGGTCAGCGACGGGATGGTGCGCTGAGTTCCGTTTGACGCACACGTTTCAAGATCCCGGAGATCCTTCGCCTTCATTTCGCGATGGATCTTACCATTTTTGAAGTCAGGGAGGTAATGGAAAATGGCGATCGCCATCGGAATTCAAGCTCGGTAGACAGAAGGATTGGGGCGGGGATCCTTGAGGATTTTCCCAGAGCGACACTCTCTCAAGGTTCTGCTCCTTCCGCTTTTTCTGTGGTTGAAATTCCCCGGTCGGCCTTCCCAAGATTCGTGAAAATCGGTGGAGATCCGTGGTTTTAAAGCCCCCTCAACCAACCCCTCTGGCTTTTCGTCGATTTCGTCAATTTCGTGGTTGGCAAAAACCTCAGCGTCACTCCGCGTCCCCCGCGCCTCTGCGGTCAATTGCCCTTTTGCCCACAACCGGGACATCCCTACCACTCCATCCATACCGATTTCAAATAAGGCTCGTCGGTGAAATCGGCGGGCATTCCCAAGCTCTCGAAGTGCGCCTTTCGCGGACCCACGGCCCTGAGTTGGTCCTCGAATTCCTCCGCCGACATGCCGCGGAAGTTGGTGCAGGCCAGGATGCATCCGCCGGGCGCGAGGCAGGCCAGGGCCAGTTCGAAGAGCCTCCCGAAGTCCTTTTCGACCCGGAAAACCTTGCCCTTGTCATCGCGCGAGAAGGTGGGGGGATCGAGGACGATGGCGTCGAATTTGCGGCCCTGTTTCCCGAAGCGGCGCAGCCAGTGGAAGGAATCGCCCTTGCAAAAATAATGCCCGGCGGGGTC
>JBBSJY010000306.1:0-4182 GCA_038256845.1 Verrucomicrobiales bacterium | reverse complement strand
GTGCCTCGGATTCTGAAGGGTGATGGCAGGTTGGACGAAGCTCGATCCAAAGCGGCGTGGCGCTGCGCTTCCCGCCGCAGTCCAGAAGCGGAGGATGCCTTCCTCGCAGGCACGGAGATCCTGCGACGGCTGGAAATCGATCCGCGGCCGCAGTCCTGGTTCAGAATACTGAAGGAGGCGGGCTCACGGGAATCACCCCGCGTGAGCGCGGTGCCGGAGATCCCGGCGGGCTGGCGATGCAGGGCTACCCGCTGGAGGGGGAGGTGGTGAAGAAGGATGTGACGTGGACGTGGTGGGAGAAGGACGCGGGCAGCCCGCAATCGTGGCCGGTGCTGCCGCTGGAACGATTGGAAGCCTTGCTGCACTCGGGCCCCTGTTCGCGCGGAAGTTTCCCGCCGGGGGCGGATATCGGGAAATACGGGCTGCACCGGTCGCCGGGGCGGTGAGGGAGGGATGTGTGGCGATTCGGGGGCGGCGCGGCACTTCGCTTTCCGCGCTGTTCCGCTCGTGCTGCGGAATTCAGAGGCCCGAAGAGGAAGATGGGGTGAGGGGTGGGTAGAGAGGTAAGGGGAGGGAGAAAAGATGTAGGCGAGACGCCGACACTCCTTGAACCGGTCGGCGCTCCGTGTCTATTTTGCGGGCAATTCGATCTCGAACATCAGCGGCCAATTTTTTCCGGTGACCCAGAAGTGGCCGGTGGCCGGATCGTGGGCGATGCCGTTGAGAACCTCGGCGCGGTTCGGCCGGGGCAGCAGATTGCGCAGGGCGGAAAGATCGAGCCAGCCGGTGACGCGGCCGCTCTCCGGCGAGATCCGGGCGATCCGCTCCGTTTCAAAAACATTGGCGAACACCACGCCATCGACCCATTCGAGCTCGTTGAGCCTGTCGACCGGCCGGTTGCCGTCCGTCACTTCGAGGGTCCGTGCGACCGAGAAATCGCCGGGGTTGATGAAGTTCAGGCTGCTGCTGCCATTGCTCATGATGAGCTGTTTGCCATCGCTGGTGAGGCCCCAGCCCTCGCCCTCGTAGGTGTGGGTGCGCAGGAATTTGAAGGTGGCGGGCTCGAAAACGTAGGCGGTGTTTTCCTTCCAGGTCAGCACCCAGAGTTCGCCGTTGTGGAGGGTGAGGCCTTCGCCGAAGACTTCCCTGGCCAGCGGCCGGCGGCGGAGGATTTTGCCATCGGCGGGATCGATTTCCCGCACGCTGGATTGGCCATAGAGGCCGGTGCTTTCGTAAAGGCGGCCGTCCGACCATTGGAATCCCTGCGTGAAAGCGCCCGGATCATGCGGGCGGGTGGCAACGATCCGGAATTCGATCTTCTCCGCCGCCGGATCGCAGGAAGCTGCGGAGAGGCAAAGGACGAGTGGCAGGAGGATATTGATGCACGGTCGGTTCATGGCGTGGGGGCTGGGAAATATTTCCAGCATTCAAGAAACCCCGGTGCGAAATCGTCCGGGCTGGCGGCGGTCCAGGCCGCGATTTCCGGGAGAGGAAAAGCGATGGCGGATTCCACTTCGGCGCTGGGGAAGCGGACGGCTCCTTCATGGCGGGTGCGGAAAAGCCGGATGTGTTCCCAGCCGGTGCGCTCGCAGGCCGGAATGCGCGCGATTTCCTCCGGTGGAATTTCGGCGGTGATGCCCATTTCCTCCTCCAGTTCGCGGAGCGCGGCGGATTCGTAGCTTTCGCCGGCATCGAGGTGGCCGGAAACGCTGGAATCCCAGACCCCGGGATGCCGATCCTTGAGCTGCGAGCGTTTTTGCAGCAGCAGGTCGCCGCGCTTGTTGAAAACAAAAATGTGAACGGCACGGTGGAGCAGGTTCCTTTCGTGAACCTCGGCGCGGGTCGATCGGGAAACGACCACGTCGTTCTCGTCCACCACATCGAAAATCTCGTCCGAAGCTTGAGGCAGGTTTTTGAGCGGGTGCGGATCGTAAGCCCGGGCAAGTTCAATCCACTGCGCCAGCGTCAGTTCCTCACCGCGAACGGTGGCCGGCAGGTCAAGCTGCGCGGCGATGTCCTCCCACGCAGGCCCTTCGGGAAGCTGTTTTTTGAGCTGCTTTCGGCGCTGCGCGAAACCGCGGCGGATCAACTCGTCGAAAAGCCGCGCGTCGAAGGCGGGCAAACCCGAAACGCGCGGGCGCAGGATGGCGACTCCGGAATCGATCTTCGGCCGGGGGTAAAACGCCTCCGGCGGCACGGTCCGCAGCGGTTCGATTTCCCAGTTCGACTGCATCCGCAGGCTGAGTATGCCGTAATCCTTGGTCCCCGGTCCGGCGGCGATTCGATCGATGACCTCCTTTTGCAGCATCACCACCGCGCGTTGGAACGGATGCGGGCGGCCGAGCAGGTTTTTCATGATCGCCCCGCCGGATGAGTAGGGGAGGTTTCCCAGAAATTTCAGCGGGCGGTGTTTGAACAGGAAGCGGCCGTCGAATTTCGCGCCATCCGCGTGATGGACTTCCACCTCGTCGCGGCCGGAATAGCGCTCGCGCAGGGCGGTGGCGAGGCGGGCGTCGAACTCGATGAGAATCAGCCGCCGCGCCATCCCCAGCAGATGCTCGCTGAGAGCACCGGTCCCGGGGCCGACCTCGACGACGGCCTCACCCGGCTGGAGATCGAGCTGGGCGACGATCCAGCGCGCCATGTTCGGATCCACGAGAAAATTCTGGCCGAGCTGCTTGCTGGGCAGCACGCCGGCCCGATCCAATACCTCGCGAACTTCGCTGCCTGTCATCGCCGGGTTTCATGAAGCATCCGGGCGATTCACGCAAACCAATCCCAAAGCGCCGGCACGCGCCCTTTCCCACGGTTGACGCGACGCCCGCCATCGTCTCCCATCGGCCCATGCCGTCGCCGTCCAGGAAGCCCGCTTCATCCCACCGGTGGATTCTCGGATATCTGATGAAGGAAAAGGCGATCTTCATACCCTCGCTGCTCGCCCTGTTTCTCACCGCGATCCTCTCGCTGGCCTTCCCATGGTTCCTGAAAGAGCTGATCGGCAGCCCGGCGGACGCAATGCGCCAGGGGGTCGATCCCGCGGCGGTGGTCGAGAAATCGAACCGCATCGTGTTGCAACTGCTGGGCGTGCTCGCGCTCCAAGCCATGGTTGCCTTTTTCCGCGTGCAGGGATTCATCCGCTCCGGCGAGGCCGCGCTGAACCGGCTGCGGCGCGATATTTTCGCCCATCTGGTGAAGCTGCCGGTCCGGTTTTACCAGGAGCAGCGCGCGGGAGCCCTGAGCAACCGCGTTTCCGCCGACCTCGGCATCGTCCGGGACACCCTGCTCAATGCGGTGCCGCAGGCCGTTCGCCATACGGTCATCCTCATCGGCGGCCTGATTTTCATCTTCGTGGCCTCGTGGAAATTGTCGCTCATCATGCTGGCCAGCGTTCCGGTGGTGGTGCTGGCGGTCGCGATTTTCGGCCGGAAGGTGCGATCCTACTCGCGGGCGGCGCAGGACGCGCTCGAGGAAGCCGGCACCGTGATCGAGGAAACGTCGCAGGCCATCACCGAAGTCAAAGCCTTTGGCAACGAGGAGTTCGAGGGCAAGCGCTATGGGCGGGCGCTCGACTCGTTTTTCGAGGTGGCGGCGAGGGGCGCGAGGCACCGCGCGGCATTCCTGTCCTTCATCATTTTCGCGCTGTTCGGCACGATCGCTTTCGTGGCGTGGTTCGGAGCACGGATGTATGCCAACGGGGAAATCGATTGGACCAACTTCGCCGCCTTCATCTTGTTCTCGATTTTCGTCGGCGCCTCGCTTGCCACCTTTCCCGAGATCGTTTCGCAGTTCCAGCAAACCGCCGGGGCGACCGACCGGCTGCGGGAGATCCTCAACACGCCGGTCGAGCGCGTCGGCGGCGATATGCGGGTGCAGCTCGATGGGGCGCTCGCATTCAAGCGCGTCACCTTCAGCTATCCTTCGCGGCCGGACGTGGAGGTGCTGCATGACGTGGATTTCCGGGTGGATGCCGGTCAGCGGATCGCCTTGGTCGGACCGTCCGGGGCGGGAAAAACCACCGTGCTCTCGCTGATTCTCGGCTTTCACAGTCCGCAGGAAGGGCGGATCACCTTCGACGAACGGCATGCCGCGGAAATCGCCCTCCCGGCCCTCCGCGCACAAATGGCGATCGTGCCGCAGGATGTCATGCTTTTCGGTGGCACAATCCTTGAGAACATCGAATAC
>JBBSJY010000305.1:0-4189 GCA_038256845.1 Verrucomicrobiales bacterium | reverse complement strand
GGAGGATGGGGGCTGGCATGGGAAGAGGAAGAGGTGAACATTTAATATCGAACGCCCAACATTGAACGTCGAAGGGAAGAGGAGGAGAGTGGAAGAAGTGATCAGTGATCAGTGATCAGTGATCAGTGATCAGTGATCAGTGGGAAGAGGAAGATTCGGAGGTCGGGGGGCGGGGGGCGTTTTGGAAGTCGGAGGTGCTGCGGGAGGGGGCGACGCGTGAGGGCTGGCGGTTGAATCAGTGGTCGGGCGGTGTGGGAATGGATTGATGAATGACGATTTTTGATTTTTGATTGTTGATGTGAAGATGAACGCTCAGATGCTTGAAGAGAGGCTGATTGATTTTGCGGTCCGGATTATCGGGGTCGTTGAGTCGCTGCCGAATTGCAGCCATTGCCGGGTGCAATGAACTCATCTCCGTTTTCGTGAGCAGTACCAGAACGGCTGGCGGTGGCGCCTGGAGGCGCGATTGGCGAGGCTGCGGGAGGAACAGAAGACATGGAAAGGGAAGGACGATTCGGAATGGGATTCGCCGAGGTCCAGAATGGGGGCGACCGAGGAATCACTGGTGAAACGCCGGCTCGGGCGTCTGCCGCTGCCGTGAGGGCGGGGCGGGTGATGAGCATTCGGTGGGTGCTCGCCACACGCCGGCCGACGAGACGCTGTTAGTAGTGGATGGACAATATCATCTCTTCTGGCGCGATGATTTGGAAAATTAAGGGGCTGGTTTCGGCAAGCTGGATTGTTGTGCTTCTTGCCGGCCTCAGCCGTTGGCTTTGAAATATCTAACAATCGCGGCGACGAGGCCGGGGATGTCGTGGGGTCTCGCTTCGAAGGCGGGCTCGGTGCCTTTTTTCCGGAGGGTTTCGCTGGTGATCGGGCCGATGCTGCCGGCGACGCAGCCTTCCGGCCAATCGATGCCGAGATCGAAGAAGTGATCGACGGTGGAGCTGGAGGTGAAGGTGATGAGATCGGCGCCTTCCTCCTCGATTTTCGCGCGGGCTCCGGTGGGGTCTTCCGTTTCCGGGACGGTGCGGTAGGCGATGCAGTTGTCGACGATCGCGCCGAGGGCGGTGAGGCCTTCGCCGATGACGTCGCGGGTTTCAGCGGCTTTGACCCAGAGCATGGTGAGGTTCTCGACGGATTCCTTTTTGAAGGCGTCGATGAGGCCTTCTGCGACGAAGCGCTCGGGGATGAGATCGACGGTGAAGCGGTATTCGCGGATTTTTGCGGCGGTGCCGGCGCCGATGGCGGCGATGCGGGGATTGCCGAGGCTGCGGGCGTCCGGGTAGGAGGCGAAAAACGCGTCGAAGAAGCGCTCGACGCCGTTGGGGCTGGTGAAGACGAGCCAGTCGTATTCGTGGGCGTGGGTGACGAGTTCGGCGAATTCGAGACGGTCTTCCGGTCCTTCGATGCGGATGGTGGGCAGCTCGATGACGTCCGCGCCGAGGTCGCGGAGGGCGGCGCTGAGCTCGCCGGCCTGCTCGCGCGTGCGGGTGACGACGATCCGTTTCCCGAAGAGCGGGCGTTTCTCGAACCACTGGATTTTCTTCCGCTCCTTCACGACCGTTCCGATCACGGCGACGGCGGGGGATTTGAAATCCATGGACTCGGCGATGTCGGCGATGTCGGCGAGCGTGCCTTCGATGGTCGATTGCGAGCCGGTGGTGGCCCAGCGGGTGAGGGCGATGGGGGTGTCTGACGCCGCGCCGTGTTCGATGAAGGCGGAGGTGATCTCGCGAAGGCGGGCGACGCCCATCAGGAAAACTTTCGTGCCGGGGGCCATGGCGAGCTGGGCGTAATCCACCGAGCTGAAGCCTTTGGTGGGGTCCTCGTGACCGGTAAAAATGGTGAGCTGGGTGTTGTGATCGCGGTGGGTGACTGGGATGCCGGCGTAGGCGGGACCGGCGATGGCGGAACTGATGCCGGGCACGATTTCGAAGCGGACACCCGCCGCGGCAAGCTCCGCCGCCTCCTCGCCGCCGCGGCCGAAGATCATCGGATCGCCGCCTTTGAGACGGACGACGTTTTTGCCGGCCTTGGTCCGCTCGACGATGATGGCATTGATCTGGTCCTGCGGGACGGAGTGGTCTTTGGCGCGTTTTCCGACGTAGATTTTTTCACAATCGGCTTGGGTCCAGCGGAGCAGTTCGGGGCTGCTGAGGGCGTCGTAAACGAGGACGTCGGCTTTCTCGATGCACTCCTTGGCACGGAGGGTGACGAGGCCGAGATCGCCGGGGCCGGCGCCGACTAGATAACAGGTGCCTGATTTGCTCATGAGAGGGATTGGTAAAGTTGGAGGGCGAGTGCGATGGGATCGGCGGCGGGTCCGGTGGCTTCGCCGGTTTGGGGTTCTCCGCCGGATTCGGGGAAAACGCGGGCCTCGAGATGGAGCTGGCCGGCTTTCACGGAGGAGAAAACGCCGACCGGTGTATTGCAGCCGCCATCGAGGAGGCGGAGAAACTCGCGCTCGGCGGTGACGCGCAACCAGGTTTCGGCGTGGCCGATGGATTCGGCAAGGACGCGGGAAGCGCGGTCGTCGGAGCGGGTTTCCAGGCCGATCGCGCCTTGGCCGGCGGCGGGGAAGAACACATTTTCCGGCAGGCGGGTGACCCGGAGGCCGGGGATGCCTTCGACCGGCTCATCGGCATCCGCGGCGGCGGTGGCGGGGATGTAGCCGAGCCGGACGAGGCCGGCTTCGGCGAGCAGGATGGCGTCGTAGTTCTCCGGTTGTTCCGCCAGTTTCCGCAGGCGGGTGGGGACATTGCCGCGGAGATCCACGACGAGTAGATCCGGCCGGAGCCATTCGATCTGCTTTGCCCGGCGGACGCTGCTGGTGCCGACGCGGGCACCGGCGGGGAGGGCGTCCAGTCCGCCCGGCGCACGGGTGATGAGGGCGTCGCGGACGGGAGCGCGCTCCAGCACTGCGGCGAGCGCGAAGCGCGGTTCAAGCACGGTCGGCATGTCCTTGAGGCTGTGAACGGCAATGTCGATCTCGCCGGCATCGAGCGCCTCTTCGATCTCCTTGATGAAGACGCCCTTGTCGAAAAACTCGGATTTCGCGACATCTTTCAGAGCGACATCGGTGCGGCGGTCGCCGGTGGTGAGAATGACGCGGCGCTGGATCGCGAGCTGCGGAAAGGCGGCGGCGAGAGCCCGCTCGGTCGCCTCTGCCTGGACCAGTGCAAGGTCGCTGCCGCGGGTGCCGACGATGGCGGTGGATGATGGATGGTCGCTCATTTCAAGATGCCGCGGGGCGTCGCCCGCGCGACTTCCTTGTCTCTCAACGCGCCGCGGCGCAAGTCAAAGGTCGGAGGAGCCAAGCCCACCGTTCCGTAAGAACGGATTGATGAGCTGGATGCCGCAGCCTTCGAAGTCGGCGGTGTTGCGAGTGGCGAGCGGAAGCTTGTGGAGGAGAGCGGTGGCGGCGATGAGCATGTCGGAGGGATGGCGGGTGATGCCTTTCGCGGCAAAGCTGCCACGCAGTGTGCCGCTGGTGATCGCGATTGGGAGGGTGACAGGGAGGATCTCGCATTGGCGCGCCAAAAAGTCGTCCAGCCACTGGCGCTTCATTGGCAGGTGTTTATGGGTAAGGCCGAAGACGAGTTCTTCGATTGTGATGACGCTGAGCAAGAAGCCGGCCTGGCGGTCCGCCCAGGCGATGACTTCGGGCTGCGGCTCGCGGCGCATGAATTCGCTGACGATGTTGGTATCGATGAGCGGGTGCATGGTTCAATCGTCGTCGGCAATGGGATGGGTGGCGCTAGGACGGGCGGATTCCCGCGGCGGGACTTCAAAATCGGTATTTTCGCCGAGCAGGAGGGGGCGCAGGCGTTCAAAAGTTTCGGCCACCGTCTCCCGCCGCTGGGGATCGACGGCGCCGGGCGGCTGGATGATCGCGAGCGTTTCTCCGCGGAGTGTGACGGCGAGTGGTTCACCCGTGTCGCGGATCTCCTTGAGAAGTCCGAGACAGCGTGCTTTGAACGTCGATACCTGTAACGTTTTCATGACCGGATGATATATGGTCACGTCAAGTGGTCAAGTCCCCGGCAGATTCAGTTTGGCGAGTTCCGCGTCGATGATGCGGTCGCACTCGATAATCTGGAGCTTTCGACGGACGCGGGCTTCCTCGGCGAGTTGTTCGAGGGTATCGATGTCGTAGAGGTAAACCTCCTCGATCTCGCCGACGGCG
>JBBSJY010000304.1:0-4224 GCA_038256845.1 Verrucomicrobiales bacterium | reverse complement strand
TTCGCCCTCGTGATAGCGACCCCGACCGTGTTGGGTAGTTCTGGAACCTCCCATTCGGTGGGGTAGATGGATTCGCTGATGCTCTCCGTGACCGCTTTCTGGCCTGACTTGCTGCGGAGCAGGGTGAACGATTCCTGGCGGGCGGATTCTTCTTCCACGGCGGTGAGGATGAGGGCGTAGAGGGCGGCGTCGCCCGGTTGTTCCCGTTGCATGCCGGCCGCCATGGAAAGCGGCAGCGAGAAGGTCTCAAAACAGACCGAGATATTGATTGGCCCGGTTTCCGCGGCAGCGGCGGGCGAAGTCTTGGCCACGCGGAATGGATCCGCCTCCTCCTGGGCAGGGGCGGTGCTGAAGGTGAGGGCGGCGGCGAGAAGGAATCGGGTTTTCATAGTCCCGCCATCCTAGCGGGCTGCCGTCGGAGAAGTGTCAAAGAATTGTAAATCCGGCGGCACCGGCGGACCGCTGGCGCGGCACACTGCGGCGGAGGAGAGTCAGCGCGCCGAGGGCGGTGAGAAGCAGGGTGGCCGGCTCGGGGACCGGCGAGATTCCGGTGTGGAGGTAAATCCAGTCGTGGAAAAGGTCGATGTGGGTGGCGCCGTTGATGGTTCCGTAAGTTCCGGGGGGGATGTTGGTGAACCGCGCCTGATAGCTGTTGATGCCGATCAGACGGTCGACCCCGTCAATTTTCATGAAGACGCCACCGCCGCTGTCGCCGGCCGTGAGACCGCCTTCGAGACGGGTCGCGCCGGGACTGGAGGAAGGCGCGTTGGTGGAGCCGTCCGGGCGGTCGAAATCCGAGACGAAAGCAGATCCGGGCACTTGGTAATTCGGGTCGGGAAGGATGCCCGCCACGTCGATGATATTCGTGAAGGCGCGCGCTTCGACGGGCAATGTCTGACCGGTCAGGCCGGTTCCCGACAATCCATGTCCCACCCAGGTCGCTTCCTTGCCGAGGATGGACCCCGGGTCCGCGAAATCGAACAGCGTTGCGGCCGGGATGCCGGTGGCAGGGCTGGAGAGGTAAAGGAGGCCGATGTCGGAAAACGAAGTGATGAGATTGTGCGCTGGATGGGTGATGACGCTATCGACGGTGTAGGTCGCGCCACCCAATTCGAAGCTGCCACCCGTTTTGGACCGCGAAACATGACCGGCGGTGAGAACCCAGCGATCTCCTATCAGGACGCCGGAACCGCTGAACCCGGAGCCCGTGACCTTTCCCACCGAGGGGTAGAGCGCCGCCTCGTCCCGATACATTTGGGCGGTGACCGTCGGATCGTCGGACGGATCGATGATGGTCGAAGCGTGCGAGAGGGTGGCGAACAGGAAGAACGGAAGGGCGGCCGGTTTCATGCGTGGGGGAGTAAAACCCACCGACGAATCCTACAAGCTTTGCCGGGTGACAAACCCGTGGGATGCCAGCCTGGCATTGCATCCGCCAGCCGCGGATGTTCCCTTCCGCCGCAAGCAATGGAATGGAACGAAAACACGCTGCGGACGGCGGCCTCCTGGCAGGCCTACAAGGAGGGCAAGTCGTTGTTCGATCTCGGTGCCGTCTCCGAAGCGAAGGCAGGTCGGTCGGGCTGGCAAGGTTCGGTGCGCGCGGGCAAACGGTTGATGCGGGTGAGCGTCACCGTGAAATCGCCCACGGATCTGGAGACCCGATGCGGCTGCCCTGAGAACCAGAGAACGGGAGCGCTCTGCGGCCACGCGGTCGCGGCGGGCTTGGCGGCCCGGGCCGGCGGTCCCGCCAAAGCCGGGCCTCCCGGTCCTGCCCCGGCGGCCCAAGCGGTTCCCAAAGCATGGGCCGTGGTCTTGCCGGAAAACTGGCGGCAGGCCCTTCGGCGTGGAAAGCTGGCGGCGAACCTCGCGGAGGAGAAAGGCGCGGAGATCACCGCCGCGGACGAAAGGCTCTCCGGGTGGGTTCACCGTGAGGCCGGCGAAACGAAACCCGCCTTCGCGGTCAACATCGATGGAGGGCGTCTCACCGCTTTTCTGGATGCGATTTGCGAGCATCCGAGAGTGGTGGCGGGACCGGGGAGGAAACCGGTGGCAATGGAGGCGGGGGCGCGTCTCCGGCTGGCGGAAACGGAGAGGTTGGAAGGGGAGGTCCGCCTGATTCCCGCGCAGGACGAACTCCCTTGGGAGTTTGTGGCCGGCTGTCACTGGCGGATCGGGGAGGGGATGCTGGCGCGCATGGGCGAAGGGAATCCTCCGAAGGCGCTCGGACCGGTGATCGCCCTGCTGTCGGCCGGGCAGCCGGTGACCGTACCACTCAGGACCTTCCTGGCAGAACTTGATTCGTGGCAAGGGTGGTTGGATTTCGCGCCGGGGTCGTGGATCAACACTCTCCACTTTATTCCCGCGGTTCCCACCTTCGAACTCTCGCTGGAAGGATCGCTGCAAAAGCTCAGCGCGCGCTTGCTGGTCCGCTACGACAGCGCCCCAGCCGTGAAACCGGGAGCAGGCTCGGTGGCGGATCTGCCGCTCCTGGAGGGGGACATCTGCCGGGTGAGAAACGGGACGTCGGAAAACCAGGCGATCGAGCGGCTCGCACATGCGGGATTCCGCCCGGACGATTCACGCGATGGCTGGACGTTGGAGGGCGAGGCGGCGGTCATGGCATTTGTGGCTCACACACTGCCCCATTTAGCCAAAGGATGGTCGGTCAAAGAAATCGGACGACCGCTCTCGAAGCAGATCGTGTCGGTCCGTCCGCGGATCGAAATCCTGGGATCCGGAGAGGACTGGCTGAGCTTTGACCTGAAGTTTGAAACAAGTGATGGAATCTCCGTTTCCAGAGACGAGGTCCGGCGCCTTCTGGCCTCCGGACGAAAGGTGGGTTCGGGATCCGGCGGCCGCCGGGTCATCGTGAGCGACGAGATGGAGCAACTGGTCGACCCCCTGTTCTCCGAGATTGATTTGCGTCAGGAAGGTGGCCATTTCATCACCTCCTCGCGCTCCGGAGAGTTGATTCGAGAAATCGATCAAAATCTACGTAACCCTCACAAAAACAGTTTTCTAACGGAAAATACTGCCTTCCCCATTCCGGCCACGATGGTCGCGGAACTCCGTCCCTACCAACTGGCGGGGGCAAGATGGCTGGCCGACCGGGTGAATCGGTATGGAGGGGCTCTTCTGGCGGATGACATGGGTCTCGGGAAGACGGTCCAAACGATCGCTTTAATCGAGCATTTGCTGGAGTCTTCCGCGGGCGTGGTGGTGGTGGTGGCGACGGCCTCCCTGTTGGGGAACTGGCAGGCGGAGTTCGGACGCTTCGCGCCGTCCCGCACGGTGCGCATCCTCCACGGGCCGGGCCGGGACGCGGTGCGCGAGCGGGTCGTCGAGGGGGATGTGATCCTCACCAGCTACGGCACCCTCGCCCGCGACTTGGCGTGGCATTTGAAGCGGAGGTATCGTGCGGTGGTGGTGGATGAGGCCAGTCTGATGCGAAATCCCGATACCGATCACGCCAAGGCGGTGTCGAAGCTCCAAGCCGACGCGAGGGTGGCGCTGACAGGGACTCCGGTGGAGAATGGAGTGCGGGACCTGTGGTCGATCTTCCGTTTCATCCAGCCCGGCTGGCTCGGTGGGAGGGCTGAATTCAAGGAGCGCTATGAAGCCCCTATCGCGGCGGGCGAATCGGCTGGCCCGGTGATGGAGCGGCTCCGATTGAAAGCGTCGCCGTTTCTTTTGCGGCGGACCAAGGAGGAGGTCGCCCCGGAACTGCCCTCCAAAATCCTGATCGACGAGTTCTGCGACCTGAGTGCGGACCAGCAGACGGTCTATCGCGAACTCCTGGCGGAGGGTCGCAAACGAGTGGATGCGATCTCTGATTCCGGCAATGCGGGAGCCGCGCGGATGCAGATGCTCACTTCGCTCCTACGCCTGAGACAGACCTGCTGCGACTTGGCCCTGTTGGGAAACGAAAGATTCAAACAACTGATTGTGTCTCGGCGCTCGGCCAAACTCGAACGTTTGTTGGGATTGATTGAAGAAGCCGTTGCAGGAAACCATAAAATGCTGATTTTCAGTCAATTCAGAACACAGTTACTGGAAATACAGAAATGCGTCGAAGAGCGTGAGTGGCCTTGCCTAAGGCTCGACGGCCAGTCTCGGAATCGTCAGGATCTGGTGGATCGGTTCCAAAAATCGGACGGCCCCCCGGTGTTTTTGATCAGTCTGAAAGCCGGCGGATATGGACTGAATCTGACTGCGGCTGACACC
>JBBSJY010000303.1:0-4252 GCA_038256845.1 Verrucomicrobiales bacterium | reverse complement strand
TGGCTGAAAGTTCCCAGCAAGACCCGCATCCCGGCCGACAGGTTCGCCTCGGGCGTTTCCAGCAGCAGATGGAAATGATTGCCCATCAGCACCCACGCATGCACCCGCCAGCCGTGGCTCCGGCAAACCCGCTCCAGCCAGCGCAGAAACGGCTCGCAATCCTCCCTTCCAAGGAAAATCCGCTTCCCGCCGTCGCCACGCGCCATCACGTGGTAAACGGCTCCCGGATACTCAAACCCTGGTGGACGTGCCATCCCAATTCCAGGCCATGTGCGAGTCAATTTTCAATAGAAATATTCAAACCCAAGGACTGACCCCGTCTACTGACCCCGTCCAGTTCTACCCACTGGCGCGGCCCGTGCAACCTCCTTCTTCGCTTCGATTAAAGGTCCGTCCCTTTGTCATGATATAAAAATTCATTACTCAGTGTCCAAGTAAACAGTTATCGGTTCTTTTTTCGAATCCCA
The DNA here is from genome assembly GCA_038256845.1 of Verrucomicrobiales bacterium. Lineage (GTDB taxonomy): Bacteria > Verrucomicrobiota > Verrucomicrobiia > Verrucomicrobiales > Akkermansiaceae > Luteolibacter. The sequence goes on along the minus strand of JBBSJY010000303.1, from coordinate 3,785 downwards.
TCTGACCAGAATAGTGGACGGGGAAGCCACACTATCAATGAAGATAAATCCCCCCTCCTCCTCCTGAACATCTTTCGGAAAAACTATGCGGCGGAGCAACATTGCATCAATATCAAATGTATATATGATATGTCGACTTGGTAATTTCTCGACATCCTCATCATCCGCCAGGGTTCCAACAATCAACGATTCGCTGACAAATGAAATCCAAGAGATAAATGCCCGGCGCCTGTCGTCAAAATTAACACTGTGGATGTTTTTCTCGGTAGAAACATCAATAACCCCCTCCCTCGCTTCAAACAACAAGGAACGATTAGAATTATTTCCTTGCACAATAATTCGCTTACCTGATGGGGATTTTAAGACCGAATCACCCACGAAAACACTAGGTGGCAACTGCTCTACATCCAGTCCTAGCAACTTGGCCAGGGCGTCCTTATGATAGGTATTGAAATTTCCATCCCAGACCTTTCGCCACTCGAGACCATCCTCTTTTCCGCTGATATATTTGGGGATGATCGGTGAACCTATATGATAGCCTTTTGGAAGAGGTTGACGGAGGGCGGCTAACTGTTGCGTGGTGATCTTGCCAGAATTCATGGCAAGATCCGGATCAATGGGGAATCCTTCAGCATCAAGTTTGCCGTATTTCGAATCAATCGTACGTGGGTCGGCGGGCGATTCCAATGACTCGCCCGCCGTTTGAACTGCGGACTCAGGAGCGCCATATGAAATTTCGGCATTCGATTCCCGCTTTCCTTTGCAGGATAGCAAGAGGATGGCCACCCCATAAATAATGATCTTCAGAGGGGCAATTTTCATGGTTGTGGTTGGGCAAGTAGATCTTCTACGATGGCTTGGGCGGATTGGGTGGCGCACGTGAACGGGGTTCTAGATTTTTCAAATTCTATCATAAATTTTCAGAATTTTCCGTTCCTTTTTCTCCCAGCGAATCCGTTGGACCAGAGTGTTCACATAGGAAGGATGACCCATTGACTGTCGCTCGGCGAGCCAATAGTCGTTCATGGCGCTCCGCGTCTTCACCAGTGTCGCGCAGGCCACATTGCGCGGGTAGCCCTTTTTCAGAAGCTCCAGCTCCGCCGGGAATTGGCGGGTGGTCCTGCGGCGGCAAGGAAATTTCCGGAGGGGTCAGGGACGGCACGGTGGCAAGTTCTCCGACCCCGGGTTTGTGGAAATCCGGCTTGTCAGGACGGCGGGATTCCGGGGAGGCTCCGCGCGTGGCGAATCGGGTGGTGATTTATACGGACGGCGGGTGCAAGGGAAATCCCGGCCCGGGCGGCTACGGGGCCTTGCTGGTGAGCGGCAAGCACCGCAAGGAAATCTCGGCCGGCTACCAGCTGACGACGAACAACCGGATGGAACTTCGGGCGGCGATCGCCGCTCTGGAGCTTCTCAAGGTCCCTTGCGAGGTGGAGCTGCATTCGGATTCCAAATATCTGATCGACGCGATATCGAAGCGCTGGATCGATGGCTGGAAGAAACGCGGCTGGCAGACGGCGGACAAGAAGCCGGTGAAAAACCGCGACCTGTGGGAGCGGCTGCTGCTGGCGATGGCGCCGCACAAGATCGACTGGCGGTGGGTGAAAGGCCACGCCGGGCATGTCGAAAACGAACGCTGCGACGAACTCGCGAACGTGGCGGTGCGCGGGCCTAGTCTGTTAGAGGACGAGGGATTCCTGCGGGTGTGATGGCGGCGGCAGGAACGGCAGCGGTCTTTTCGGTCGCGGCCATGGCCGGAACGGGCCGGACGAAAGTGGTGGCGACCTCAAGCTTCAGCCAAACAAGCAGGCCTTCGAAAAGATGGCCGAAGCTCTTGAGCGTGGGCTCGTACGGGCGGCGGATGAAGTAACGCCTGCCGAGGTTGTTTTTTCCATAAGTGCCGTTGGCAAGGCGCTTGCGGGCGATGATCTCGAAGCGGCGGTTGTAGAACGCCATGAACTTCCCGAAGCGCGCGCCGATGGGGCCGTTGTACGGCATTTTCGCAAATTCCACATCCGTCCAATGATATACCAAACGGACCGGTCCGACAAAGTATGCGGCGATGTCGAGAAGGAATGCGGCATACATCAGATCGGCGTCGCCGAGATATTGATATTTGTCTTTGTAAATGCCATGGAACCAGCGGGTGTAGGATTCATCGAAATCCTTGTTGTGAGCGACAAGACGTTCCCGGACGCATCCGCCGCCGAGCGCTTCCAGCAGGAGCTTGTGGCTGGAGTAAACGGAGTGGGCGCAGTAGTCGAGTCCCTGCGAATAGAGCGGATCCATGAAACCCGCGGCGTCGCCGCAGATCATCCAGCCATCGCCGGCGACTTCGGTGGAATAGTAGGGAAGATTCTTATAGATGCGCGCGTCGTTTTCCGCGGGGATCGCATTTTCAAACATCATTTTGCCGACCGGGTGGGACAGCAGGTGGGTTTTCACCCGCTCGCCGACGGGTCCCGAGGAAGGCGGGCTGAACAGGCGCTCGTCCCAGGTGACGCCGGCGGAGAAGTCGCCATTGGAGAGCGGGATGATCCACGACCACCAGCCGCGGCCCATCAGGTGATTGGTGGCGGATCCGCGGGCGACGCGGGTGCGCTCGCAATGCAACTCCGGTGCGAGCATCCGGCTTTCGTGGGAATCCGGGCAGCACACGTTGCTGAAGCGGACCCACATCGAGTGGACGGGATGCTCGGGGAGATTCCGCCAGGTGCCGCGGCTGCGGGCGATGAGCGAGGCCTTGCCCGAACAATCGGCGATCCAGCCGGCGCGGATCGTGCGAGTCTCGCCGTTTGCCTTGAGGGTGATGAGGTTGTTTCCGGCGCCGCCGAGTTCGAACGACTTGATGGTGGCGGGGCGGAGGATTTCGCAGCCTTCTTTTCGCGCGGTTTCGAGGAGGTGGAGATCGAGCTTCGAGCGGTCGAGCTGATAGGTCGGCAGGCGGACCTGGGCGAATGGGCCGATCTCGGAACAAGCGCCTGGAGATTCGTTTCCGGGATTGTTGAACCACAGGCGCAGACCGTGTTTTTGGAAATGATCGCAGGCGAGGTAGTTGGAAAGTCCGAGGACGCGGGTGAGGAAGCAGCCGGCGACCTCCGAGGTGGATTCGCCAACCTTGCGGTCGAAGGTCTCCGATTTTTCGACGATCAGGATGCGGGTTTCGGGCCGGGCGCGCTTGAGGAGCAACGCGAGGGAGGAACCGGAAAACGCCCCGCCGAAAATGACAACGTCATAGTCCGTGGCGCAGACAGGAGGAACTTCGGGGGCGGGACTGACCATGGTTTCGCTGCTGCGGAGCCTAGCGGGATTCCGGATCAAGGCAAGGAGCGGCTTGCATGGCGGCGCGGCGACGGGTTTGCTGCGCGGCCGTGGCCGATGCCCCTCCTTCCAAATTGCGCCGCCTCGGGGCCTTCGGCGATCTGCCGACGCGGATGATGCTGCGGGCGCTGCGGGTGACACCGTGGTTTCTGGAGCCGGTGCTGGTGACGGGATGGACGATTCCCTTTTTCCTGGCCGCCGGTCCGCAGCGGCGGGCGGTGGCGCACAACCTGCGGGCGCTGCATCCCGGCTGGGGCGCATGGCGGGCGCGCTGGGGGGCGTGGCGGGTGGTGTTGAATTTCGCCCTGACCTATGCGGATGCGATGCGGTGCGAAACGGAAACCGGGGAAATCGATTGGGAGATCGAAGGCTTGGAGGCGTTCCGCGATCTGGCCGCGCGAAAGGAAGGCTGCATCATCCTGACCGCGCACATGGGCAACTATGACATCGCCGCGCCGATGTTT
>JBBSJY010000302.1:0-4257 GCA_038256845.1 Verrucomicrobiales bacterium | reverse complement strand
TTCAAGACGGATCTGACCATTGGCACCTTTGACAAACCCGTGCAGGGCGTGGCCATGTTCGACTTCAATGCAGACGGTCGCCCGGACATCTACGCCGCAAGCGAGGCCGGGGGACGGTTTTATCTCCAGGGCGAAAACCTTGATTTTACCGATGTCACCAAGGCATCCGGGCTGGAGGGCGTCAATGGGGCCAGTGTCTCGGCGGCCGATGTCAACCTGGATGGCCGCCCGGATCTGCTCATTGACGGGAAGCTTTTCCTTCAGGATGAAGCAGGAGTTTTTCACCGCTCGGAGGATCTTTCCAACGATGCCGACCAGGATGTCAAAATGGCCGCTTTCGCCGACCTGAATCAGGACGGATATCCCGATATTGTCGTATCCAAAATCAAAGGCGGTCTCCACGCCTATTTGAACCCGGCTGGCGGGGCGTCCCCCTTCACCGATGCCACCACAGCGCTCGGCCTTGACTCGCCGGCTTGCGGATCCGACCAGACCGGATTCTTCATCCCTGGCGACTGGGATGGAAGTGGCACGACCAGCCTGTATTTCAGTGTCAGGCGGGGCTTGCTGCTGGTCCCCGGCGCGGATGGTAAATTCAGCCCGCAGCCGGGCATGCTTCCCTACGACTTCACGGGCCCGGATGGAGAACCCGCGCTCACCGGTGCGGGTAGCTTTGCCCCGACCTGGATGCCTGACAGCCCGGACTTTGTTTTTGCCACGAACGGAGGGGTCAATATTCTCTCCCGCGTGGAGGGCAAATCCTTTGACGGTGGACAGTTTGGCAATGAAATCGTGGTGGCCACCCTCGACTGCCTCGGTGCCTCTGCCGAAGACCTCAATGCGGACGGACGGGTGGACATCTATGCGATCAGCCGCAAAAAGGGCAGTCCCAACGGCTACTATGTGAATCGCGGCCACGGTTCGTTCATTGCCAGTCTCCGTTACAAATCAACCGCCATTCCCGGCCCTGCCCACCAGCAGGGTGCTTTGGGCGTGGCCATCGGCGATGTGAACGGGGACGGTGCCAACGACATCCTCCTGGGCGGCACGGATGGCAAACTTTCTCTCCTTATCAACGACACCCTCAGTCTGCGGGAACCCAAGGAAAGCTCGACGGCCCAGGAAAAAGTCCTCGAACAAACCGGCCTCGTCAGCGTCCGCGCCGAGGGCCCCAAGGGCATCACGGGAGCGCGTGTTTCGCTCATCGCCTCCGACGGCCGCACCGTGGCCGTTCGCGTTCTCGGTTCCAATGTGGTCACCGGGTGCCAAAGCCCGGACACGGTCAATCTCGCCGTTCGCGAGCCGGGCGATTACAAGATCAGCATCCGCTACTCGGACGGTCTCATTGGTGAGAAAAGTGTCACCATCAAACCCAGAATCCACGAGACCATCACCATCACGCGTGAGAGCAAACCCTGAACGTGAACGGGCTCAAGGCCCGCCCGATCCCCTTGTTTTCCCCAAACTTCCTGATGAACCCGCCGTCCAGTGACCGCCTGATCCACATTCCATGACCACCCTCGCCGTCGTTCCTATTTTCGTCAATGCGGGGGCCGCCCTCCTGCCGGCCCTCATTGCCGGACTTGTCAGCTTTCTCGCGATCCTCTTCAAGCCCTGGGAGTGGATCCGTATCTGTCGCACGCGTCCGGCCGTTCCCATCGGCCTCGTGGCCGCCGCGCTTTTGGCCTGGTTTGGCATGCGCTTTTTTGCGCCCCCCGCGCCGGCGTCCTCGCGCTCTGGCGACAGCGCCTCCGCCAGCGAGGTGGATTGGGTCCGGTTTGCCCTGGATTTGCAGAAAGAGGAAGCGCGTGGTGGAGCAAAGCCGGGCGTCACGCCCGCCGCCCCGACGGCGGACATCACCTCCCTGCCGCTTTACTTCCGGGCTGGCGGTACCCGCACGGGCCATCCGGGAGGGCCGTCTCCCCTCGGGCTGCAACCGCTTTGGGAATATGCCGGCGAGGACCATGCCATGATGCTTTCATCGCCGCTCGTTCACGGCAATGCCGTCTATGGAGCCGCCACAATCCTTGCCCCCCCCGCCAGCTTCGGCGCGGTCTATCGCGTGAATGCCGATACAGGCGAAACGGTCTGGTACACAACTCTCAAAAATCCCCAGACCAAAAAGGATTTCAAGGGATTTTTCAGCTCTCCGGCGCTGTCGGCAGATGGCAAATCCCTCCTCATCGGCCAGGGTCTTCATCTCGACTTCGATTCCGAACTCGTCTGCCTGGACACTGAGACAGGAGCCGTGCGCTGGATGGTTGCCACCCCTGTGCATGTGGAAAGTTCCCCGGCCATCGAAGGGGACATTGTGGTGGTCGGTGCCGGGGCCATCGAGAAACCGCCGGAATACAAACCGAAGGGAGATCCGGAAAAAGAAGGCAACCCGGGCTTTGTTTTTGCTGTAAGAATTTCCACCGGCGAGCTTCTCTGGAAATATCAGGTCAACGATCCTGAAAGCTCTCCCGCCATCGCCGACGGAGTTGCCTTCATCGGCAGCGGCGTCAATGGCAAAGCCGTTTACGCGTTGCGTATCGCGCCCGACGACGAACTGGAATCCAACGGGCTTGATCGACTCGTTTGGAAAACCGAGACCCCTTATCCTGCCACCGGGGCCGTGAGCATCATTGACGACCTTGTCCTCATCGGCTGCGGAAAAGGGGACTTCGTCTTCGCCTCCCCAAACCCCGAGGGAGTCGTCCTGGCCATGGATCGCAACACCGGAGCCGTGCGCTGGAAGACCGCCATACCCGATGCCGTGCTCGGAGCCATCGCTGTCCGCGATGGCCGGGCCATTGTCCCGGTGCGCAACGGCGAAGTGATCGCCCTCGATCTGGCCAACCAAGGGGCCATCCTGTGGCGCACTTCCCTCGGCGAGGGAGCCGCCATCCTCGCCGCGCCGGCCTTCACAGGCAAGTATGTCTATGCCGTGACCCAGCGAGGATACCTCGTTGTTATCGACGCCAAGGATGGCAAGGAACTCGAGCGCCACTACCTCAATGCCCCCAACAAGCCGGGGGAACTTGGCCTTAGCATCAGCGCGCCGTTCATTTCCAATGGCAAACTGTTTGTCGGTTCGGAAACCGGTGGTCTTCGGGCTTTTTCAGGCAAGGATTTGATCCAATGAACACCTCCCCATCCCACTTGCCCCAGCCCATTCTGCCCCTCTCCGCAAGCCAGGATGTCCTGCTTGTCGGCGGCAAGGCACTCAACCTGGCGCGGCTCATCACCGCAGGCTTTCCCGTCCCCGGGGGCTTTGTCATCACCACCGCGGCCTACCAAAATTCCCGCGCGGCAAATTCCAGCGACACCATTCCCCCGGACCTTGCCTCGGCCATCGCCGATGCCTACCGGGATCTGGGCGGGCCGCCGGTCGCCGTGCGCTCCTCCGCCACCGCGGAAGACATGGCGGGCGCTTCAATGGCCGGGCAATACGAGACCATCCTCGATGTCCGCAGCACGGAAGCCTTGCTGGACGCCGTCCGGCGTTGCTGGAGCAGCCTCGAGAGCCCCCGTGTCCGGTCGTATCTCCACGAGCACCAGATTGATCCCGCTCAGGTGTCGATGGCCGTCGTCGTGCAGGAACTCATCCCGGCCGATGTGGCTGGCGTCCTCTTCACCGACAATCCCCAGCCCGGATCCCTCAACGAGATGCTCATCGAAGCCAGTTGGGGCCTCGGGGAAGCAGTGGTCAGTGGCATCGTTCAGCCCGATACGCTGATCCTCGACCAGGGCAGCGGCGAAGTGAAAAAAGCCGTCATTGCCGACAAGACGGTCCAGTTCCTGCCAGGCACCGCCGATTCCTCACCCGTCCCCGAATCCAAGCGCCGCCTGGCATGCATGAATTCGCGCGACGTTCACGAATTGTGGAAACTGGGCTGGCGTGTTCGCCGCCACTTCGGATCGCCGCAAGATATCGAATGGGCCATCGCAGGAGGCCGCGTCTTCCTCCTTCAATCCCGCGCAATCACGACGATCCCTCATGCGGATCTGGTCCCGCTTTTGCTCGATGCCGAGAAAGGCACCCTCAACGGTGCCCTCGCCGAAGGTCGCGGACCCTGGGTGCGGCACAACCTTTCCGAAACCCTTCCGCAGCCGACTCCGCTGACATGGAGTGTCATGCGGCGGTTCATGTCCGGTGGCGGCGGCTTCGGAGCCATGTACCGGATGGCCGGTTTCCAACCTTCGCCCGTCGTCGAAAACGAAGGCTTCCTCGATCTCATTGCCGGTCGCATTTACATGGATCTCTCCCGGGGC
>JBBSJY010000301.1:0-4276 GCA_038256845.1 Verrucomicrobiales bacterium | reverse complement strand
TGGCTTCTCCGACCAGAGGAGGACTGACATCCCTGCCATATACGCCACCAGCCATGATCTCGGCGACCTGTCGCTTCCGGTCATCTGGCAGGGTGTGAAATTGATCGCTCAGCTCTGATAGCCTCACCGGGTCCCAGGAGGTCAACATGGTTAGGAGGCCCCAGCGGCCTCCGGCGCCGGTGTCGAAGGCTTGCTCCAGCCATTGTTCGGGAGTTTCGACAACCCTTCCAGCCTTTTCCGCGGTATTTTCGGCAATGCGACCCAAGACTTTTCGGGCAAGCGCCCGGTCCGCCTCGGATTCCAGCAGGGCGATGAACTCCTCGGTTCGATCCAAGCGCCCGGTAAGGGAGTTTTCGATAATGATCCAATGATCATCTCCGTGCGGATGGGTCTCGTTGATTGACGCCATCAGCTTGAGGGCTCGTTCGGGATCCTTCACGGCGATTCCCGCGAGAGCTGTATTGTGGATTCGCGCTTCATCCAGTTCCGTGAAGCCAAGTGCCGCCAAGTCCGTGTTCCACCACTTTTCGGCACTCGCTTCATCGATGAATCCGCGCGGGTTAGAGGCGACGAATGCCCGCCAATCGGCCGGGAGATTTGCAAGTTCTTCAAAGATTCTGCCCTTCTCCTTGATGTGATGATAGGCACTCCTGTAAATCGCCAAACCGTCGGGGCGCTCCCAAAGCCTGCGAATTTCCCCGGCATGGGAATTGTTCAGGTTTTGGCCGATCAGAATCTGCTCCGCCCGTGTCCTCATCGGTTCGTCCAGAGAATTGATGATCGCTCCGAACGCGGCGGGTGATTTCTCGGCCAGGTTTTCAAACAGGTCGCCGGAATTGTGAAAATCGCGTTCGGAAAGCCCGGCTTCGCTCAGCTCCTGCAGGCGTTGAAGCGCGAGGGTCGGATGGTTGATGGCCATGTCCGCGAGCACCCCTAACTCGACCTGATTATTCGGATGCTGATTGAAATAGGCCAGCACCCGCCCGGGTTCCGTTTTGGCCAATGAAGCGAGCACGGAAGTGGTCTTCCAAGGATTGTTTTTGAAACCCCATCGGGCGAACCCTTCGAGGTCTTCCTGGATCCAGCGTTCCATGATAATTCGGGTGAAAACCATGAGTTCCGGCCCGCCGCGCAAGTCGAACCAACCGCCATCCAGCCAAGCGGCAAATTCGGATGTGGGCAAACTCGACGCGAGACCCACGGCGGCGCGCAATCGATCGGCCGGGGTTTCCGCGTTGCGGATCCTATCCATTTTCCGGGCGGCCGCGGGATCGGTCTGAGCCGGGCGGAGTGGCACCGCGGCCCGCGCCGAGCGGCTGTGGGGCGACAGCATCTCCCGGTCATGCGGAGAAGTATCCGTAAATCTACCTGTGGCTTTCCAGCCGATGACTGCCATCGCCAGGCACGCGGCCAGGCTGGCTACTCTCATTCCAAAGGTTCCGGTCATGGTGATCATGGGCCAAAGCCGTTTCTGGCACGGGGTTTGTCGTCAGCCGGCAGGTCGGAGTTTTCGACCCATGCCCGGGCCGCCGCCGCGTCATTCTGCGCCCAGCTGTTGAGCGCGGATTGGAGCTGGTTCATCCGCCGGTCCGGAGGCAGAGCCATCGCCCATTCCGCGGCGTCTTGAAAATGTCCCGTTTTCGACAGATGGGAAACGACATTCCGCACTCCCCGATCGTGAATGGCGGGATCCGTCTGGACGTTCACCCATTCCGCGAAGCCGGCCACATCCCGAGCCAGCCATTTTTCGCTCAGCTCATCGAATGCGTAATCTCCGCGGGAGCTCTCGGTCCGGGCCGCGGAAACAATATCTAACAGACCTGCGGGATCTTCGCGAAGCAGCGATTCCATGAACTGCGGAACTCCGGTGACCCCGGTGCCCCACCTGCCGCCATCGCCCTCGGGCAAATGGAGGGTATGGCTGACCATCATTGCATCGGGGCGGGCGGTGAGGAGTTTTTCCGCCATTCCGAGCGCCTGCGCGGGATCGGATTTCACCAAGCTGAGTCCGACGGCCGCGAACCGCTCGGCGGCGATTCTGGGCGCGTCAATGGCCATGGCCTGTTCGATCGCAGCCTCGGGATCCTCCTGGACGAGGTTGTCAAAAAGCGCGGCCTCCATCGCCCGCTTGCCAGCGCCGGAAGGCATTCGGGCAGCCATCCGCGCAAGAACATCCGGATTCTCTTCCGCCAATTGCGAAATGAGCGAAGTCATGGCCATTCCGGCGCGGAGATACCCGTCGAGTTTTGGGAAATCTTGCACCCAATCGAGGGCACCCCAGGGATCATCGCGGATCAAGGCCTTGAAGGTTATACTGTCGAGGCCCACGCCGTGCTCCATGCCAAATCTTAGCATTTCCGCCGGATTCTCACGCGCGCCCCATGTGAACAGCCCTGATATGGCATCTTCCTTGGCGGACGCGGGAATCTCAGCGAAATTCCGGCGCAGCCAGTCAGGATGAAACTCGCCGATGCCCCTGACGACGTCTTTGACGCGTTCCGGATCGGCGGCGATGGCGGCGGCGAGGGCCCCTTGGGGATCATGGCAAGCCCAAGCCCACCACGCGTGCCGCTCATCCTCAGTCCCGGCCGTGGCCGCGATGGCGGCCTGTGGATTGAGGCGCGTCCAATTCAGGAAGACGAGGCCGGTGAGGTCATCGCTACGGTCCGCTTTTTCCCGCAACTCATTCCAGTAGCTGGCGATCTCGGATTCGTTGGCGTCGATGATCCAGAGCGCGAGGCGCTGGTAGAGGTTTCCGTGATCGGGGGCGGCAAGCGTCTCCAAGGTGTCGGGCGATGGCCGGGACAGGAAATCCACCTCAACCGGCTTGGAATCCGCAATCCGGGGGATCTGGACCGCGGCGGTCGGTCGGGGGGACGGACCCGAGTCATCAATGGCAAGCCTTCCTGCAACGCCAGCCGACAAGCCGGCCGCACAGGATCCGATGAGCAGGAAACTAGAGGATTTTTTCACGCACGGGAGTTGCCGAACGGAATTCCTACAGGTGATCGCCAGAGGCTGCGAAACAATTGCGTTGAAATGTGAATCGGCAATCCAAGCTGACGCTGTCGGCGCGATTGCGGCTACCCGACCGAGAGTCTGGCGAGGTAATCTTCCAGCTCCTTGCGTTGCTGTTCGAGTTGCTCCTGAAATCCGGCGCGCTCTTCGGCAAGTTTCTCGATCTCGCTTTCCTGTTCGTCGAGTTTCTTGAGCAGGCGGGTGCGGTAGTCTCCTTGTTGCGGGACGGTCTTGAGATTCTCGCGGATGCGCTGCTGTTCTTCGGTGATGCGGTTGATTTCCTGTTCGCGCTGCTGGATCTGCCGCTCCAGCTCGACCAAGCGGCTTTTCATTTCCATCGCCTTGGCCAACGCATCCCGCACGTCCTGCGGGATCGCGCCGGTCCGTTGGTAAAACTCGAGGAGTCCGAAATCGGCGGGCAGGATGGCGAGGGTTTCCATCTGCACCCGCTCTTCCTGCACCGGCAGGGCGAATTGCTCGCCGGCGGGGACGGTCACCTCGAAGCGGTAGTGCGAGCTGGTGGTTTCCACCGGGTCGGCGGTTTCGACCAATTCCCAGCCCTGGCGAAGCGGGTGCTCGACCAGCAGTTGCCGGTCGCGATCGCTTTTGTTTTCGGCGAGATACTCGCGGGTGGCGACGAGCTTGCGGCGGATGTGCAAGATGCCTTTTATGATGCTGCCGGTCTGGACGAAGTTTTCCTCTACGGTGTTTTTGGATTCCACCAGCATGTTCAGGTCGATTCCATAACTCAGCAGCCTTTCCTGTCCCGGAGGCGTGTCGCTGAGGCGGGCGTCGCCGGAGTATTGGTTCTTATCGAAGACGGTGACGGGTCCTTGGAGAAGATGTTTGGCGTCGTCGCCTTTGTTCATGAGGCGGACGCCGTTGAGCGGGTGTTTTTCCAGCACCTCGCTGTTATAGATGGAGAGTCTCTCGGCCTGCACCTTGTCGGTGATGATCGGGATGAGGGACGATTGCTGGCGGGGCAAAGTGACATTTCCGACGGTGTATTGGAACAACTCGCCGAGATCCTCCGCGGAGGCCATGGCGGAAATGCTGGCGGCCGCGTCGAGCGGCTCGGCCATCCTGCCGGCGGCGACCCCGTCGAGGGACATGAGCCTACTCTCTAAACGATCCGCGGTGTCCTCCATTTCCATCATCGGGGAGGGCGCGGCGGGGGCGTTGGCACCTCTTATTTCCGCCTTTTTCCGTTCGAGCATTCCTTCCTGATACATCTGAGGGCGCAGAGAGGCGAAATTTT
>JBBSJY010000300.1:0-4319 GCA_038256845.1 Verrucomicrobiales bacterium | reverse complement strand
TCATTCGCATCCCACGCGCCGGACGCCCTGGAGGTGCGTCCCTGCCATCATCGCAGGGCGACGAATGAACGATCCCGTTTTTCACAAAACCTCGCGCGCGGCAGTATAGAGCCGGTCATGATCCCAAAGGAGCCCGCGAGGCGAATCGATCCCATTGGCAAACTCCACAAGTTCGTCCGCGCGGCCGTCGCCGTTGGTGTCGCGCAGACGCACCACGCGGCCTTGGGAATTTTCCCTCTGGCAGGAAACGAAAAGATTCCCGGACGGGTCGCGGCGACAAAGACCGGGAGGTCGCCGGCCGGCAGCAAGGCGAATAGGCCCGCCTCGAATCCGTCCGCAACCGTCACGTCTTTCAGGATGGCCTCTTCCCGCGCGAAACTCGGCTGGACCAGGGAAGGCGCGAGGCCGGCTTCTCTGACCGAGGGGACCTCCTGCGAACGGGTGGATGCGATCAGGGCGAGCAGCGGGACGAGTCGGCGAATCATGGTTTCGACGGATTCTGAAACAAGTGGGGCGAAAGACAAACGCCTGCATTCATTCGCCGGAACCGCCTCCGGTATGGGTCCGCAGCCGGTCCTTCCAGCCGAGCGAATCCGCCACCTCCCGCGCAAACCGCCATGGTGCGGCGTCCCCGGCGTGAAGTGTGACCGGCGTGCGCTCCGCTGCCATGGCAAGCGTCTGCGGCAGGTCCAGATGTTTCAACACGTTGGGATAGCTTGGACCGGTGGCGTGCGTGGCCGGCAGGTCGCGCAGCTCCAGGCCGGCCAGCCCGTCCAGATAGAGCGAGGCGTAAAGGAGGTTCGTGGCCATCACCCCTTCTCCCTGGAGCGTCAGGGGAATATCGCTGAAATCAGGAAGAGCGCGGAGCGCGGCCGCCGCTCGCCGGATGTCCCAGATCTGGCCGGTTTCCAGCGACTCGCCCAAGAGCAACAATCGCCGCAACAAGTGCGTCCGCTTGGTTTCCGGCAGATCCGCCAGACTGGTGGGACCCACCCCCCGCGGACAGAAAATCGCGATGACGCGGGACGGATCACGCAGCGCGTCTTCGCCGAAACCGACATCGCCGGCCATTCCCGCGTCCTCCCAGCTCCGGAATTTTTCCCAGCCGGAATCATCCAGCACCCGCAGATCGATCCCGCCAACTTCCTCCGGCTTCAAGTCCTCGGCATGCAAGGTCCACAGCGACAAGGGGAGATGCTCCTGGCTCACGAACTGCAACCGGCTCAACCGGAGGCCGTTTTTCACCGTCTCCTGTATTTGCGAAGCCAGCGCTTCCGGCTCCTCCGGCCACGCGCCGAAGACCTCCTCATCCAGCGCCCGCATCCACCCGTCGCGCAGGGCCGCCCAATCCTCCGCCGAGGACGGTACGGCCGGCGGCGAAAACGGCGGAACAAAAAACTCATCGACCGTGGTCACCGTTTCATCCGCCGGAATCGTGGTGAAAACTTTCAGCTCCCGCGGCTCGTGGCGTTTGCTTGCCGGCTCGTCGATCAGATCCTCGCGGTCGCCGCCTTTGAGGAAGCGGTTCATCCAGTTGAACGCGCCGAAATTGAGCGGCTGCGTGTCCTTGTGCGGACCTTCCGCGATATGGATTCCCACCTTTTCCTCCTCTCCGAGCAGCCGGTAAATCGTGCGTGTCCGGTTGAAAATTTCCATCACACCGGCCAAGGGGAAAATCGTGTCGCTGTCCGTATTGGAAATGAGCAGAGGGCGCGGTGCCATCAGCGCGGCCACCCGATCGAAATCCCATCGCTCCGTGTTCACCATGAACATGCAGTCGCAATGCCCTTCGATCGCGCCCCCCACGACGTGGTCATGCAGGTTGGTGATCCCGGCCACCGGGACGGCCACCTTGATGCGCTCGTCCATCGCACCGACCCACCAGGTGTAAACTCCGCCGCCCGAGCGGCCGGTCATGCCGATGCGGGAGCGGTCCACTTCCGGCCGGGTTTCCAGATAGTCCAGCGCCCGGATGCCAATCCATGTCTCGACGCCGGCGGGAGTGTATCCCCGCGACGGCCACCACCAGCGGTCCAACCGGTGGGTTCCATGATGCGCGCCGGGGATTTCGCCGTTATCCAAGGTGTCGGGAATGAGACAGACATAGCCGTGCCGGGCGAACCAGCTGCCGTGATGCTGATAGCCGGTTTTGTTGCCCAGCCGGACGTCGCCGTCACTCATCTTTGCATGTCCGGACATATAGAGAATGGTTGGCAAAGGTTCCGAAACCTCCGCGGGAAGATAAAGATTCGCCGCGATGTAGAGTCCGGGCAGCGGCTCGAAATACAGCTTTTCGACCGTATAGCCGTCGCCCTCGACCCGGCCGGTGGTCACCGGATTCAGCGGCGTCCGCTCCGGCCACGGATCCAGCCCGAGCATCCGCTGGAGTTGCCCGCGCATTTCCGCCCGTTTCTCCGGCCAGTTTTCCGGAGTGAGTTCGGAGATCCAGTCGTCGCTGGAGATCTCCGTCACCCGGTGCGCCAGGTATTGGTCGAACGGTGCCGGGATTTCGTTCCACGGCGGTCGTTCAGGCGTTTGCGCGGAAAGCGGGCTGGCCCCGCAGCAGACCAAAACCGGCAACAAGCGGGAGAGGATCATCCTCTGAAGTGATCGGGAATGTCTCATAGGCCGGCATCATGAGACCCTTCCGCCGGGGAGGACAAGATCCTTAACCCGCCAGGTATGAGGCTGGATTTCACCGTGGATCCCGTCGGTCTGGATCCCGACGACGCCGTCGTGAATGTGTGTCTCGTCAACAGCAAGACCCGCCTGGTGGCCGGTCACATGCCACTGGAAAAGGCTAAAGCTCGTGCGAAAGAAGCGGTCGAGCTGTTGAACAATCCCAAGTAGCCGTGCGCTTATCCCACCGGGGGTGACGAGAGTGCCGTCCGTCATTGTGCCGGATCTTTTGGCTCCGCAAAAATCACGGTCCGGTGTAGCGTCCCGACCCATGTCGCCCACCACGGTATCGCTCCGTCGGTACCTTGATCCGCAAGTTTTCTCACCTTCGTTCCAAGAAGTCGTCCTGAAACGTGTCATCCCATAGGAATTATGAAATCCCACACCGAAATCCCACCGTCACATCCCATCGCGGCATCGCTGCTGGCTTGGAGCCTGTTCACCGTCGGCTCCGCCATCGCCCAGCCCGCCGATCCGGCCCTTGGCCCATCCCAGCCCGCCGCGGGGAAAGCCGAGCTGCCGGTCCAGCGCGTCACCCTCTTCTCCAGCGGTGTCGGCTACTTCGAACACGGCGGCACCGTCGTCGGCGCGGCCGGCGCGGAACTGAAATTCACCACCGGCCAGATCAACGACGTCCTCAAAAGCCTGGTGCTCCAGGACCTCGATGGGGGCAGCGTCGCGGCCGTGACCTATCCGTCGCTCGACCCGCTGGCAAAAACGCTCGGTTCGTTCCAGATCAACATCTCGGAAAACCCCTCCATGGCGGACCTGCTCAACCAGATCCGCGGCGCGCGGGTTACCCTGACCATCGATGCACAGGAGATCACCGGCACCGTCCTCGGCGTGGAAACCCGGCAACGCCATATCGTCGGCAACGATGAAATGGTCGAGGAGCACCATCTCAACCTTTTCTCCGATGGAACCATCCGCTCCGTCGCTCTCGCCTCGGTTCGCGACATCCGCATTCACGACGCCCAGCTCCAGGAGGAACTCAACAAGGCCCTCGCCGCTGTCGCAGTGGCACGCGATCAGGATAAAAAGCCGGTCTCACTCCATTTCGACGGTGACGGCGAGCGCCGCGTCCGCGCCGGCTATGTCGTCGAGACGCCGGTCTGGAAAACCAGCTACCGCCTGCTTCTCGATGACGAGAAGGAGCCGATGCTGCAAGGTTGGGCGATCATCGAGAACCAGACCGACAACGACTGGAACAACGTCGAGCTCAGCCTCATCAGCGGCCGGCCGATCTCGTTCATTCAGGATCTCTATCAACCGCTTTACATGCCCCGCCCGGAGGTCAAGCCGGAAAATTTCGCCTCTCTGCGCCCTCAGATGTATCAGGAAGGAATGCTCGAACGGAAAAAGGCGGAAATAAGAGGTGCCAACGCCCCCGCCGCGCCCTCCCCGATGATGGAAATGGAGGACGCCGCCGATCGTTTCTCGGCTGGAGTCATGCCCTTCGCCGGAACCGCCCTTAGGGCCGACCAAGGGCTCGACGCGGCCGCCAGCATTTCCGCCATGGCCTCCGCGGAGGATCTCGGCGAGTTGTTCCAATACACTGTCGGCAATGTCACTTTGCCCCGCCAGCAATCGTCCCTCATCCCGATCATCACCGACAAAGTACAAGCCGAAAGACTCTCTAT
>JBBSJY010000299.1:0-4353 GCA_038256845.1 Verrucomicrobiales bacterium | reverse complement strand
GTACTGGTCACTCACGATAAGCCGGCCCTTGTCATCAAAACAGGAAGCCACCCAGGATCCTTCCGTTTCCAAGGGGACACTATAAAGCAGCTCCACCGTGAATCCCTCCTTGATCTTGATGGCCCCGACGGCGGTCGCCTGGGGCTCCGCAGCGGCTGGCATGCTGTCGAGCGTCCTCGTCCGCACGGTGTCCGCCCAGGGACCTTCGCCCGCGAAAGCGATGACGACGGCGGGCTTCCAACCGCTGTCGTCAAACGCGACTGATGTCTTCCAATCCTCTCCCTCTTCCGCTTCCGATGCCGATGAAACCTTCCAGGTTGCGTCGGGTGGGATTTCCTGCCGTTCCTCGCCGCGCTCGATCACCAGTTTTGCGATAAATCCTGCGGGTCCGGTTCCCCGGCCCGTCGCCTTCACCGCGATCAGATTGTCGCCCTTTGGCAAATCCTGGCTCAGGTCGATAAACTTCGGCGTCTTCCACGTCTCGCTTTCCGCAACGACCTTGCCGTTGAGGTAGATGGTCATTCCGGAATCGCAGGTGGCGGCGAGCCGGACCTTTTCTCCCCCCTTCGTATTGAACACGCGGCGGATGTGGATTTCCCCGTCCTCCTCCGCAGCCTGCCCGGCCCAGATCCAGGCAGGGAGGATCTGCGCGTGGAGCGGCAGCGGGAGGATGGCGACAGCAGCCAGAAAGGCGATGCGGATCATTCGTAGGGCAGGAATCATGGGCTTGAGGAAATCGGATGCTAGGGTTGAAATTTTGGCAGGATGCCCGCCCAATGCCAGAAAGAACGAGCCATACTATCGTAGGGGTAAGGGAAGGTGGCGCACGGATGGCGCGGATGTTACTTTGGGGGGTCAGAGGGAGATCGCAGGATCATCCAAATGCGGATGAAAAGCGGTCTTGGTTTTCTCCAAATCCCATTTCCCTCCAAATCCCATCAAGAATTCTCGTCACCACATGATCCGCTTTTCCCTTGTTTCCATTTGCGCGTTTCTCGCAATCGCTTCCGCCCCGGCTAGGGCTGAGAGTCCGCATGTTGCTGATGAGCAGGGCTTCCGGAAAACGGTGAGCCCGTTCATCGAGCGCCATTGCGTGGAATGCCACGGTCCGGACAAGCAAAAGGGAAAGCTGCGGCTGGATACGCTGCCCAATGATTTCAGCGATCCGCGCACCGCGGAGCTGTGGAGCGAAGTCGTCAATGCGGTGAATGGCCATGAGATGCCGCCGGAGGAAGAGCCCCAGCCGGATCCGGAAGCCGCGGGTGTCTTCGCCGACTGGCTGGCGGCGGAGCTGGGGCGCGCCGAGCTCGCCCAGCGCGGATCACGGACCGTCCTCCGCCGCATGAACCGCGAGGAATACAACAACACGATCCGCGACCTCGTCGGTGTGGATTATCAACCCGCCGAAGGATTTCCCGAAGACCCTTCGGCCGGCGGATTCGACAACATCGGCTCAGTTCTGACCCTCTCACCACTCCAGATCGAGCTTTATTATGATGCCGCTTTCGAGATCCTCGACCGTGCGTTGGTGGACCAGCCGGAGGCTCCCCCCAGCATCTTGTGGCGTGTCAAGGCCGATCCGAATAGCGAAAAAGGACAAACGGAGCTTCGAGTCGATGGGCAGCGCTTGATAACTAGGGCTGGCGACAACAAGTTCGACAACGGCTTTGTGGTGATGCGCAAGGAGGCTGGGAACCGGACGTTTTCCGTCAGGGGCGACTTCAATGTCCCGGAGGAGGGTGAGTATATCATCCGCTTCCGAGCCGCCAGCCGGGTCCCGGACCGCGCGGCGGTGGTCGAGTCCGCCAAAAAACTTTTGGGAGTCAGAAAAGCGGAGCAGGATGCCGCCCATCCGAACAGGAAGCAATATCATCAGCGCGAGTTCGACAATGGGCTGCGCCACTTCGAGGAGTCACCTTTTTACAACTACGGCCCGCCACGCGTCCAAGTCATCCGCAATCTTGGCGGCACCCCGACCCCGATCGCCGAAATGGATGTGCCCGCGTCCGAAACGGATCCCGGCATTTATGAGATCCGCACCCGCATGAACACCGAGAGGGCCGGACTCACTTTCAGCGCGGCTTACGAAATCCCGAACAGCCTGGAAAACCGCCGGATCCAAGGTCACGAGGAATTCGCCCGGCCCGAGCTGCTGATCGACTGGGTCGAGATTGAAGGGCCCCATTATCCGTCCTGGCCGCCCGCCAGCCATACCCAGGTCCTGGGAACCTCCACCGGGGGAAAAAACGAAGTCGCGGAAGCGCGTGAGATCATCAGCCGCTTCATGCACTTCGCCTACCGGCGTGAGGTCACCGCCAGCGAAGTGGATTCCAAGCTCGCTCTCTTCACCCGCCTGCGCGCCGAAAAATCATCGTTCATCGAGGCGATCAAGTTGCCGCTGGCCGCCGTTCTTTCCTCGACCCACTTCCTTTTCCTCGTGGAACCCGCCGCCCCGGAGGATGACCCGCGTCCTCTCAATGCCTTCGAGCTCGCCAGCCGCCTCTCTTATTTCCTTTGGTCCTCGATGCCGGACGCCGAGCTCTTCAGAGACGCGCAAAGCGACCGCCTGATGGATAAGGACGTCCTACTTGCACAGATCGACCGCATGCTCAAGGATCCGAAGAGCCGCGCGTTCGTCAGTAATTTCTCCGGCCAGTGGCTCGGTCTCCGGGAGGTCGGCTCCAATCCCCCGGTGCGGAGCCTTTACCCGGATTACGACCGACACTTTGAGACGTCCATCGTCCGCGAATCCGAGGCGTTCTTCGCCGAAATTCTCGACAACGATCTGGACGTGCGGAATTTCATCAAGTCCGACTTCGTGACCATCAACGAGCGCCTTGGCCGCTTCTACGGGATTCCCGACGTGAAGGGAGATGAAATGCGGCGCGTTCCGGTCCCTTCCGGCATCCCCCGCGGCGGCGTCGTCACTCAGGCATCGATTCACTCCATCACCTCAAACGGCACCCGCACCTCGCCGGTCATGCGCGGCGTATGGGTTCTCAAAACCCTCCTCGGCAGCGATCCCGGTCTTCCTGTGGCCAACGTCGGCGAAATTCCTTCGGACATCCCCGGCATCGACAAGGCCACCGTGCGTCAGCGCCTCGCCATCCACCGCGAGAATCCCTCCTGTGCCCGCTGCCACAACAAGATCGATCCGCTCGGCCTTTCTCTGGAGAATTTCAACGCCGCAGGCCAGTGGCGCGAGCAGGAGGGTCACGGCCAAGAAGGACGCATCAACGACAACGACCCACCCATTGATGCCAGCGCGAGAATGCCGGACGGCTCCACTTTCGTCGGCGTGGCCGGGCTTCAGGAAGAGCTTCTCAAGAGCGGGGATAAGTTTCTCACCGCCCTTTCCAGCCAGCTACATACCTACGCGCTCGGCCGCGAACTTGGATTTTCGGATCGCCCTGCGGTGGACCTGTCTGTCGCCGCGATGAAACGGGATGGCCGCACTCTGCGTGCGCTCATCCGCCACATCGTCACCTCCCCAGCCTTTAGCACCAAATAAACTATGAACCCACTTCTCAGACAAACCCTCTCCCGCCGCACGGTCCTCCGTGGGCTTGGCGTGTCCCTCACACTGCCGCTGCTGGAAGCTATGATGCCCCGTCTCCACGCTGCCTCCGCTTTCAAACCGCTGGCGAAAAGCGCCGTCAAGCCAGCCCCCCGGGTGATCTTCTGCTATATTCCCAACGGCGTGAACATCAGGGAATGGCTGCCGGAAGGTACAGGCAAAGGCTACGCCCTCTCGCCTTCGCTGGAAAAGCTGAGCGCCCACCAGAACGACTTTTCGGTCCTTAGCGGCCTGGGCCATCCGAACTCCACAGGCGGTCACGCCGGTGCAGATACCTGGCTTACCGGCGCGAATCTCACCCGGATTCCGGGGCAGCAGTATGCAAATTCCGTGTCCGTTGACCAGCGGATCGCCGAGGTCGTGGGCGCCAGCACGCGATTCCCGTCCCTGCAGCTCTCGAATGGCTCCGGCACCGGACCCGCCCGCCACACCAATACGCTCTCGTTTGACCGCAACGGCACTCCCATTCCGGCGGAAAACAGCCCGCAGCGCATCTTTGACCGCCTTTTTGTTCCTGAGGACGCCGGTTCGCGTGAAGCCACTTTGCGTCGTTTCGCCCAGAAACGCAGCATCCTCGACGAGGTCCTCAACGAGGCGAAAGCTCTCCAGAACAAGCTCGGCCAATCCGACCGGGCGAAGCTCGGCGAATATCTCGACTCGGTCCGGGAAACCGAAGTGCGCGTCGGTCGCGCGGAGGAGTGGATTGATATTCCCAAACCCGCCGTGGACTCTTCCAACCTCGCCCTTGCCAGCAAGGGGGGAGACCGCAACGAGCG
>JBBSJY010000298.1:0-4392 GCA_038256845.1 Verrucomicrobiales bacterium | reverse complement strand
TCGAGCATCACCATCTGATTTCCGGCGTTGCCCTTCAACTTTGCGGTTTCATATCCGTCGGTGATCCACAACCCGCTCTCGTTTCCGTCCCGGGCTGAAAATGCCAGCCGCTCGCCGAAGGCGGTCAAGCCACCGGGATACTAGGTGCCGGTTCCCGGTCGTATGTCCCGGACAAGGGCGGTGCCCCCGGTGTCGCTCCGCCACAACTCGTCGCCATGGATGCCATCATTCGCGGCAAAGAAAAGTCTCCCGCCCGCCACCTGGAAAAGCGACGGATCCGAGCGGTGCAGCGTGAACCACAGACTGTTCTCAATGGCTAACATGGATATGATTTGCGCCCCGTCCCCGAGGTCTGCCAAACGGACTGTCTCCGCCAGCGTTCCCGGCGACTGCCATAACTCCCGTCCATGGTTGGTGAAGAACAACCCGCCTCCCAACTCCGTCAGCAGGTCCGCACGACCGAACGGGAGGAGAAACGTATCAGGATCCCGTAAATTCAAAGGGAACGTGCCGTCCGACGTGCCATCGCTGCGCCACAAGCCATAGCCCATGAAGTCGGACGGGCCGGGATTCGGCCCCTCCGCGAAGTAGAGCAGCCCGCCCGCCGCCACCGCTTGCCGAGGGCTGAAGTTGATGCCTCCCGGCCGCTGGTCTCCGGCGATGACCGTCACCTCGCCGTCGGTGCTCCATAGCTCCACTCCGTGCTCGCCATCGTCGGCGAAAAAGAAAACGCGGTCCCCCACGGCCCTCAGCATGGCGGGATGCGATCCCGCTTGTCCCACCCGCAGATCATTTACCAGCTTCGTTCCCGCCTCCGTCCCGTCCGTCATCCAGAGCTCCCGGCCGTGGACGCGGTCCTCTCCGCTGAAAAACACGCGTCCGCCCGCCGCCACCATACCCGAAGGATGCGCGCCAAGCGTTTCCAACTGCTTGCTCACGTCCGCAACCCGCCGCGGCCCGGCTTCGACAGCCAGCGGCAAGGCGGCGGCCATTGCGATTCCCAGCAAGATTCTCATCCGCAGCGATCAAGGATGGGGAGCCCTGCGGGCGCGAGAGAAAACCGGCGGGATGCGCCTTCAGAAGCCGTGGCGGCGGCGGATGGGTTTGAGATGATAGGGTTTTGGTGCGGGCTTTGAGGGGTCTTCGGTGACAATGGCTTTCTGGGGGGCTGGGCGGATGGAATCCGCCGCCACGTTGAGTTCTTCCAACATGTCGGCGAGGCGGGTGGCGGCGTCGGCGGCGACGAGGGTGGACTGAAGGCGGTCGGCCCAGAGGGGGAAGGCCATGGGTGTGAGGTGCTCGGTCTCGACCAGATGGAACGGGCGCTGTGTTAGATTTTGGATGACTTGGTGGAGGCGGGTGTATTCGAGCTGCTTTTCGAGGATCTCCCGCTCGGATTGGTGGAGGAGGAGGTTTTCGGGATCGTAGCGCTGGAGGACTTCAAAAAGAAGGGTGGCGCTGGACTGGAGTTCGCGGCGGGAGCGGTCCTGCCGTCCGGGCGGCTGCTGGAGGATGAGGCCGGAGACGCGGGCGATTTCGCGGAAGTTTCGCCGGGCGAGTTCGGCGGTGTTCATGCAGGCGATGAGGTCTTCTAACAGGTTGTCCGGGCTGAGGTGGCGGCGGAGGGATTGCTCGTCGAGGACGAGGCCGCGTTTGGCTGTTAGGGAGAAACCGTAGTCGTTCTGGGTGGCCTGGATGGATTGGGAGTTTTCGCGTCCGATGCGGTAGGCGACGAGGGTGCCGAGGCCTTCGTGGACGAGGCGGCCGGCGAAGGGGAAGAGGAAGAGGTGCTCGCCTTCTTTTGAGCGGGTGAATTCGATGAGGAGGGTGTCGTCGGAGGGAAGGCGGGACCAGCGGCGCTGGATGTCGAGAATGGGGGCGATGGCGGCCATCTCCGGGGCAGGGGGGAGTGTTTTCGGCGCTGGAGTCTCTGCTGAAGATACAGGCAAGATGCCCGTGCTCCCTTCTTTGAGACGTTGGGCGATGGCGTGGGTGAGCTCGGTGGAGAGGGGCATTTTGGCTCCGCCCCAGATGGCGATGCGGCCTTTGGTGGTTTTTCCGGCGGGCTTGACGGTGGCGGTGCGCTGGTGGAAACGGACGAGGGTGAGGTGGCGGCCGGAAAAGATGAGGTGGCCGCCGGTCTTGATGCCGGCGATGAAGGATTCCTCGACGGTGCCGAGGGTGTGGCCGTTCGCGAAGCGGATGACAACGGCGGGGTCGCTGGAGATGGTGCCGATGGAAAGGCGGTGCTGGAGGATGAGGCGCTTGTCATCGACGGTGTAGCGGCCGTTCTCGACGCGGACTTTCTGATAGCGGGGGTAGGCGGCAAGGGCTTTTCCGCCGCTGGAGATGAAGCCGAGCGACCATTGCCATTCGTCGTCTGTTAGATCGTGATAGGCGCGGGTGGACCGGATTTCCCCGCGCATTTCATCCGGAAGAAACGGCTCGCCGATGGCGCAGGTGACGAGGTGCTGGACGAGGACGTCGAGTGGCTTGCGGAGGGGCGGGCGGGATTCGATGTGGCGGGCTTGGGCGGCATCCCGCGCGGCGGCGAATTCGACGAGTTCGAGGGCGTTGGAGGGGACGCAGAGGATGCGGGAGGTTTTGCCGGGTTGGTGGCCGGAGCGGCCGGCGCGCTGGAGCAGGCGGGCGATGCCTTTTGGCGAGCCGACCTGGATGACTTGGTCCACGGGCGAGAAATCGACGCCCAGGTCGAGTGAGGAGGTGCAGACCACGCATTTCAAGGAACCGTCGCGGAGGCCGTTTTCGGCGCGGTCGCGCTCGGTGCGGTCGAGCGAGCCGTGGTGCATGGCGAGGCGGTCCTGCCACTCGGGTTTGAGGGAGAGGAGTTCCTGGAACCAGATTTCGGTTTGGGAGCGGGTGTTGGTGAAGAGGAGGGTGGTGGCGGCCTTTTCAATGTGGCGGACAACCTGCGGGGCGAGGCGGGTGCCGATGTGGCCGGACCAGGGGAAGCGGTCGATTTCCTTGGGGATGAGGGTTTCGATGGTGATCTGTTTCGAGAGATCGGCGGAGATGGTCAGTGGAAGAGATGCAGGCGGGACGCCGACACTCCTTGAGGGGATGAGGGTGTCGCGGGCTTGGGTTAGGTTGCCGAGGGTGGCGGAGAGGCCCCAGGTGCGGAGCTGGGGCAGCCAGGCGCGGAGGCGGGCGAGGCAGAGCTCGGTCTGGACGCCGCGCTTGGTGCCTAACAGCTCGTGCCATTCATCGACGATGACGCAGCGGAGCTGGCTGAGTTTTTCCCGGGTATCGCCATGGGTGAGCATGAGCGAGAGGGACTCGGGCGTGGTGACGAAGGTGTGGGGGAGTTTTTTGCGGAGGCGGGCGCGGAGGGCGGCGGGGGTGTCGCCGGTGCGGGCCTCGGCGGTGAGATGCGGGGCGAGGGATTCGAGCGGCTCACGCAGGGCGCGGAGGGTATCCGTAGCAAGGGCGCGGAGGGGCGTGATCCAGAGGATCCGGCAGCCGTCGGCGGGGTGCTGGAGGGAATCTGCGAGCGGGCCGAGGTAAACGGCGAGGGTCTTGCCGAGGCCTGTGGGGGCGTGGAGAAGCCCGGAATTTCCGGCGAGGTAGGCGGACCAGGTCTCCTGCTGGAATTTGAAGGGAGCCCAGCCTTTGGCGGTGAAGAAGGGCTGGAGAATTTTGACCGGCATCCGGGTGATCTTGGCTGACCGCGCGTCAGTGTTTCCGTTTTCCGTGAGCGACGAGGGTATGGACGAGAAAGCCCAACAAGATCCCCGCGGCGAGGACCAGCCAGGAGCCGCTGCTCTCGAAGATGAACTCGGGCGGATTCATCCCGAAAAAGGCAACGAGGGTGGCGAGGGGAAGAAAGAAGGCGGCGAGACGGTTGAGACGGCGGGCTTCGTGATTGGCGATATCCGCGGCGAGGGCCTGCTGGCTGGACGATTCCGCGAGGGTGAAATCCATGCCGGCTTTCGCATCGGCGGCGATGAGGTCGATGCCCCGTTCGAGATCGGCCGCTTCGTCGCGCAGGTTGATGAAGCGCAGGTCTCCGGGAAGCGCGGCCCGGGTTGCCTGGAGCACTTCGTGCAAGTGCCTGGTGGAGCGCTGGAGCGGATGGATGACCCGCATCGCGTCAAAGTAGTGGCGGGCGGTTTTCGCGGATTCCACCGCTTCGTCGAGTTGATGGATGGCGGTGCGATAGGCGGCGAGATGGCCTTGCAGACCGGTGAGGCCACCTGCAATCGGGGAGCTCTTCCACTCGCCGGCGGGATTTCGCCAGACGGCCATCGCGTTCCGTTTTTCGTTGTCTTCCTCACGGGGGGGCTGATGGAGCAGCAGGAGCATGTGTCCGTCCTCATTCATCAGGCGTTGTTTGCCGACCGATTCGCCGAGACGCCTGCGGATCGATTCGGG
>JBBSJY010000297.1:0-4396 GCA_038256845.1 Verrucomicrobiales bacterium | reverse complement strand
CGCGCGAGTGAACGCGGTTCTTCGCTGGGCGGGCGATTCCTCGAGCCAGGGCGGCGGCGGTTTGTGAGGTCGGGGGAAAGTTCATTTCAGGGCGCGGATCTTAGCAGTCGATTGGGATAATCGACACCTGACTCCGGTTGGCAAGGGAGGAATCGAAATTGTTGTGGCCTCGACTAACAAGTGTTGGATTCTGCAGCGTTGTATCAGCAACGGGTTCTTGGTTTGTGCGGGTGTGAAGAAGGGGGGACAGGATTGTCCCCCCTCCCTATTGGAACCATTGAGCGGGCTGGGTGACGGGGGCGTCCGGGGCCTTCTTGAGTTTGGGGCGACGTTTCTACGCGGGTCCAGTCGCTAGTGCTGACGATGCGTTAGCCGTCCGATGTGCCAAGGTGGCGATCCTCGCAGAGGTCGGGGAGATTTCCGATGGATGATTGTCGATTTCGGATTGTTGATTTGAAGAAGATGGAGCGGTGGACTCAGTCGTGAATTACCTATCAAGCCGGTTTTTGACGCCCAGATGAGCTTCGGGTGAGCGGGAGCAGGTCGTTCTCAATCTGCCAGAGCTTGCTCGATGTCAGCTTGGATATCGTCGATGTGCTCGATGCCCAGCGAGACGCGTAGCATGCCGGGCTGCACTCCTGCGGTGATCTGCTCAGCGGACGAGAGCTGGGAGTGGGTGGTGGAAGCCGGGTGAATGATCAGCGTCTTGGAATCGCCGACATTGGCGAGGTGTGAGATCAACTTCAGGCTGTTCACAAATTTCTCGGCCCGTGAGCGATCGCCTTTCAGTTCAAAAGAGAGCACGCCGCCGAAGCCGCGTTGCAGATATTTTTGCGCCATCGCGTGGCTGGGATGGCTGGCCAATCCGGGGTAGTTCACCGCCACCACTTCGGAGTGGCTTTCCAGCCACCGGGCCAGGGCGAGAGCGTTTTCGCAAGTCCGCTCGACGCGCAGGGCAAGTGTTTCCAACCCTTGGAGAAGGAGGAACGAATTGAACGGCGACTGTGAGGGGCCGAAGTCGCGCAGGCCCTCGACACGGCAGCGGATGATGAACTGGATGTTTCCCATGGGTCCGTCGACGCCGAAGGCATCGTTAAGAATCACGCCGTGATAGCTCGGCGACGGACTGGTGAACTGGGGATATTTACCATTTCCCCAGTCATAGGTTCCGGCATCCACAATGACGCCGCCCATGCTCGTGCCGTGGCCGCCGATCCATTTGGTGGCCGACTCGACGAGAATGTGAGCACCCCACTTGAGCGGCTGACACACGGCGCCGCCCGCGCCGAAGGTATTATCCACGATGAGCGGCAGATCGTGCTTTTTCGCGATGGCAGCGAAGGCTTCGAAATCCGGAACCGTGAGTCCGGGGTTGCCGATGCTCTCCAGATAGATCGCCTTGGTCCTGGAATCGATCAAAGGCTCGTAGCTTTCCACCTTCACGCCATCAGCGAAACGGGCTTCGACTCCGATGTTCTTGAAGGCGTTTTTGAACTGATTGTAGGACCCGCCGTAGAGGTGCGAGGTGGTCACGAAATTGTCGCCGACGGTGGTGATATTATTGATCGCCAGGAACTGGGCGGAGTGGCCTGAGGAAGTCGCCAATGCCGCGACGCCGCCCTCGAGCGCGGCCATCCGCTTCTCGAAGACGTCGTTCGTGGGATTCATGATCCGGGTATAGATATTCCCGAACTCCTGCAGTGCGAACAAGCGAGCGCCGTGGGCGGAATCCTTGAATTGATAGGCCGTGGTCTGATAGATGGGCACCGCCCGGGACTGGGTCGCGGGATCGATTTCCTGGCCGGCGTGAAGTTGTAGCGTTTCGAATTTCATGAGGTTTTCCAAATGGGAGTTTAAATGTTTAGCAGTGAATCGTGATGCAGTTCAAGTCCGGGCATGACCCTGAGGGCTCGCTGGAGCAATTCAATAAGCGAATGACCGAGGTGTCCCGCGGCTTCGCTCAGTGCCATGCAGAAACCTGTTAATCATATTGGATTTCTACGGCATCGTCCGAGCGAGGCCGAACGAAAGCGCCCCGGACCTGCCAGGGTCCGGGGCGCGGTGATCTTCGTTTCTCGGCGAAGAATTACGCGAGATCGAAGCGGTCAAGGTTCATGACCTTGGTCCAGGCGGCGGCGAAGTCGTGAACGAACTTGGCTTGCGAGTCCGAGGTCGCATAAACTTCCGCGAGCGAGCGCAGGATGGCATGCGATCCGAAGAGTAGATCGACACGGGTGCCGGTCCACTTGAGTTCGCCCGTTTTGCGGTCGCGGCCTTCGAAGGCTTGATCGTCCGGCGAAAGCGAACTCCAGACGGTGCCCATATCGAGGAGATTGACGAAGAAGTCATTGGTTAGGGCTTCGATCTGCCGGGTGAATACACCGGCTTGGATACCGCCGGTGTTGGCATTCAGCACGCGCAGGCCGCCGATGAGGACGGTCATCTCCGGCGCGGTGAGGGTGAGGAGCTGGGCCTTGTCGATGAGCAGTTCCTCAGCGGGGATGCTGTAGCGGGTTTTCTGATAGTTCCGGAAGCCATCGGCGCTCGCTTCGAGGAAAGCGAAGGATTCCACATCGGTTTGTTCCTGCGAGGCATCCGTGCGGCCCGGGGTGAAGGGAACGGTGAGCGTGTGCCCGGCATTTTTCGCCGCCTGCTCGACTCCCGCGCAACCGGCGAGGACGATGAGGTCGGCGAGGGAAATCTTTTTCCCGCCGGAAGCGGTGCCGTTGAAGTCCGTCTGGATGCCTTCGATTACGCCTAACACCTTGGCGAGTTGGGCAGGCTGATTGGCTTCCCAATCTTTCTGCGGAGCGAGGCGGATGCGCGCACCGTTCGCGCCGCCGCGTTTGTCGGAGCCGCGGAAGGTGGATGCGGAGGCCCAGGCGGTGGAGACCAGCTCGGAAATGGTTAGGCCGGATGCGAGGACCTTCGCCTTGAGAGTTGCGATGTCCTGGGCATCGACGAGCGGGTGATCGACGGCCGGGACTGGGTCCTGCCAGATAAGGATTTCCGCAGGCACTTCCGATCCGAGATAACGGTCGCGCGGGCCCATGTCGCGGTGGGTCAGCTTGAACCACGCGCGGGCGAAGGCGTCGGCGAACTGGTCCGGATTTTCGAGGAAACGGCGGGAAATTTTTTCGTATTCGGGATCCGCGCGGAGGGCGATGTCGGTGGTGAGCATGCTGGGGGCGATGCGTTTGGACGAGTCGTGCGCATGGGGCACCGTGCCTGCTCCGGCGCCATCTTTCGGCCGCCATTGTTGGGCGCCGGCGGGGCTTTTGGTGAGCTCCCATTCGTAGCCGAAGAGGTTTTCGAAGTAATTGTTACTCCACTGCGTCGGGGTCGTGGTCCAGGTGACTTCGAGGCCGCTGGTGATGGTGTCGCCGCCTTTGCCGGTGCCGAAGCTGTTTTTCCAGCCGAAGCCCTGTTCCGCGAGGCCGGCGGCTTCCGGTTCGTCGCCGACATTGTCCGCCGGGCCTGCGCCGTGGGTTTTTCCGAAGGTGTGGCCGCCGGCGATGAGCGCCACGGTTTCCTCGTCGTTCATCGCCATGCGGCCGAAGGTTTCGCGGATGTCGTAGGCGGACTTGAGCGGATCGGGATTGCCGTCCGGGCCCTCGGGATTGACGTAGATGAGACCCATCTGCACGGCAGCGAGCGGATTTTCCAGCTTGCGCGAGTGGATGTCTCCGTCCGCGGTGTCATCGGAAACGAGGACGCCACCGTCTTTCACGACGCCTTCGGAACCGTGGGCATAGCGCTTGTCGCCGCCAAGCCAGGTGGTCTCGCGACCCCAATAAACGTCGTGATCCGGCTCCCAGGTGTCTTCGCGCCCGCCGCCGAAGCCGAAGGTTTTGAAGCCCATGGATTCCAGCGCGACATTGCCCGTTAGGATCATCAGATCGGCCCAGGAAATCTTGCGGCCGTATTTCTGTTTGATGGGCCAAAGCAGGCGGCGCGCCTTGTCGAGGCTGACGTTGTCCGGCCAGCTATTGAGGGGTGCGAAACGTTGCTGTCCCCTGCCGCCGCCGCCGCGGCCGTCTGCGGTGCGGTAGGTACCGGCGCTGTGCCAGGCCATGCGGATGAAGAGACCGCCATAGTGACCAAAGTCCGCCGGCCACCAGTCCTGGGAGTCCGTCATCAGTGCGGTGAGATCCGATTTCAGCGCCGCGAGATCGAGGCTTTTGAATTCTTCCGCGTAGTTGAAGTCCCCGCCCATCGGATCGGACTTCGACGAATGCTGATTGAGGAGATCGACCCGCAGCGCCTTCGGCCACCAATCGCGATTGGTCGTGCCGGTGCTGGGCGCATGGTTAAATGGGCATTTGCTTTCGGGGGCTGGGGCGGCGTGGTCAACGGGGCAGCGTGGGGCTTCGTCTGGCATGTGTTTGTTCTTTCG
>JBBSJY010000296.1:0-4441 GCA_038256845.1 Verrucomicrobiales bacterium | reverse complement strand
ATGACGGCGATTCGCTGGCCGTGTTGCTCGGTGAGCACGCGGTTCATCAGGGTGGTTTTGCCGGCTCCGAGGAAGCCGGTGAGGACGGTTACAGGTGTTCTTTCTGACATGGTTCGATGGTGGTTGGGTCCCCGGAGCACGCGGCTTGCACGTCCTCGCGGGTGATTTGGTTGATAGGCTTGAAAATTTTCACGACGAGCGGCGGCGAGCACATCCAAGTGACCACCGTCTCGAAATCCCGGCAGCCTTCCTCATGGCAACGCAGCTCCGCGACATGCGCGACCGCATCCAATTCAGGCCGGCACTCCGCCGCCCAGCGCTTCACCGCCCGGGTCACATCCGCACTGCCGTTTTTCGGAGAAAACAAGTCCACGCGCGGAGTAACGCAACTAATATGCGATAAGGCAAATATTTTTCCATGATTACTCGCGATGAAGCAGCTCACGCAGCATCGAACTCTAATCCAAGCGACTGGAAGGCCGCCTCCTGGACGGGGCTCAGGTTGCAGTGGTCTGCACATCGGTGTGGGAGGCGATGATCCGCATCAAGGGTTCCCCGAAGGTCCAGCCGACGCCGCGAGGGGGGCCAACGAGGCGACGAACGATTCCCCTCACCCGCCGCCGCCTTTGACAATTCGCCGTTGATCTGTCTCTTTGCCTCCGCCGCTCCTAGTGCCATCCCACCGCAGAACATTGGTTCTCCCTCCCAAAGTTCCGGACCGAAGACCCTCCCGAAAATGCAAAAA
This sequence comes from Verrucomicrobiales bacterium, assembly GCA_038256845.1. Lineage (GTDB taxonomy): Bacteria > Verrucomicrobiota > Verrucomicrobiia > Verrucomicrobiales > Akkermansiaceae > Luteolibacter. The sequence goes on along the minus strand of JBBSJY010000296.1, from coordinate 3,696 downwards.
AACATGAACTGGTTCTACCTCGCCCTCGTCACCGTCGCCTGTTGGGGCCTCTACGGCATCTTCCTCCACTCCGGCCAGGTCCACATGGCGGACAAGGAACTCGGCCGCTACAAGGCCTTCCTTTTCGTCGGCATCGCCTACTTCCTCACCGCAGTCCTCGCACCCCTCATCATTCTGCTGGCATCGAAGAACATGAGCTGGAACATGCCGCCGAAAGGCATGTGGATCTCGCTTTTCGCCGGTATCCTCGGAGCCATCGGCGCGTTCTTCGTGCTGCTCGCCATGGCCTCCGGCGCGAAATCCGGCATGAACCCCGGCATCGTCGCCATCTCGGTCATGTCCATCATCTTCGCCGGCGCGCCGATTTTGAATGCCATCGTCGGCATCGCCATGCACCCGCCCAAGGGTGGCTTTGCCGCCATTCCCCTCCCCTTTATCCTCGGAATTCTGCTGGCAGCGCTCGGTGGCTTCATGGTGACCAAATTCAAACCCGGGAGCGCGCCCCCGGCCGCGCCGAAGGCAACCGTTGCTTCCACTGATCACTGATCGCTGGCACTTTCTCTCCGGCCTTTTTGCCTAGAAAGAATTATCCGGATGTAAAATCCCCGATGGCGGTGCGGAAGAAAGCCCGTATCCGAAGGTTGGAGCTTGATTGGATACCGTCCTCGGCGACGCCGTCAGTGGTGTGCGATCGGAAGCGGGGCCTGACCTGGCAGCTATACTGCCGCGCGCGAGGTTTTGTGAAAACGGGATCGTTCATTCGTCGCCCTGCGATGATGGCAGGGACGCACCTCCGGGGCGTCCGGCGCGTGGGATGCGAATGATCCGCGAATGAATGGAGCCGGCGCGCCGCACATTCGCTTTCTCATTCTCGCGCCACGCGCCGGACCGCTCGGAGATCGGTCCCTGCCTTTGCGGCTTCGCCATTTCACAAATCATCACGCGCGGCAGTGATACAGGCGGGATCAATTGAACTCCAGCGTCTGCAATGTCAGGAGCCGGCGGGCTTCGTGGAGGAGAAAATCGGGTTTCCGCAATGGCTCGGAGCCGATGTCCTGCCAGAGGACGCGCCCGGCGGGATCGATGAGGAAGGTGCCGTGGAGGGCTTGATTCTCGAAATCGTCGTGAGCATGGTAGGCCTTGAAGCTGGCGAGTGATGGATCGGCGAGGATGGGAAACGGGAAGGCTCCTTCTTGGGAATAGGCTTGATGGGATTTCTCCAGCTCCCCCACCTGATCCGTGCTGATGGCGAGCATTTCGATGCCCGCTTCGAGAAAGGCGGCGCGCTTTGGCGCGAAGTCGTTGAGTTGCTCGATGCAGTGGAGGCAGCCGTGGCCGAGGTAAAAGAGGACGACGAGGGGCTTGCCTTTGTAGTCATCGAGGGCGAGCGACTTCCCATCCGCGGAGGGCAGGGAAAAGGCCGGAGCAGGAGGGGGTGTCCAGTTTTCAGGGCCGAGGAGGGTGAGATCGGGTCGTTTGCCGATGTCGGCGGGGATGCTGACGGGGATGCGCCAATCGGGTGCTTCGCCGAACTCCGCGGCTATGGAAGTTACGCGCTGGAAGGGAGGTGCGGTGAGATCGAGGTGGGCGGATAGGAGTTTCAAGCGGTCGAAGGTTTCCCGGGCGGCGATGTGATCGCCGGTTTGCATGAGGATTTCGATCCGGGCGGCAAGCGGGAGGGTTTGATTGGTGGCGAGGGCTTCCTTGGAGAGCTTGAGGGCGGTTTCGGAATCCCCGGCGCGGAGGTGAAGCAGGGCAATGGCATGCTTCGGGCGGCGGATGGCGGTGAAGTCGGTTTCACCGGAGCCTTCTTGGATGGAGGCGTGGGCGGCGAGTTCGGCGTGGATTTCCTTCAGGTTGCGGATTTGTTCGGTGAGGGACCTGCTGGCGTCGGCGATTGCCCGATCGGTGTCCTTTTTATTCTTTTTCCGCTCTTCGGCCTCCTGGCGGGCCTCATCCACGGCGGTGGTTTTTTCGGTTTCGGCAGTGGCGAGCTGGCGGGAAATTTCCTCAATGGTGGCGGTGAGTTTTTTGGAATCGCCTTTTTCAAAGTGGGCGATGCCGGTGAGGCGGAGGTGGTTGAAATAGTGGGAATCAGTGGGTTCGGTGCCGCTGAATTCGGTTTCGGAAAGAGCGAGCGCTTCGTCCCATAGCTCGAAGAATTCGAGGGTTTCCAAAAGGCGGGTGCGTCCGAAGTGGACGCTTGATTTGCGATTCTGCGGGGAATTGAGAGTCGGGTGGCGGGGGTTGGCGAGGAGCGCCCTGGCGACGGCGGTGGCTTCGCGGGCACCACCGAGGCGGTGGTGGTTGCGGATGAGCCATTCCTGGTTGTGGACGTAGTTGTGGATTTGATCGGGGAGGATGCGGGTTTCCATCATTTGCTGGTGATCGATGCGGGCGGATGCCATCTGGCACCATGCGGAGTCTTCGTAACGGTGGAGCTGGGAGTAGATGTGTCCGGGCATGTGCCACATGTGCGCGATGGCCGGGGCGGTATCCGCCAGGAGGTGTGCGGAATCGAGGGCGCGGACGGCCTTTTCCTTATCCCAGAGGTGGATGAGGTAATGGTGCGCGGGATGCATGGGGGCTTTTTCGAAAACCTGTTGGAGCAGCGCATCGACAGACTCGGGGGAGCTGATGGGGACTTCCTTGCGGCTGAACTGCCAGATATAGCAGGCGAGGAAAGCTTTGGCTTCGATGTCGTCGGGGTAGGTGTGGACGATGTTTTCGAGGTCGCGTATCAACTGGCGGCGGCTGGCGACGGCGTCCTTTCCGGTGGCGGTGAGGAAGGCGTTCTGGGCGTCGATGTGGAGTTTTCCGGCATCGTCGGCGTGCTCGCGGTGCTCGATGGCTTTGGCGATGAATCCGGCGGCGCGGGTTGGATTCTCAAAATTGGCCATGGCCATGCCCCAGTATGCCATGGCGCATTGGGGATCGTGGGCGGCGATGTGGCGGAAGGTGCGCTCGGCCTCGAAATACCAGAATCCGTGGAGCTGGCCGACGCCTTGGTTGAAGAAGGTTTGGGCCTCGGGCCAGGTGCTTTGGATGGGAAAATGGACGTCGCCGCAGTCCGGGATGAGTTTGGCGAACTGCCGTGGCCCTTCGTTGAAGGCCTCGCCTTCGTGGGAGTGGCCTGCGCGGATGTCGGTCCCGTCGTTGCTTTCGGTGGCGACAAGGGGCTGGGAAAACAGAAGCAGAGCGAGGCTGCCGGTGAACGGGAGACGGGGTATGGGGTTATTTCCGGGTGGCAGGACGACTTCCGTGAAGAACGCTCCGGGATGGAACATCGCTTTTAACGGGAGCGGGCGTCGATGAATTTCAATCTTTGGATCGAACTGGTCCGTTGCACTTTTAATCTGCTAGACTCCAAGCATGAAAGTAACCGAAGAAAATCCCGAAAAGGACCTTCGCTAAATTTGCCGGCTTCCGCGAATCTCCAAGAAGGGCCCCGCTCTCCGGCACTTGCCCGATGCAGCGTTGCATCTTCGCCGGCGCACTGATCGTGAACGCCATTGTCGGCATCGCCATGCACCCGCCCAAGGGTCAATGCCTTTAGGGATTCGAATGTGGAACGATCCATTCTTGATCCCGGTAGGGATCGGAGCTTGTAGCCCCGGGTCGAGGAGCGATTGCGACGAATACCCGGGGAACCTGGTCAACAGGAGGATTCGACCCCGCAAGCGGGTCGCAGAGGGT